>DBFBGQ010000068.1:0-11136 GCA_048201975.1 Candidatus Egerieenecus sp. | reverse complement strand
TGACGAGACCGCGCAGATCCAAGCGTATATTCTGGAGCATCACGCCAGCCCGCTGACCCTGAACGGGCTGGCCGAGCACTTCTTTGTCAACAAGGCATACCTGTGCAGCAGCTTTCGTGAGCACAGCGGCATGACGGTGATGAATTTTCTCAAGCACGTGCGCATGCATTTGGCCGCGCAGGCGCTGATGGAGACCTCCGAATCCGTGCAGGAGATTTCCGAGCGCATGGGCTATCCGGACAGCGCCTATTTTTCCCGGGTGTTCAAAAAAACCTTTGGCGTTTCCCCGGACGGCTACCGCAGGTCCTCCTCGCGGCGCTCCGCCGGCAGCTGAATCTCCACGCAGGTGTAATACCCCTGCCGCGTGGTCAGCCGCAGCGTGCACCGCTCCCCATACGCAATGCGCAGCCGGCGGCAAATGTTGATCAGCGCGATATGTTCCCGATCCTCAATGGGTCCCTGCATCTCCATGCGCGCCTGCACCTTCGCCAGCTTTTCAGGAGAGATTCCCTTGCCGTTGTCCGCCACCCGGACGTGAAGCAGCCCCTCCCCGCCGTCCATCCACGCCTGCACGCCGATGATGCAGGGCGCTTGTTTCTGGCTGTCGTGAAAGCCGTGCTGAATGGCGTTTTCCACCAGGGGCTGAAGCATCAGGCTCAGCACGGAGCAGGAAAGCGTTTGCGGCTGCACATGGCGCCGCAGATGATATTTGTCCGGCATGCGAATTTGAAGGATATTCATATAGCTGTCCAAATGCTGCAGCTCCTGCTGGAGCAGCACCTGGTCCGGCGCCCGCAGCGCGTACTGCATGCACTCCGAAAGGGACATGCTCAGCTCCTCCAGCGGCTGGATGCGGTAATGCACCGACATGCCCACCATGCTGTTGAGCGTATTGAACAGAAAGTGCGGATTCATCTGGCTGCGGTAGGCGAACATCTCCGCCTGCATTTTGTTGTACTCCAGCTCGTGAATGCGCTCCATGTTTCGCATTTCCTGATCCTGGCTCTGGGTCAGCTTGTTAAGCATGTCGTTGATGCCCGTGGCCAGCAGCTTGAGCTCCGCCACGTTGGACACGCGGATCTTGTTACGCTTTTTTGTGATTACGCACATGTCCTGCACCATGGCCTTGATGGGCTTAACAATGCTCTGCCGCAGCAGCCCCATCAGCAGCGCCACCAGCGCCAGGCAGCCGGCCACGCACACCCACAGGAACACGCTGAGGTTGTTCACATCCCGCATCATGAGGGATACCGGCACAAAGCATCCGTAGCCCAGGCCATTGAGGCTGGACAGGCTGACCGCGCTGAAAAGATAATCCTCCTGACCGACGCGGATCAACGGCCGCTCCTCCATCTCCCCGGAGGTCATCGAGCGCTCCAGCGCCTCCGTCTCCTGCTGGGAAAGCGGCGCGCTGGAGGCGATGATCTGCCCCTGGCTCTCCAGCACCTCCATGATTCCCTGACTGGCCCCGTCCCTGACGGGGAGCAGCTGTCCCAGGTCGATGAGCACGCCGCAGGTGAGCACGTCCGCTTCGTTCATCATGCTGATGGGCGTGATGATGCCCACCGGGGCATAGTAGACGCAGTAGCGCGGAACATCGCTGTTCTCCAGGGTGAACAGCTCCGTAAACCACGCCTGCTTGCTCTCCCCCGCCCACATGTTGCGGTTTAGATACGCCCCCTGAAAATACCGCAGGTTCCCATTCCCCGACTCCACAAACACCCCGGCGTGATTCCCCACATAGATGGCCATGACCCCCGGGACGGTCTTCGCCACGGCGTCGAACAGCTGGCGCACGGATTTGTAGTTCTCCACCCGCTCCTGGGAAGTCATGCGGGCAAAGTACTTCTGCACGCTGTCGGAGTAGCCTATGCTCTGGGCCATGTCGGCAATGTCCTCCAGCCTGCGCTCAAAGTTGCTCACATATTGCTCCGTCTGCAGGGCAAAGTTTTCCTCCGCCTGATCCACGGACATGGCGTAAAACACCTGGTATACGCCAAAAAGCAGCCCGGTGAGAAACAGCATGGGAATCAGCACGATGATCACAATTCGCCCGTAAATGGAATACGGCTTGTTCATGGCACATCCCTCTTCTCCTGCGCAAAACCCGACATTTTGAGGCCATTATACCCTACCGGCATGGGACCGTCAACCGGGCGCGCCGCGCCGGCGCCCGCCCGCGCAAAATCTATGATGATTATCCAAGTATCCCCAACGATCCTATCTGCTCTACGCTCCGGCTTTATGGTATCATGGCTACAGCAGCCCCATGGAGGCGCGCCATGAGAAATCCAACGATCTGCTAAGGAGGACACCGCCTATGATGCACGCTCGCATCACCCTGGACAAAGCCTATACCATCGGCCGGATTGATCCCCGCATCTATGGTTCCTTTATCGAACACATGGGACGCACCGTCTATGGCGGCATCTACGAGCCCGGCCATCCCACCGCGGACGCCCAGGGCTTCCGCCAGGACGTGCTGGAAAAAGTGCGCGGCCTGGGAGTAACCACCGTGCGCTATCCCGGAGGCAACTTTGTCTCCGGCTTCAACTGGGAGGATTCCGTGGGACCCAACCGCCCCAAGCGCCTGGACCTGGCCTGGGCCTGCACGGAAACCAACGCGGTGGGCATGCATGAGTTCTGCGACTGGTGCTCCAAGGCGGACATCGCCCCCATGTACTGCGTCAACCTGGGCACCCGCGGCCCCGAGCAGGCCCGGGACATCATCGAATACGCCAACCATCCCAGCGGCAGCAAATTTTCGGACATGCGCATCGCCAACGGCCGGAAGGAGCCGTTTAACATCCACCTGTGGTGCCTGGGCAACGAAATGGACGGTCCCTGGCAGATCTGCCGCAAAACCCCTACGGAATACGCCCGCGTCGCCAACGAGTCCGCCAAGCTGATGAAGTGGGTGGATCCCTCCATTGAGCTGGTGGCCTGCGGCTCCTCCGGCTTTGGCATGCCCACCTTTGGGGAGTGGGAATGGGCGGTGCTGGACGAGTGCTATGACAACATCGATTACATCTCCCTGCACCGCTACTATGGCCATCCCACCAACAGCACCGCGGATTTCCTGGCCCAGACCATGGACATGGACGACTTCATCCGCTCGGTCATCGCCCTATGCGACGTCGTCAAGGGTAAAAAGCACGCCCACAAGTCCATCCACCTCTCCTTTGACGAATGGAACCTGTGCTACCACAGCGGGGAGCAGGAATCCGAAGAGACGAAACCCCAGCGCTGGGGGCATGCTCCCGCCATGGTGGAGGATGTTTACAACTTTGAGGACGCGCTGCTGACCGGCTCCATCCTGATCACCTTCCTGCGCCATGCGGACCGGGTCAAAATCGCCTGCCTGGCGCAGCTGGTCAACGTCATCGCGCCCATCCTCACCCGCAACGGCGGCGGATGCTGGGCCCAGACCACCTACTATCCCTTCCAGCACATGTCCCGCTATGGCCGCGGCGCCTCCCTGCTGGCGGCGGTGGACAGCCCTTGCTACGACTGCAAGGATTACGAAAAGGTCCCCTATCTGGATGCAGCGGCCACCCGCGCTGACGACGGCAGCGTGACGGTATTCTGCGTCAACCGGCACCAGCAGGAGGATTTCAGCCTGGATATGGATCTCCATGGTCTGGGCAACCTTCGCCTGGAGGAGCACATACTCCTCCACCACGACGACGTGAAGGCCGCCAACACCGAGGCGGCGCCCTTTACCGTGCGCCCTTCCGCCGGACCTGGCGGCGCCATGGACGGCGAGAAAGCTACCCTGCGCATTCCGGCTCTGAGCTGGAACGTGCTCCGCTTTGTTCCCGCGGCAGACTGAAGCCCTTGCCGGAAGGAGGCATCGCCATGAAGCTATACCGCCGCGCCCCCGATGATCCTGCCCCCCTGGCCCATGCGGATCCCTACCTGATCAAGGCCCAAGACGGTCGGTACTACCTGTACGCCACCGGCGGCCAGGTGTACAGCAGCGACGCGCTGACAAGCGGCTGGCGCTACGAGGGCGTCCGCCTGGACATGCCCGGCCAGGAGGAGTGCTGGGCCCCTGCGGTGCTGGAGCTGGACAACAAATATTACATGTATTACTCCAGCGTGCCCCAGGGCTCCACCGATCCCCACACGCAGCAGCTGCGCCTGGCCGTAGCGGACGGCCCCGCCGGTCCTTTCACCTATGTAAAGGATCTGCTGCCGCCCTTCTCCATTGATCCCCATGTGGTGCGTAAGCCCTCCGGGCTGTACATTTTTACTGCAACAACGCCTATGAAGCGCAGCGACCGGGCACGCGCATTTTCTGCGACCGGATGGTCGCGCCCGATCAGCTAGCGGGGCAGCCCGTCTGCGTGGTGGAGCCCACGCTGGACGAGGAAATCTTCATGCGCGACCGTTTCCGCCCGGGACAGCATTGGCACACCATCGAGGGCGCGTTCTACTTCTACCATCAGGGATACCATTACCTGATGTACTCCGGTGCGTGCTACCAGAATCCCACGTACTTCATCGGCTACTGCACGGCCCAGGCGCCCGAGGATGCGGATCTGCGCGCCCTTTCCTGGCAAAAGTATCCCGACGAGCGCACCTATCAGCCGCTGATGAAAAAGAACGCCTTTATGGAAGGCGTGGGACACAACAGCGTTTTCTTTGAGGACGGCAAGTGCTACATCGTCTACCACGGGCGCGACCTGTCGGAGCCCCGGACGGACGTGGACACGCGCTGCGCCCGCATCGATGAAATGCGTGTGACGCCCGGCCGCCTCTGCGTGACCCCCACCCCGTAACCCCACACCGCGAAAGGAGTCGTCTTTCATGCTCACGCAACCGCAATTGCGCTTTTTCTCCCATGGGGAGATTGAACCCCAGGGCTGGCTGAAGCGCCAGCTCCAGCTTCAGGCGGAGGGCCTCAGCGGCCATCTGGACAAAATCTGGCCGGACGTGCGGGACAGCCGCTGGATCGGCGGCGACCGGGACGGCTGGGAGCGCGTGCCCTACTGGCTGGACGGTTTCGTTCCCCTGGCCTATCTGCTCCGGGACGAGGACCTGATTTCCAGGGCGCAGCGCTATGTGAACGGTATTCTGGACCGCCAGTGCGAGGACGGCTGGCTCTGCCCCTGCCCCCCGGAAGAGCGGCATACCTACGACCTGTGGTCCGGCATCCTGATTGCCAAGGTGCTGGCCATGTATGCGGATCTAAGCGGCGATCCCAGGGTGGAGGACGCGCTGTACCGCTTCTTTGACAACCTGTGGGTGTTTACCCGCGCCACCACGCTGCACAACTGGGCCTCCCTGCGCTGGTTTGAGACGCTGATCCCCCTGTACTGGCTTTATGAGCGCCGCCCGGAGGAATGGATGCTGCGCCTGGCCCGGCGGCTGCAGCAGCAGGGCTACGATTACGAGCGCCTCTTCGCCCCCTATGCGGATCAGGAGCCGCAGCGGGTGTGGACCTACTCCACCCACGCGGTGAACCTGGCCATGGCCATCAAGCAGGGGGCGCTGGTCTCCCGCATGGACGGCAGCGATCCGGAAGCCTTCGCCCGGCACATGCTGGAGGAGCTGTTCCGCTATCATGGCATGGCCATGGGACATTTCACCGGCGATGAATGCGTCATGGGCGATAGCCCCGTGCAGGGCACCGAGCTTTGCAGCGTCGTGGAGGCCATGTATTCCTATGAACAGCTGTTGGCCATTTCCGGCGACCCCGTATGGGGCGATTTCCTGGAGCGGTTGGCCTTCAATGCCCTCCCCGCCACGATAAGCGCCGACATGTGGACCCACCAATACGACCAGCAGACCAATCAGGTCCGCTGCGCCCTGCTGCCCAAGGACCGCGTGATCTTCGGCACCAACGGGCCCGACAGCCATCTGTTTGGCCTGGAGCCCAACTTCGGCTGCTGCACCGCCAACTTCAACCAGAGCTGGCCCAAGTTTGCCCTGTCCACCTTCCTGCGCTCGGAAAAGGGCATCGTCTCCGGAGCGCTGGCCCCCGCCACGGTGCGCACTGTGATTGACGGGCACGCGGTCACCTGCAGCCTGGAAACGGAATACCCCTTCCGCAACACCCTCCGTTACCGGGTGACGGCGGACGGCCCCATGCATTTCGAGCTCAAGCTGCGCATTCCCGGCTGCGCCAAGTCCGCCACGGTCAACGGCGCGACCGCCCAGCCTGGAAGCTTCTTCACCCTGGCGCAGGAATGGTCCGGCGCCACGGATATCCTGGTGACGCTGGAGTTTGCCTGCGAAACCGTGGCCCGGCCTCGAAATATGCAGGCGCTATGGCGCGGTCCGCTGCTCTTCAGCGTAGCCATCGACGAACGCTGGGAAAAGCTGGAGTATGTCCGGGACGGCGTGGAGCGCAAGTTCCCCTACTGCGACTATGAGATTTTCCCGGAATCCCCATGGAACTACGCCTTCACCGCGGACCGGCACTTTGCCGTAACCGAGCGTGCAGTGGGCGACCTGCCCTTCGGCGCCAACCAGCCGCCGGTGGAAATCACCGCCATGCTGGCGCCGGTGGATTGGCCCCTGGTGGATGGCGTCGCCGCCCTGGAGCCCCGCTCCCGCAAGGCGCAGGGCGAACCCCGGCCGGTGCGGATGATCCCCTACGGCTGCGCGCGCCTGCGAATGACGGAGATGCCCACCGTGGAGTAAATGCAGCCAATGGCACCATACGCCATCTGTGCGCCGGAGAGGAGCAAAACCTCTCCGGCGCTTCTTCTCTGCCGGGAACCCGCCCAACGGATGCGCCGCCATACCCACTCCGCCGCCGTGCATACGCAATTGGGAAAAATTGTATGAATCCGGCGCGTCAGGGCCGCCCATGCCTTGACAAAATGGCAACAAAAGTGTATGCTGCAAACATACTCATCGAAAAGGAAGTGCATCTCTTTGAAGCGTCAAGCCTGTCTGTTTTTGGCGTTCCTTTGTCTTTTCTTCACCAGTTGGAGCACCGCGTCCGCGGAGGATACGTTCCACTTTGACACCACGCGGGAAATCGCCGCCTACCTGGACGAAGCCGGCGTCAAGTATACCGTTCTGGAGGGCAGCGACTCCGTGGACGTGCTTGCCGCCGCCTACACGCCTGCCACCAGCAAGGAGCTGGAGCAAATCGTCGTCCAGATCTATGCCTATGAGGCCAGCGCGTCCATTCGGGTGGGACCCGCGTTGCAGCCTGACACGTCGGACATGCTTCAGCTGTACCAGAACCTGGAAAGCGTCAATGATTCCGTCTCCTTCGTGCGGTTTATTTACAACACGCAGAATGGGAGCATCTATCCCTGCATCGAGATTCCTTATGTGAAGGACGCCGAGTTTGGCCACATGGTGGAACGGAACATGTACATTGCCGCACTGATCATGGACCAGCATTACGACGAGCTGGTCGCCATGTTCCAGTGAGCCGGATGCGCGAAGGAGGAAACGCTCTATGAAAAAATGGTTCTGCCTGCTGTGCTGCATGGCGCTGGTTCTGCCGGCGCTTACCTGCGCCCTGGGAGAGGAAGCCGCTGAATTCTCCACTGCCACCTCCCTGAAGGAATACCTGCCTACCGTGGGCTGGGAGAACTACACCGCCCGAGATACCGACGGCGACGGTTTCGACGACGAAATCATGATCTCCTACAATGCCAACAACGCCACGGATTCCGACACCATCGACGTATACTGCCAGTGCCTGGACGGCGCTGCCCGGGTGGTCTGCCGCATGTGCAGCGTTCCCGCGGACGCCGACCCCCTGAAGGTCTACGAGCAGCTCAACGAGTTCAACCTGAACCTGAGCCAAGGCCGCTGGCTCTATAACGAGGAAGAGGGCTACGTCTACTACACCCAGGATATCTACCAGGCGGGCGCTGAGGGCTTCGGCGCATATGCCTATCAATATATGAGTACCGCCGCTTCGTATGTGTACTCCTTCTACGGGCGGTTCACCTCGGCCACTGAGTAACGTCGCCTGTCCCCGCGCGGGCGTCGCCACGTTCCGAAGGCCGCCTAGCGGGCATTTCGACAGCATCGCACGGCTTTGCACGGATTCCATTCGCCGCAAAGCCGTTTTTTCATGCTCGCGGGCTTGCGCTCGAAACCATTCCATGCCTGCGGAGGCATTTTCACCCTATTCCGGTATGAAGTTCCCCAACCTTTCGCCCCCGTGCCGCATCTAATAGGTGTCATGACAATCGGGATACCCCTTCGAAGAGGTGCACTTGCGATGATGGATGAACGGGTTTTTACTGAGAAGCTGCTGGCCAGCGAGGAGATGCTCTACCGCATCGCCTGCACGCTGCTGCGCAACGAGGAGGACCGCCGGGACGCCCTGCAAGAGACCGCGCTGAAAGCCTGGCGGGCCAGGGGGCAGCTCCGGGAGGAACGGTACTTCGCCACCTGGCTGGTGCGCATCCTGATGAACGAATGCCGCCGCCTGTTGCGCAAAAGCGTCCGGTGCGTTCCCCTGGAACAGTTGCCGGAGGCCAGGGCGTCGGAGCAGGACCAGGACCTGCGCCTACTGCTGGAGGCCCTGCCGGAAAAACACCGCACGCCCCTGGTGCTCCACTACCTGGAGGGTTTCTCCCTGGAGGAGATCGCGCAGGTACAGCGCGTGCCGGTGGGCACAGTAAAATACCGCATGCATCAGGCAAGAAAAGCTTTGCGAATCGAATTGGACAGAAAGGAGGGAGCGCAATGATGACCGAACAACAGCTACGGGAGCAATTGCGTGAGCTGGCGGAGCCCGTTCCCCAGGAAACGCACCGCGCCTTTGTCCTTGCCGCAACCTCCGGAAAGGATGAACCCCTGATGAAGCGAAAGCTTTCCGCCGGCCTGATTCTGGCGATGGTGCTGATTTTTCTGACCACCGCCATTGCCTTTGCCATGACCAACGGTTTCGGCATTCTGGATTTCAATGTTTCCCAAAAGGACAATCAAGCGTATATCAGCCACATCCTGGGCATCCATGAATTCTACGAGAACGACTACGTCTCCCTGCAGGTCAATGAGGCGGTGTTCGACGGCGTATGCCTCTCGCTGACCATGAACATGGACCACAAGGAAGGCGCGGACGAGGTCTTCGTCCGCCCCTACCTGTCCGCCGAATCCTCGGACGGGCAGGCGCTGGAGCCGGACATTGTGGGCTACCTTGGCGGCAACTGGCACAGCGGCTTCTTCTTGCCCAGCCGGGATCCCCTGGATGCTGGCAACAACTATGGCGTGGACGCGGACCTGATTACGGACAGCGCCGATGGCGAAACCGTCATGATGGATCCTCAGCCGGCTCCCGTCTCTTGGTGTCTTCGCCTGGTGTTCCTTCACCCCGAATATCCCATTGTGGCCGCCCCCAACCCCGTTGATCCCAGCCAGAGCAACGAGGAGCGCATGGCCGCGGAGGCCGCCTGGATGGACAGCTTTGCCCAAGCGTACCAGCAGCAAATCATTCAGACGGACGGCTATGGCGAACTCGGAGAATACATTTCCTGCCTGCCCCGGGAGGGCATGGAGGAAGAAGCGTGGCAAATGCTCTCCACCGAGGAGAAGCTGGTGCGCTGCGGCGCGTTTACCCTGGTGGACACGGTGGAAATCAAGTTCACCACCCTGGAAAATGGCGTAGTATCCTCCAACGCCCGGCAGACCTTTGACCTGGGCGGCGGCTGGGAAGCGGAGCTTACGGACCTGTCCGTCTCCTTTGCCCGGTGCGATCTATCGCTGCTGGTGCGCCGGGAAGCTGACGACGGCAAATCTGCCCTGGACCTCTACCGCGAAAACGCCGGCTGGGAATTCGCGTTGCTGGCGGAGGGCGTGCCGGGAAGTTTTCGCGTTAGCAGCCTCAACCCGGAATACCGGGATGGCGAGCCCACAGGAAACCTATGCTACAGTGCCACCATGGAAATCTACGACATGCCGCAAGCCCTGTCCCTGCTGCCGGAGTACACCGACGACCTGGATAGCTCCCTGGGTTGGATTCGGGATCTATCACAGCTCACCCCGGAGCAGGAGGAACGGCTGCTACCGTTACCCCTATCCTGATATCCGCCTTGCAGGAAGCTTCTGCGGCGGATGATGCATCTCCCATATGAAAGCGGGGCGTGTTGCAGAAAGCAACTTCTGCGGCACGCCCATTTTGCAAACAAATCAAGAGAAAAACGGTGGCATAGCGTCAAAAAGCAACCAGCCAAAGCGAAAAGAGGCATAAGAAACCAGGGGCTGTCGAAAAACAGACCCGCATGTGGATAGCTTTTCAATTTTTGCGAGCACTACGAAACCATTTTGAGAGACGCTCGCGTTTTGAGCCGGTTGTGTTCCCGCTTCATCCATAGCTTTTTCAGGTCAAACGCCAGGGCCAGGAAAAACAGCTCCGTACGAATATTGCCTTTGCCTCTGGTGAGAAAGCGACGAAACCCAAAATCGTTTTTCAGCAGCGCAAACGCGCCTTCCACCTGAATAGAGCGGCACACACGCAGATGCATGCCGCGCTCGGATGATATATTGCGTGTAGCCTGTTCGCGCTTTTCCCAGAAGGTTCTTTGCAAAACAACTTCCTTGGGCTGGTTGGGATCTTTTGCCCGGCCGCATTGCGCGCGGCAGGGACAACCAACGCAGTCCTCGCAGCGGTACCATGCGGTGGTTACAAATTGGCCATGCCGCTGTTCTGTCGTTTCACGCCGGAGCTTCAGTTTTCGCCCCTGCGTACAGATGAAACAGTCATCGTCATGACAATAGGCCATGTTTTCGATCCGGCCGATCTGTCTCTTGAATTTCTTCGCCTTCTTCTGGTCGTAGTTGGCGGGCTTGATGAAACAAACCTGTCCGTTCTGCGCCAGATACAAGTAGTTTTCCAGACTTTCATATCCCGCGTCCGCGACGGACTCTTCATAGTGCTTTCCATGCTTCTCTGCCAGTTTTCGCATCATGGGACGGAACGTCTTTGCGTCGCTGCGGTCTGAGAACACCTCCAGACCCGTGATGTATTCGCTGTTGACTGCGATCTGGACGTTATACCCGGGTTTGAGCTGCCCGTTGCGCATGTGGTCTTCCTTCATCCGCATGAAGGTTGCGTCCGGATCTGTTTTGGAATAGCTGTTGCGGCTCTCGCCCATGATGGCCAGCTTCCGTTCGTATGCTTTCCAGCGTTCCAGCAGCGTCCATTGTTCT
>DBFBGQ010000067.1:0-4666 GCA_048201975.1 Candidatus Egerieenecus sp. | reverse complement strand
TAAGGAATAAGCCCGTTTACGGGCCACTGGAGCAAGCCTAAGCAATTGGCAGGCCGTACTTGCGCCTGCGAGGGCGCATGCGAGAATCTAGGGCTATGCCCGCATATGAAAAGCCACCGGCTTGGCCGGTGGATGTTTACTATACCAGCGGCGTCCACGCGCCGCGCAATAGCCTGTTCTCAGGCACGGCCTCAACCGTGCAGCACTTGATAATCCCGGATGCCCATCCTTGCCGCCTCCTTTCCTTTGATCTGGCTCTATCATACCGCCCGCATTTGACGGTTCCAGGAAGGAAAAATGAAGCGTACGTGAAAGATACGGCACCGTCGGGTGAAGCGCAATGGCGCGATCAAGCCTCGGGACGCTCCGCAAGCTCCCGGGTGAGCTCATACATCATGATGCCGGCTGCCACCGCCGCGTTCAGGGATTCCGACCCGCCGCGCATGGGCAGGCGCAGGCGATGGGTCGCCACCTGCTGCACCGGCAAGGATACGCCGTTGCCCTCGTTGCCCACCACCAGAACATAGCGCTCCCCCACCCCTTGACGATGGTAAAAGGGCGTGCCATCCAGCTGGGAGGAAAGGACGCTGTATCCCTGCCCCCGCAGTTCCATCAGCCTGCCGGGCAGATCGCCGGTCACCTCCAGGGGCATGCGGAACACGCTGCCCATGGTTGCCCGGAGCACCTTGGGGCTGAATACATCGGCGCATTGCTCGCTCAGGAGCAGCCCCTCCATGCCTGCGCAGTCCGCCGTGCGCAGGATGGTTCCCACATTTCCAGGATCCTGCACGCCATCCAGCGCCACCAGGCGCTTTCCCAGCTGCGCCGGAGGATGCATGCGCACCACCGCGGCGATGCCCTGGGGCGTCTTGGTGTCGCACACCGCTGCCAGCACATGGGCCGGCAACAGAGCGGTTTCCGCCTGGGAAAGCAGCGCGGCGTACTGCTCCGCCTGTTCCGCATCGCAAAGAATGGTCTCCACCGCAAAGTCGGAGGCCAGGGCCTCGGCCACCATTTTCCGGCCCTCCACCAGAAACAGGCCCGTCTCCTTGCGGGCCTTGCGCTCCTTCAGGCTGCGCCAGCGCTGCACCCGGGGATTTTTAAGGCTGGACAGGGTTTCCAAGCGCTTTTGCCTCCTTTTGCTCCGCGCGTATGTTCAGGGCCATGCCCAATGCCACCACCACGCCGCCTGCCAGCGTGCCCGCGGAAAACACGCCCAGCAGCAGCGCGTCCAGCAGCATGCTGGAGAAGATCTGTCCCACAAAAAGGATCACCGTAAACTGCAAGGCGGAGAGCCTCGGGGTTACCAGGTTGCACAAATAGATGGCCACCGCCCCCAGCGCGCCGCCCAGATAGATCAGGAAGCTCTCTCCTTCCGCCGGAATGGGCGGAATCTGCCGGGAGGTCATGCACAGGTAAATCAGCAGGCTGCCGCTCAAGCCGGTGACGTAGTTCATGATCGTGCTGTACCCCAGGCCTGCGCGCTCCGCCAGGCGGGCGTTGCTGATGCGGGCCAGCACCATCGAAAAGCCGGAGAGCAGGGACACCAGCACCGCCAGCCACACCGGCGCGCCGCCTTCCGTGGCCGTTCCAGACGCCCATAGCAACATGATCAGATCTCCCGCGGCAATCACCGCCAGGCTGACCGCCCGACTCCAGCTTAGCTTCACCGTCCGCGCCCCAAACAGGCCGAATTGATCGATCACGGTGGAGCAGGTCAGCTGTCCCAGAAGCATCAAGACCAGGTTTGCCGTCACCCCAATGCCGCTGATGCCCACATTGCAACAGGCCACCGTTACAATGCCGATGAGGCCTCCGCCATACAGGTACCAGGGAGCGCGCCCCTTGGACCGGCCCCAGCGGGAGAAGGAAAACGGGAAAAGCACCGCCAGTCCCACCAGATGAATCAGCACCGTGGCAGGCCAGTTGCCATACACGGCTGACAACCGGGCGTTCATCAGGTTCATGATGGACAGCAGCGCGCCATACACGCCGCCAAGCACCCCGTACATAAGCCGCCTCCCCTTAATTGACGCCCCGGAAACCCTTGCCGATGATCTCGCCGGTATTGGTGATCAGCAAGAAGCTGGTGGGATCCACGCGCTTGATAAAGTTGCGCAGCAGAACGGCCTCGTGACGGTTTACCACCGTCAGGAGCACGGTGCGGCCCTCGTGGGTGAACACGCCTTCGCCTTGCAAGGCGGTGGCTCCCCGGTGCAGGCTGTTCACGATGAACTCCTGAATCTTCTCCGGATGCGCGGTGACGATGTGGAAGCATTTATGGGTATTGATGTTTTCCAGCACCATGTCCACCAGCAGGGATTTCATCAGCAGACCCAGAATGGAAAACAGCCCCGTCTCCATGCCGAAGGCCACGCAGGCCATCACCGTAATGATGCAATCCGAGCACATCAGCGCCCGGCCAATGTTCAGATGGGTGAATTTCTTCAGCACCATGGCCACGATATCCGTTCCGCCGCTGGAGGCGTCCAGGTTGAACAGAAGGGCCGACCCCACCGCCGGTAGGGACACGGCAAAAATCAGCTCCAGCAGCGGCTGCGAGGTCATGGGGCCCTGCATAGGAATCAGCCGCTCCAGCAACCAGGTCAAGCCGCTGAACAGCAAACTGGCGTAGGTGGTGCGCACCCCGAAGCTGCGGCCGAACACTGCAAAGCCCAGCAACAGCAGCGCCACATTGATCACCGCGACAAATGTGCCGGGGGTCATGCCCGGAATGTAATGCGCCAGAATCACCGCCAGACCGCTGACCCCGCCGGTGGAAAAATTGTTGGGAAACTTGAAGAAATAGACGCCCACCGTCAGGCAAACAATGCCCAGGGTAATCAGCAGCCATTCGCGAACCGTCTGCTTGCGTGGTTTTGCACGTTCCATGTGTCGAGCCCCTTCCAGCGTTTTCTCCTTGGGATATGCCGGCGGCACGCCTAGCCGCATGCCGCCGGAAATCAACGTGATTATAGCAAAAAAATCTGCCGGGGACAAGCGCCGTTCCCCTTGCCTCATTCCTTGTCCGCAGGCGGATGCGCCCAGGCCCACACGGCCTCGGCGGCGGGCCTGCTCATGCCCGGCGCGGCGGCCAGCTCCTCCAGGGATGCGGCGCGTATGGCCTTCAGGGAGCCAAAGGCGTTCAGCAAAGCCTTGCGGCGCTTGGGACCGATGCCGGGTATATCCTCCAGCTGGCTATGCACGCTGGCTTTCCCGCGCAGCGCCCGGTGATGGGTGATGCCGAAGCGGTGCGCTTCGTCGCGGATGCGCTGCACCAGATGCAGTTCCGGGGTATGGTGGTCCAGGCAAATGGGGTCTTCCCGGTCCGGCAGGTAGATTTCCTCCTGCTTCTTGGCCAGGCCGAACATGGGCACCTCCGCGCCAAGGGCCAGCAGGGCCTCCCGGGCAAAGCGCAGCTGCTGGGGACCGCCGTCGATGAGCACCAGATCCGGCAAATCGGAAAATTTGCCGCCGATGGCAGGCAGCCCTGCGTCCTCCCGCTCCTTCTTCTCCGCCAGCCCATGGGCAAAGCGGCGGCCCAGCACCTCGTTCATGGAGGCGAAATCGTTGGCTCCCACCACGGTTTTGATGCGGAAGTGCCGGTACTCCTTCTTTGCGGCCACTCCATCGATGAACACCACCATGGAGGCCACGGAAAGCACGCCCTGGGTATTGGAGATGTCATAGCCTTCAATGCGCCGGGGTGCTTTGGGCAAGCCCAGAGCCTTGGCGAGTCCTTCGCAGGCGCCCACGGTGCGTTCCTGACGGACGGCCGCCCGCGCGTTCCGCTTTTCCAGGGCATCCGCGGCGTTCTTTGCGGCCAGGCGCACCAGCTCATGCTTTTCCCCGCGCTTGGGGGTGGCCAGGGTGACCGCCGCGCCCTTTTGCTCCCGCAGCCAGGCTTCCAGCTGGGGCAGGCTATCCTCCGGCAGCGCCTGTACCAGCACATGCCGCGGGATCAGGTTTCCATCCTCATAATACTGGGTAAGGAAAGCGGCCAGCACCTCCCCCGGGTCCTCGCTCCCCTCCCGGGGCAGGGGAAAATGGTCGCCGCCCACCATGCGGCCTCCGCGGACGTACACCACCTGCGCCATGGCGTCCAGCCCATCCTGGGCAAGGGCCAGGATGTCCTGTTCCGCCCGCTCGGTCTGGATGGCGATCTGCCGCTCCATCAGCCCCTGCACGTCCCGGATCTTGTCACGGTATACCGCCGCTTTTTCGTACTGCATGGCTTCCGCGGCGGCGTTCATGTCCTTTTTCAGCCGCTCCACCACTTGCTTGTAGTCGCCGCCCAGGAAGGCCAGCACGCCGTCCAGCATGTCCCAGTATTCCGCTTCGGTGCATTTGCCGGCGCAGGGCGCCATGCAGCGGCCGATCTCATAATTGACGCAGGGGCGGCGGGGCTCTTTCAAGGGCAGGGCCAGCTTGCAGGTGCGCAAGGGAAACACGTCCCGCACCGCGTCGATCACCTGCTTCACCGCCGTGGCGCCGATGTAGGGACCGAAGTACTTCGCACCGTCCTTCTCCATGCGCCTTGCCAGGGTTAGCCGCGGGAAATTCTCCCGCAGGTTCACCCGCAGGTACGGGTAATGCTTATCATCCTTGAGCAGGATGTTGTAATAGGGACGGTGGCGCTTGATCAGGTTGCACTCCAGGCAAAGGG
>DBFBGQ010000066.1:0-5412 GCA_048201975.1 Candidatus Egerieenecus sp. | reverse complement strand
GTGCTATACTGTTTTTGAAGTGATGAAACACGGGGGAGCACGAATATGGCAGTAGGCGACCGGATCAAGCGGATACGGAATTTCCGCAAGATGACGATGAAAGAGCTGGGGATGGCTGTTGGATTCGATGAGAACAGCGCCGACGTACGCATTGCCCAGTACGAAAACAACTCCCGCAGGCCCAAAGAAGAGCTGCTCAGGAAGATTGCCAGCGCACTGGATGTCAGCTATGAATCCCTTGCGGATGCGACGATGGACGACGCCAGCGGCATTCTGCATGCGCTGTTTGAGCTGGATGACCGCTATCCGTGGATGCACCTGGTCGAGACGACCGACAACACGGATGCTTCCGTGCCGCATAAGCGCATTGCCATTTGCTTTGACTACAACCTGCTCAATGATTTCATGACCGAGTGGATGCTCAGAAAGCAGCAGATGCGCAGCGGTGAAATCACCCGGGAAGAATACCAGGAGTGGAAGCTGAACTGGCCGCAGACGGCGGACGACTGCGGGAAGTTTGAACCCAAGAAAGCGTGGCGCAAAAGCAAATAGAGACATAAAAAGCCCTCCGAAACTTGCCGTTTCGGAGGGCATATTCATGTCTCTCCAAATTGTCAGAATAACGCTTTCAGTATCAAATCAGTAGCACGCAAGGAAATGAGGACTCAAAATCCTTGCAATACCTTGATTTTCTGAGCTTTCAGGGTTATTCCCACTCAATGCTCGCCGGGGGTTTGGTGGTAACGTCGAGCACCACGCGGTTCACATGGGGGACCTCGTTGACAATGCGGGAGGAGATTACACGGATGACATCATAGGGGATGCGGGCCCAGTCGGCGGTCATGAAGTCATCGGTGGTAACGGCGCGCAGAGCCACCGTGTAATCGTAGGTGCGCTCGTCGCCCATCACGCCCACGCTGCGCACGCCGGTGAGCACGGTAAAGTATTGGTGGATGTGGGCGTCCAGGCTGGCGCTTTTGATCTCTTCCCGGAGAATGGCATCGGAGGCGCGAACGATTTCCACTTTTTCCCGGTCCACCGCGCCAATCACGCGGATGGCTAACCCGGGGCCGGGGAAAGGCTGACGCCATACCAGGTCGTGGGGGAGGCCCAGGGTCTCGCCCAGGGCGCGAACTTCATCCTTGAAGAGCATGCGCAGGGGCTCGATCAGCTCTGTGAAGCCCAGCTCCTTGGGCAGACCGCCCACGTTGTGATGGCTCTTGATGACGGCTGCGCCGGTGGCCTGCCCGCTTTCAATTACGTCCGGATAAATGGTGCCCTGGGCAAAGTAGTCCAGCTTGCCCAGCTTTTCCGCTTCGCGCTTGAAAACGCGGATGAAGTCCCGGCCGATGATCTTCCGCTTCTGTTCAGGCTCGGAAATCCCCTGCAGATCGGCATAAAATTCTTCCGAAGCGTCCACGGGCACAAAGCGCACCGGGAAGGTTTTGCTGAAAACCTCCGCGACCTGTTCGCTTTCCCCCTGGCGCATGAAGCCATGGTCCACATACACGCAGGTGAGCCGGTCGCCAATGGCCTTGTAAATCAACGCTGCCGCCACGGAGGAGTCCACCCCGCCGGAAAGCGCCAGCAACACCGTGCCCTGGTCGCCCACGGCTTGACGGATCTCCCGAACGGCGGTCTGGGCATAGGCCTCCATGGTCCAGCTGCCGTCGCAGCCGCAAATGTCGCGCAGGAAGGTGTGCAGCAACGTTTTGCCTTCTTCCGAGTGGGTCACCTCCGGGTGAAACTGAACGCCATAGAAGCGCCTTTCCGGATTGGCCATGGCGGCTACCGGACAGTTTTCCGCATGGGCAATGGCATGGAAGCCCGGCGGGCAGGCCTTCACCTGATAGGTGTGGCTCATCCAGTTGCTGGAGGATTCGCTCATGCCCTGGAGCAGATCGCTGCGGTCGTCCATGGTGACGCGAATGCGGCCGTATTCCCGCTTGGCGGCTTTCTCCACCGTACCGCCCAGCAAATGCGCCGTCAGCTGCATGCCATAGCAGATGCCCAGCACCGGTACGCCCAGCTCCCATATGCCCAGGTCGCACCGGGGCGCGCCGGCTTCCAGCACGCTGGCAGGGCCGCCGCTCAGGATGATTCCCCGGGGCCCGATGGCCCGTATCTGCTCCAATGGCGTGTGATAGGGCAGCACTTCCGAATAAACCTTGCACTCCCGGACACGGCGTGCGATCAGTTGCGTATACTGCCCGCCGAAGTCCAGAATCACGACCTTCTGCGTTTCCGCCATGAACTTCCCTCCTCGTTGTGATACCGTCCCTTATTGTGCCACATTCCGTTCGCTTTCGCAAGGGGGAAGCCGGGGGATCGCGCATTTAGGCACGGACAGGCTCGCGCCCTGTGGCGGCGAGCGCGCCGCCCGCAGGGGGATGGACAGGAAGGCGGAAAGCGGGTACAATGAAGCATGCTTTGCGGCATGGTATGATTTCTGCCGTTTTGCACAGCACGGCCATTCCCCTTCGCTCTTGATGAATGCGGAGGGAGGATTGCCATGGGAAAAAGGAGGCTGCTTTGGAATGACGAAGGAAGAGCTTTTTGCAGAAATCAAGGGAACGATTATCGTGTCCTGCCAGGCGACGCCGGGCGAGCCGCTGTACGATCGGGAGCGCTCGGTGATGCCGCTGATGGCGCGCGCGGCCAAGCTTGCGGGCGCCAGGATGATCCGCACCAGCTCGGCGCGGGACATTGCCGCCATCAAGGAGGAGACGGGGCTGCCGGTGATCGGCCTGATCAAGCGGGAATATCCCGGGTATTCCGGGCGCATTACCATGACCATGCGCGAGGTGGACGAGTGCATGGAGGTCCTTGCGGATATCGTGGCCATTGACTGCACGGACTGCCCCCGTGGTGACGGGCTGACGCCTCCGGCGTTTCTGCGAAAGGTGCGGGACAAGTATCCCAACATCATTCTCCTGGCGGACTGCGCCACGCTTGCGGAGGCCAAGGCCGCTTATGATGCCGGAGCCGACCTGGTGAGCTCCACCATGAACGGCTACACCGCGGCCACCGCCCACGCTGGAGATGGGCCCAACTTTGCGCTGGTGGAGCGCATGGCCGCGGAGCTGCCGTGCCCGGTGATCGGCGAAGGGCGGATCCATACCCCTGAGCAGGCGCGGCAAATGCTGGCATCCGGCGCGTGGGCGGCGGTGGTGGGCGGCGCGATCACCCGGCCGTTGGAGATTGCCGCCCGGTTCATGCAGGCTGTGAAAGAGGTGCGGGGATGATACTCAGCGTTGATATTGGAGGTACCGCCGTAAAGCTGGGGCTGGTGGACCGGCAGGGCGCCGTCCATGCCCGGCGGGAGGCCAGCGTGAGCTTTGACGGCTACCGGACGCCCGTTTTGACCACGGTGATTCGGGAGGCCCGGGCGTTCCTGGCGCAGGCGGGAGTGCCGGTGGAGGGCGCCGGCGTCTCCGCCACCGGGCAGATTGATACTACGGCGGGCGTGGTGGCGGGGACCAACGGGAAAATCCCCAACTACGAAGGCTCGCGGATCAAGGCGGACATGGAGGCGGCGCTGAGGCTGCCGGTCTGGGCGCTGAACGACGCCAACGCCGCGGCGCTGGGCGAGTGCTTCGCGGGCCGGGGCAAGGGGTTTGATCCGGTGCTGATGGTCACCCTGGGCACCGGCGTGGGGGGCGGCATCGTCCTGGGCGACCGCGTTTATGGCGGGCTGCGGGGGTTTGCCGGAGAATTGGGGCACTTCACACTGTACCAGGACGGCCCTGTATGCCCCTGTGGAAAGCGCGGCTGCTTTGAGCATTATGCTTCCACCTCTGCGCTGGTCCGCCGGGCTCGGGAAACCACCGGCGAGGCGCTGGACGGCCGGCAAATATTCGCCCGCGCCGCCGGCGGGGACCCGGCGCTGCGCCGGGTGCTGGAGCAGTGGACGGAGGACATCGCCGCGGGCATTACTGGTCTGGTGCATATTTTCCAGCCGCAAATGGTGCTCATTGGCGGCGGCGTCAGCGCGCAGGAGGAGCTGCTGGTGGCGCCGCTGCGAGAGAAGGTGCTCCGGGGCGTGATGCCCCGCTTTGCGGAGGGCCTGCGCCTGGAAGCCGCGGCCCTGGGCAATGACGCGGGCCTGGTGGGCGCCGCGCGCTATTTTATGGAGAGGCAGGCTGCCCGGTGACGGTGGAGCCTGCCTGCACCGCCGGTTCGCAGCTGGGACCGGCGGCTTTTTTGTGATGACCCGCGTCCTGGCCGCAACAGGAAGGGCACGTCAGCCGGCCAACTTTTCTGGATGTTGCAGGGGACGTCTATGCTCCGATTGTGGTTCGGATTCGCCGGCTTCGCATGGGCAATGATAAAAGGCGCGCCCTCCCCTATGTGTGCGGGGAGGGCGCTGGCTGTCAGTATTCTTCAAAGGTAATCGTCTGTATGCTGCTGCGTGTGCTGGCGAATTTACCGGAGAAGAAATGCAGCATCATGGCTGCTTCAAAGGCGTCCTGCTGGTGTTCCTCCAGCGCAAGCACGATGTTCTCGTGCTTCAAAAGTGTTTGCGGGGAGGACTGTTCGATTTTCTTGGCGATTTGCAGGCTGGCGTCAATGGCCCAGATGCTGGAGAAGATGGCCTGCAAGGCCGCGTTGTCAATGTGAGAAAAAAGCGTCATATGGAAGGCGCAGTCTTCATCATGGCAGTAGAGCTTCTGCGCCTGTTTCTCCCGCATTTTATCCAGCAGGCCGCGCAACTTGACGATGTCGGCCTGGGTCAGGGTGGCATAGGCCTCCTTCATGTAGGCGAGCTCCAGCTTTTTGCGCAAGTCCAGCAGCGGGACGATGATATCGGACTGCGCAAGAGCGGTGCAGAACAGTACGTTATCGATGATGTCTTCCATAGAGAAGGGGCGTATGACATTACCGATGCCCGGGCGGCCTTCCAGCACGCCGATGGTGCTCAACCCCTTGAGCGCTTCCCGCAGCACGTTCCGGCTTACGCCATATTGCTCACATAGCGTCTGCTCGGAGGGAAGTACGTCTCCGGGGCGCAGATTGTTTTCCATGATGTAAAAACGGAGTTTTTTATAGATGGATGTATATCGTGTTTCCTTTCGTTCGTTTGGCTTTTCCATGTCAATCATTCCTTTACGCGGCTAAAAGCCCGGCGTTGCACACAGGTGCGGCGTTCCGTTGTCGTGCTCCTTGCGGGTGCGGTCTTTGTTTATCATAACTGGGAAAAGACGTTTTGTCCAGCGTTTTGCAAAAGAATGCTTTTCTATGCTTATGGGCACGGCGACAGGCGCTTCATCCTGGAGCGAAAATCCCGCTCAAACCTTAAATATCCTATAAAGTCAGAAAAAATACAGAAACAACGACAAAATTTGCCGAAAAATATGGAAAATAACAGGCAAAAAGTATTGACAGCAATATAGTTTGTAGTATAATTAGACC
>DBFBGQ010000065.1:0-21057 GCA_048201975.1 Candidatus Egerieenecus sp. | reverse complement strand
CATTCGTGTAAGCCGGCTTTGCCGGCTTCGCGGGTCGTTGATTTTGCTTGCAAAATCAATTCCTTACAACTTCGGACGACCTCTGGTTGGCCGAAGTTGCTTCCTCGAAAAAGTGGGTTCACCCACTTTTTCGACACGCTGCGCCGAAGGGTATGGATTCCCTTCGGCGGTTTGTTTTTTATTGGCTGAGGTAGGTGAGCTGGTCCTGCTGAATCCAGGCCCGCCAGGGCGTTTTCGCCTGGGTGGACTGCACCTGCGCCCAGTTGTTTTCCACATGAATCACCAGCACCGGCTGCCTTTCCTGATCCTCCAGGTAGAGGCCGTATTCCACGCCCGGACCGTAGCGCAGGGATGCCCCAGCCGGGATCTGCGCGCGCTTGGCCTCGGTATAGCCGGTTTCCACCCGCACCTGGCTCAGGTCCACGGTGGTGGCGTCAAACCGCTTTAGCCCCGTATACACCCGGCGCAGCGCCCCGCCGTAGCTGACCTCGCACTGCACCCAGGCCACGCCGTTGACATCGTAAGCCACGCTGAAGATGGGCACATCCTGGTCCTCCACCCGATAGGTGCCCGTGCCGGTAAAGTCCGTGGAGGGGCCGGAGCGGGTGGCCAACCGGTCCACCGTGTGCCCATAAATATAGGGCTGGGGCGTGGCCGTGGCGGTCGCGCCTCCCACTGCCAGCAGGGTAGCGCCGCACATGGGGCAGTATACATAGCTCAGGTCGTTGGTCTGATAGTTGCAGCGGGGGCATTGGAGGCAGGCGGGGCGCTCCGTGCCGCAGTAGGGGCAGAACTGAAAGCTCTGATCGTTTTTCATGCCGCAGCCCGGGCAGAGCCAGAGCGTGCTTTCCCCCTGCGCGGCGGGCAGCAGCGCGCACAGCGTCAGCAGCGCGAGCAGGGCGGCGATCCAGCGGTTTCGCATCATGGCGGATTTCCTCCTTTTACGGGGCGGCGCTCCGGCGTTTTTCCCGCACGGAGCAGGCGACGGCGGGCTGTATGGTAAGCATCACAAGCTCGCAGGGATTGGCGATGCGGGGCACGCCGGCGGAGTTGGTCATGCCACGGCTGACCAGCAGCCGGTTCCCCTCGTAAAAGCCGTTGGTGAGCCGGGGGAAGAAGCCCTGGTTCGGGGCGTAAAGCCCATGCCCGAGCACCTGCACCTGCCCGCCGTGGGCGTGGCCCGCCACTGTGAGATCAATGTCAAACTGCGCCACATGGGGCGCGAAATACTCCGGGTGGTGGCACAGCAGCAGCCGGAAGCCGGGCATGGCGCTCAGCTCCTCCAGCACCTTCCGGTCGGGCTCCTCCCGGCGGGGGACGGAGCTCAGCCCGCCCAGAGCGATGTCCCCAAAGCGCGCGGTGGCGTTGTCCAGCAGCGTCACGCCGCTGCACTCCACCATTTCCAGCCAGCACGGCAGCACGGGATAGCGGCGCTCGTGGTTGCCCAGGGAATAGAAAACCGGGCAGATGTCGGGGACCTCCTGGAGAAAGCGCTTGGCCTTCTCCCAGCCCAGGCGGTGCCGGTTGAGCAGATCGCCGGGCACCAGCACCGCGTCCGCCTGGCGAAAGGCGTCCAACACGTCGTCGTAGTCGCCGTTGTGCAGGTCGGCCGCCACGGCGAAGGTGACGGGGCGGCTCACCCGCGTGGAAGTAACCGTGTAGGCGGTGATCTTACGCTCCATAGCTGCTTCCTTCCATGAATGAAAGCTGGATCCGGCGCATCCGGTATTGGTGCGCCCCGATGAGCGCCAGCCCCAGCGCCAGCAGCCCCAGCGCCGTCAGGCCGAAGGGCAGGGCCAGCGCCTGAAGCAGCGCCTGCAGCTGCATGCCCAGCAGCGCCGAGGAACCGGCCAGGCGGCCGGGCAGATCCAACCAGGCAAGCAGCCCCAGCAGCGCTCCCAGGCAGACGCCCGCCGCGCCGCAGGCGCTGCCCATATACAGCACGCCCTTGATCATGCGCTTATGGGTGAACAGCGCCATGAGCCCCGACAGCGCCAGGCATACCAGCGCCAGCGCCCAGGGCAGATAGGGCGCGTACCCCATCAGGGCCGGGGCGTCCACCTTGGCCAGCACCTGGGGCAGGGCCAAGGAGATCAGCGACAGGCGCAGCGGGGTCACCGTCTGGGTGACGATGTCCTCCACCCCCTTGACAATCTTGTCCCGGGCGGTGGCGGTCCAACTGGTCTCCGGCACGCCGGCGCGGAAGGTTTCGTCCGCCTTTACCGCCTCCAGCAGGCCCTCCACGGCATAGCTGGGCGCGGTAAACGACGGATCCTCGCCCAGCAAGCTCATCCACCAGTCCACCACCTGGGCGTTGTAGTCCATCAGGCTCTGCCGCGTAACGAAATCCATAACGGTCTTGGGCTCAAAGGGATATTTCTCTGCCAGGGCGTCCACCTTTTCCCCAATGCGGGCGTACTGGGCGTCGATGATCGCGTCCTGCTGGGCCACGGACAGGTGCAGCGCGCGGTCCGTGACCAGGCGCACGGCAGGAAAGGCAATGCCCGTCAGCGTCAGCAGCGCGGTAAGCACCAGGCAAACGATGACGCACAGCACGTGCGCCGCCGGGCCGGGCATGCCGGGAATGCGGTTCCTCACGGGATCACCACCACCTTCAGGGCAACCTCTAGCAGGGGTTCCAGCTGGGGCAAATAGCGATAGACCGCATAGGCGCCCCCCGCCAGCAGCGGCAGGGCAAACAGCAGGGGCAGCAGCCAGTACAGCGGCCGCCGCGGCAGTTTCTGCTTTTCCATGGGCAACAAACCTTCTCCTTTCCCCGGTGTGATGGTAGGGCGCTTTCATTATACATGGATTTTCGTCCCGGCGCAACCGGTCGAAAAATGCCAGACGTGCCAGAATCGGGAGGAAATTGCCCGAAAACGGCATTGACTTTTTCTAGCGCTTTTGATAAAATGGCGGACAATCCAAGTTTCAGGACGAATGGTTGAGGAGGAGGTCGCCCCATGCTTCAAAAGGTTGTTCGGGAAGGTCTTACCTTTGACGACGTGCTGTTGGTACCCCATCGCAGCGAGGTGCTGCCCAAGGACGTGGACCTGTCCACGCAGCTCACCAGCAAGATCAAGCTGAATATTCCTGTGATGTCCGCCGCCATGGATACGGTCACCGACGCGCGCATGGCCATCGCCATGGCCCGCGAGGGCGGCCTGGGCATCATCCACAAGAATATGTCCATTGCTGAGCAGGCGTCTCAGGTGGATAAGGTCAAGCGCTCGGAGCACGGCGTAATCACCGACCCCTTCTTCCTCTCCCCGGAACACCTGATTCAGGACGCGGAAAATTTGATGGCCCGTTATCGCATCAGCGGCGTACCCATTACCCGGGACGGCAAGCTGGTGGGCATTCTCACCAACCGCGACCTGCGCTTTGAACAGGACTACACCCGCCCCATTGGCGAGGTGATGACCAGCAAGAACCTGGTCACTGCGCCCGTGGGCACCACCCTGGAGGAGGCCAAGAAGATTCTGGCGGCTCACCGCATTGAAAAGCTGCCCATCGTGGACGAGGATTACAACCTCCGCGGCCTGATCACCATCAAAGATATCGAGAAAAACGCCAAATATCCCAACAGCGCCAAAGATGCCAACGGCCGCCTGCTCTGCGGCGCGGCGGTGGGCGTGACCCACGACGTGTTCGAGCGCATTGAGGCGCTGATCGCTGCCAAGGTGGACGTGATCTCCATTGATACGGCCCATGGCCATTCCGTGGGCGTGCTCCATCAGGTGGAGGCTATCCGCAAGCGCTTCCCGGATATTCAGCTGTTTGCGGGCAACGTGGCCACCGCCGGCGCCACCCACGACCTGATCAGCGCAGGCGTGGACTGCGTGAAGGTGGGCATCGGCCCCGGCTCCATCTGCACCACCCGCGTGGTGGCCGGCATCGGCGTGCCGCAGATCACCGCCATTGCGGACTGTGCGGAGGAAGCGGACAAATACGGCGTCAAGGTCATCGGCGACGGCGGCATCAAGTATTCCGGCGACATCACCAAGGCGCTGGCGGCCGGCGCGGCCTGCGTGATGCTGGGCAGCCTGCTGGCGGGCACGGAGGAAGCTCCCGGGGACGTGGAGCTGTACCAGGGCCGCTCCTTCAAGGTGTACCGCGGCATGGGTTCCCTGGCGGCCATGGCCGACGGCAGCAAGGACCGCTACTTCCAGGAGGACGCTAAGAAGCTGGTGCCCGAAGGCGTGGAAGGCCGCGTGCCCTACAAGGGACCGGTGGCGGACACCGTGTTCCAGATGATGGGCGGCCTGCGCGCCGGCATGGGCTACTGCGGCGCGCTCAATGTGGAGGATCTGCGCAAGAACGGCGAATTCATCCGCATCACCGGCGCGGGACTGGTGGAGAGCCATCCCCACGACATCACCATCACCAAGGAAGCCCCCAACTATTCCAGCAGCAAATAATGTACACTTGCGGGAGGAAAGGCGCTGTACTGCCTTTCCTCTCTTATCTATCTATTTCCCAAGGAGGAGGACCCATGGCGGAGATCATTCGGGCGTATGGGGAACAGATGCCGGCAACGCGCTTTCTTGGCAAGAAATATGCAGGCTTCGGGCACTGGGATGCATGGTTTGCCAACGGTTGGTTTGAGGAGCTGGAGGCATGCATAGGCGATGAACTGTCCAAAACGTGGGCCAGCGCAGGGGGATATGTGGGGCTGGAGCGCCGGGTAAAAGGCGAACTGACCGAATACTGGATCGGCATGTTTGCGCCCGCGAACACACAGGCGCCGCAGGGCTTTGCCTGCCTGGACTTTCCGCCCATGCGGCTGGGCGTATGCTGGATTCGCGGCGCCGAAGAAGAGGTGCACGACACCAGCGGCTGCCTCCAGGCGCTGGCCCAGCAGGGGATGACCCCGCTGCAGGACCCGTCAGGGGCAACCTGGTCCTTTGAAAACTGTCTGTGCCCGCGATACACCACGCCGGACCAGGAGCAGCGCATCATCCTGGACTATTGCTACGTTATCCGCTGAGCGCCCGGCCGTGCCCCAGCGTTGTCTCCAGGGCGCGGCGATTTTTCCTGCGTCTCCACGTTCCCGGCAGGTGAAATTCCCACCGCTGCAAAGGGTTTTCCCGTTCAAGCGGCGAATGTATCCCAGGAAAAAAACGGCGGGGAGGCGATGGCGTGCAAGCGCTGGTCATGCTGCGTTCCCCCACCCGCGCCCAGGCGCTGGCCCTGGCCCTGGAAAATCTGGGCGAGGCATGGCAGGCCGGCTGGACCTGCCGGGAATCCGTCCTGTGGCAGCGCCTGGACGCTGGCGGCGTGGAGCTGCTGGTGCTGGAGGACCGTCCCGGGTTGCTTGCGGCGCTGGCCGCGCATCCACCGCTGCCTCCTCCCTGGATGCTTTGCCTGGGCGGGGCGCAGGCGGCAGACTGCCATCTTCCCCTGGACAGCAGCATCGAAGCCTGCGTGGACGCAGCACAGGCCCTGGAACGGCAGCAGGGACTGCCCCACCTGTGTGGGCCGCTGCTTCCGTCCCTGACGGCGGCGGCGCAGAGGCTGCTGGCGGAGCTGGGACTGAAGCGGGAGCTGCGTGCGGCGGACTTCCTGCCTGAAATGGTAGCCTGGTGCGCCGCGCACCCGCCGCTGTTGCAGTCCGTAACCCGGCGGTTGTATCCATGCTTCGCGCAGCGGTATGCCCTGCGCCCGGGAGCAGTGGAGCGGGATCTGCGCAGCGCGCTGGAATCCCTGTGGAGCAGCGGCAGCCTGCCTGCCATTGAAAAATGGTTCGGACATACGGTGGATCCTGAAAAAGGCCGGCCCACCAATCGGGAATTTCTGGCGCTGGCGGCGGAGCATGTACGCCGCCTGGAACGCGCAGCAAGCAGAAAGGGGCAAGAGATATGCGCATCTATCAGGAATTGACGGAACTGATCGGCGGCACGCCGCTGATGCGGCTGGGGCACTACGGCCAGCAGCATCAGCTTCGGGCCACGCTGCTGGCCAAGCTGGAGTATTTGAACCCCGCGGGGTCCGTGAAGGATCGGGTAGCCCTGGCCATGCTGTCCGGCGCCCGGGACCGTGGGGAGCTCAAGCCCGGCGCGGTGATCATTGAGCCCACCAGCGGCAACACCGGCATCGGCCTGGCGGCGGTGGCTGCCGCCTGGGGCTACCGGGTCATCCTCACCATGCCGGATACCATGAGCCTGGAGCGGCGCACGCTTTTGAAGGCCTACGGCGCGGAGGTGGTGCTCACCGACGGCGCGCTGGGCATGGCTGGCGCCATTGCCAAGGCGGAGGCGCTGACTGCCGAGCTTTCGGACAGCTTCATCCCCGGTCAATTTTCCAACCCGGACAACCCTGCAGCCCATCGTGCCACCACCGGCCCGGAGATCTGGCGGGACACGGAGGGGGCGGTGGATATTTTTGTGGCAGGGGTGGGCACCGGCGGCACACTGACGGGTGTGGGGTCGTATTTGAAGGAACAGAATCCTCATATCCATCTGGTGGCGGTGGAGCCCGCCGGTTCGCCGGTGCTCTCCGGCGGTACAGCCGGCGCCCACGGCCTGCAGGGCATCGGCGCGGGCTTTGTGCCGGATACCCTCTGCCTCTCCCTCTGCGATCAGATCATGCAGGTTACGGAGGAACAGGCGTACCAGGCCGGAAGGGAGTTGGCGCGCCAGGAAGGGATCCTGGCGGGAATCTCCTCCGGCGCGGCGCTCTGGGCCGCCACCTGCCTGGCTCGCCAGGAGGAGCATGCCGGCAAGAACATCGTCGTCCTGCTCCCTGACACCGGCGACCGGTATCTCTCCACGCCGCTGTTTGAGGCATGACAACTGCCGGGCGCGGCTCGCTTCGCCGCGCTCTTGACATTCGCCGCGCGGGTAGTGTATCATGAAATGAATCACCCAAATACAGCAAGAAAAGGAAGGTGAGGTCGGTGGAAGGTACAACCAAGGAAAGCCCTTCGCCTTTCCTCATTGAATTGCAGGATGTCCGCAAGGTCTACCCGGTGCAGGGCGGCGAGGTCGTGGCCCTCAACGATATCAACCTGAAGATCCGCCGGGGGGAGATTTATGGCATCATCGGCCTGTCCGGCGCGGGAAAGAGCACGCTGATCCGCTGCATCAACCGCCTGGACAGCCCCACGGAGGGGCGCATCCTCATCGATGGGCAGAACGTGCTGGAGATGAACAAGCGCCAGCTGCGGAGCATGCGCCGGAAGGTGAGCATGATCTTTCAGCAGTTCAATCTGCTGATGCAGCAGACGGTGGAGAAAAACATCCGCTACCCCATGGAGATCGCGGGCGTGCCCCGGGCGCGCATCAGCGCGCGGGTGAAGGAACTGCTGAAAATTGTGGGCCTGGAGGACAAGGCGCGGGTGTATCCCATCCAGCTTTCCGGCGGGCAGCGGCAGCGGGTAGCCATTGCCCGGGCGCTGGCATCGGATCCTGAGGTGCTCCTGTGCGACGAGGCCACCTCCGCCCTGGACCCCATGACCACCCAATCCATTTTGAAGCTCCTGCAGGAGATCAACCGGGAGATGGGCATCACCATTGTGGTGATCACCCATGAAATGGCGGTGATCCGTCAAATTTGCACCCATGTGGCCATTCTGGACGGGGGCGTTATCGCCGAGGAAGGCAGCGTGGACGAGGTGTTCACCCACACCAAGTCCGCGGCCGGCAGGCGTCTGTTTGGCATCGTGGCCCCGGAAAGCGAGGAGATTCGCCTGGAATCCGGCACACCACCGGTGCGCCTGGTGTTTGACGGCGAACAGATCCCCGAGCCCGTGGTGGCCAACCTGATTCTCAAGCTGGGCCTGCCGGTGAGCATCCTCTCGGCCAACGTGCGCAGCCTGAACGGCAAACAATACGGGCAGATGATCATTGAACTGCCGGAGGATCCGGTGATTCGCAAAACCGCCATGGACTACCTGCGGGAGCAGGGCGTGACGGTGGAGGAGGTACATCCATGACCTGGGATAAAATCTGGCCGCTGCTGTGGCAGGGCACGCAGGATACCCTGCTGATGACCATCCCCTCCACGCTGCTGGCGTATGTGCTGGGGGTGCCCCTGGGCGTGCTGCTGGTGGTGACCCGCAAGGAACACATCATGCCGCACCCCACCTTCAACATGACGCTGGGGTTTGTGGTGAACCTGCTCCGCTCCATTCCCTTCATTATTCTGCTGGTGATGCTTTTCCCGGTTACCCGGGCGGTGATGGGCAGCGCCATCGGCACGGTGCCCATTATCTTCCCGCTGACGGTCAGCGCCTTTCCCTATGTGGCGCGCATGGTGGAGGGCTCCCTGCTGGAGGTGGACGGCGGCGTGATTGAGGCCGCCCAGTCCATGGGTTCCAGCACCTTCCAAATTATTCGCAAGGTGCTTTTGCCCGAAGCCATGCCCTCACTGGTCAATGGCTTCGCCATCTGCATCACCACGATCCTGGCCTATACCGCCATGGCCGGAGCGGCCGGCGGCGACGGCCTGGGCAAGTACGCCATCGCCTACGGCCTGAACCGCCGGGAGTACACCATGATGTACGCCGCCTCCATCTGCCTGGTGATTCTGGTGGTGCTGTTCCAGTTCCTGGGCACCAAGCTCTCCAAGATGATTGACCACCGGCGCAGGTAACCGCTCCGGTACGCATATGTTTTGAAGGGTGTGTTGCAGAAAGCAACTTCTGTGGCACGCCCTTTTTGCAAACAAATCAAGAGAAAAGCGGCGGCATAGCGTCAAAAAGCAACCAGCCAAAGCCAAAAGAAGTATAAGAAACCAGGGCTGTCGAAAAACAGACCCGCATGTGGATAGCTTTTCAATTTCTGCGAGCACTACGAAACCATTTTGAGCGATACTCGCGTTTTGAGCCGGTTGTGTTCCTGCTTCATCCAGAGCTTTTTCAGGTCAAACGCCAGGGCCAGGAAAAACAGCTCCGTGCGAATATTGCCTTTGCCTCTGGTGAAAAAGCGACAAAACCCAAAGTCGTTTTTTAGCAGCGCAAACGCGCCTTCCACCTGAATAGAGCGGCACACACGCAGTTGAATGCCGCACTCGGATGATATATTGTGTGTAGCCTGTTCGCGCTTTTCCCAGAAGGTTCTTTGCATAACAACTCACGCCTGAGTCTCAGTTTTCGCCCCTGCGCACAGATGAAACAGTCATCGTCATGACAATAGGCCATGTTTTCGATCCGCCCGATCTGTTTCTTGAATTTCTTCGTCTTCTTCTGTTCGAAGTTGGCGGGTTTGATGAAACTTACCTCCAGGTCATGGGAAGAAGGTATTCATTCTCCATGGCGATGCGCATCAATTGAAGCGCACGGCCGTCTTGGAAAGCCGGTGGATGCTGCAACCAGCAGGGCATGCCTTCAAACAGCGCGTAGAGGCGAAGCGCTGCCTTTTGCGGCCGGCCGTAACGGTTCAGGGCAATTTCCCAGGGCTCGCCGTCGTAGAGATGGTCCGCCACTTTCTGGCCATCCACAAACAATTCCGCCATGGCGCCAGCGTAGGTGATTTGCAGATAGACCTCCTCCGCCGCGTCGGAAGTCTCCATCTCCAGGGCGTAATCCTGGCACAAATAGTTGACGCTGACGCGGGTGCAGCGGACGCGGGAGGGCGTGTCGGGAACCGACAGCATGCCGGACTCGCCCTCCAGGGTTCGCCAGGCCGCGTTTTTGCGTGTGAGGCAGACGTAGCCCTGGTCCAAACGGAGCACCGGCGCCTGGCAGATGACCAGCGTTTCGATGCCGTCCGTTTGCACGGGCCAGGCGTCCAGCGCCTCCCGGCGGGTCAGGGTTATCAACTGGCAACCCGCCAGGTCGCCCTCCACGTTATAGCGGGGTTCCCCATAAAACACATGGCGTCCGCCTGGCAGCACACACAGCGGGGAGGCGCTTGTGCTGCTGACCGTGCCGCGGCCAACGGGCAAGCGCATGGGGAAGATGCCATAGCCGCCGCTGGGCATGGAAACGCTTCCCAACCCGGGAATCTCCAGGCGCCTGTCCGGCAGGGAAAGCCCGCGCTGGTGGTTGTTCACAAAGGCGAAGCCGGCGCCCTGCTGCGCCCGGAGCGCATAGCGGGGGCGAACGGTGTCCTCCGGCCGTGCAGCGCCCTCCGGAGGCAGCCAGGCGGGGAGGGGCGCCAGCGCCGCGCCGTAGCTGCGCAGAAACATGGCCAGCAGCTTCAGATCCTTGGCCAGCTCGGTGACCTGACCGCCGTCGCCGATGGGCGCATGGGGCATGTAGCTCATGGCGGGGGTCTCGCAGTAGGAGCCGGACTCGCGGGTTTCGTTGAGCTCGCCGCCGGGGTTCACGCCCCCGTGATACATGTAGTATCCCAGCAAATTGGCGCCGCTGCCCAGCTTCACCAGGGACATGGCGGCGGTATCCGCGGGCACGGCGGTGGGCCTGCGGTGAAAGGTTGCGCCGATGCCGCCGCCCATTTCCGCCAGCAGATACGGATAAGCGTCCTCGTCAAAGGAGACGTGCGCACCCCGGGCAAAGTCGCTGCCCACGTCGGCGTCGTTTCGCTCGTGAGAGAAAATATAGTTGGGGCTGGGGGGCAGGGGCGCCAGCCGGGCGTCCCAGGGGGCGTCGCAGTAGCAGGCCATTACCGGCAGCATGGGGCCGATGACCGCGCCGCCCCAGCCGGTGGCGGTATAGTAGGGCGTTTGGAAGCCGATGGCCTTGGCCATCTCCAGCAGGCGTTCCATGTGGCTGCTTTCCCCGCTGCCGCCACAGTGCCCGAATTCATTCTCAATCTGCACGCCGATAATAGGCCCGCCCTCATGGTGAAACATGCCCTTTGCCTGCGCATATACAGCCTCCCAGAAGCGTTGCGTCAGGGCCAAATAAACGGGGTGGTTGCAGCGGGTGGGGATACCCTTGTGCAGTAGCCAGTCCGGAAAGCCGCCGTTGCGGCATTCCCCGTGGCTCCAGGGGCCGATGCGCAGCCACACGGGCAGCCCGGCCTGCCGGCACGCCTGGAGAAACCCGCGCAGGTCCCGGCATCCGGTAAAATCGAAGCAGCCCTCCACCGCCTCGTGATGGATCCAGAAAACGTAGGTGGCGACAATATCCACGCCGCAGGCCTTCATTTTGGCCAGTTCCTTGGCCCATTCCGCCTGAGGATAGCGCGCGTAGTGGAATTCGCCCATCACGGGCAGCCAGGGCTGTCCGTCCCTGGAAAGAAAGCGCTGGTTGTATGTGTATTCGCTGGAGATGGACATGGCCTTTTCCCCCTCTTCAACGCATGCTGCCGGGAGCGTCCCGGAGCCATACGGCCTGTAAGCAGCATAACGCCTGGAGCGCGGGCTGTCAAGGGCGGCGCGGACAAAGCGGCGGCGGGGGAGCAAGGCTCCTCCGCCGCGGTGAGACAGGTATGGACGAGCTTATTCGGTTTGCACAATGTCGTCCAGCGCTGCGGCAAGCTCCTGGGCGGAGATCTCGCCGTCGGCAAATTCTAGTATGCATGCTTCATGCTGGATCGTCTTGTCCGTGCCGAGGAAGGGATCGCCGGCAAAATACAGCCATTCCGGACGGTAGCTGTCCAGCCAGGTCTGGGTGAGCACATAGCCGTCTTCCCCCTGATTCGAGGTGATCTGCCCCTGGGGCAGGTCCTGGTACAAGGTTGCGTTGCGCCGGCTGCTGTCAGTCCGGTGGGCCAGATCCCCCAGAAATTCCTTGCACAGCTGCGCATAGGGGCTGCCCTTGCGCACCACGAACAGCGCGCCGAATCCGCGGACGCGAACGGGGTCTTCCGTCTCCAGACGCAGCGGAAAAGCGTTGGCGTACAGCTCATCATCCCCGTAGCCCTGGCTGGAGTTCAGCCGCTGATCGTACAGGGACAGGGAGCTCTGGCCGGGGAGCTTTTCTGCCTCAGCCAGCGCCTGTCCGGCTTCCCGGGCGCGCTGAGCCAGATCCACAAAGGTCGGGTCGTTAAACTCAATGGCCTCGCCCGCTGCTTGCTTCTCAATGATCCAGCTGATTTGCAGCAGATCCATCAGCCACAGGGTATAGCGATGGTCGGAGGAGGAGGGCAAGGTATTCAGGCGAATGTCTCCCGCCTGGCCGGACTGGACCAGTTCCACCCAGCGCTGGGCAAAGTCCAGCAGCTCGGTAAAGGATTGGGGCATGTCCGCTGTGGAGAGCCCGGCTGCTTCCCAGGCTGCGGGGATGGCGTGCATGGATATTCCCCATGCCCAATAGGGCACGGCATAGATTTCTCCCTGGGGGCCGGCCACCAGGTCCTGGAAGGGCTGGTACATCTGCTCCAGACCCAGGCAAATTTCCTCATGGTCGCTCAGGTCCTCCAGCAGGCCGCTTTGCAGCACTTGATTCAGGTCGCACTTGTGGGCAAAGATCAGCAGCAGGTCCGGCCCTTCATCGCTGGCCAGCAAACGCAGCAATTCCTGCGTTTCCACCGGACTGCCCGTATAGAGATTTTCCAGCGCAAGATCCGGGGCGTTTTCCGCCAGCCAATCTTCCAACTGATCCGCGCCATTGATGAGAATGCGCAAGGGGCGCTCCTCCGCGTGGACGGGCAGGGCCATGACCAGCAGAACACAGAGCGCCAGGCAAAGGGCGATTGCTCGTTTCATGGTATCGTTTCTCCTTTCTCTTTCCCGGCGCGTTCACTGCGCCACGGCGCTAACGCCGCCGCCCGCTATGGACACGGCTTCGGGGAGCGCTTCCACCGCGGCGGATACCTCCAGCAAAGCCGTGGGCAATGCGTCTACGTCGATGCTCAAGGACAGATTCAGCCCTGCGGGAAGGGGGGTGCCGTCTTCGCCGCAGAGGGTCAGGTTGCCGAGTATGGCCATGGCTTCCGTGGCCGTCATGCTCTCCGGCGCGGTGAAGGAAGCGGTGAAATATGCCCCGGTAACATACTGCTCGCCCAGGATGCTGTCCAGGCGAAGGCCGTCAAAGCTGGTATCGGACTGGGGCGCGTAGGTCCTGGTATCCAGGCAGGACGTCACGGGAACGGTGACCTTTTCCTGCGCCTGCCAGCTGTCCACCGCTTCCCCTGTTTCCGGGTCAAGCTGCGTCACGTACATGAAAAGCGTAGCCGGCAGGCTGTCCGTTACGTTTTCAGCGATCAGCAGGGGCATGTTCAGGTAAACGATGGTGCCGTTTTCCTCCCACAGGGCGCTCTCCATGGACTCCGTGCTGTATGCGGAGTCCAGCTCCACCAGCGCCCGCACGCCGTAGAGGGGCAGCCTGGCGGCTTGCGCGGCCTCCAGCCAGTTGGCGCCTTTCAGGTCGTAGGCTGCCAGCATGGGCGTATTGGGCAGAGGATCGCTCTCCTGGGAGCTTATGGCATAGAGCGCGTCCTGGCCGTCGGTGCGTTGGACATGCGCGGAGCTGAGCAGCATGTGCTTGTCCGCAAGCATCTGCTGATAGGTAAAGGTCAGGGGACCCACTTGGTAGGCTAGCGGCTGCGAGGAATTTAGCGCTTCCTGGGTTTGCGGCGGAACGACCACGTCGGTCTGTTGGGTAAAGAAGTCGATCCATCCCAGCTTCGACGCTGCGAAAGCCACCGCCATGGTCCCCACAAGGATGATCGCCGCGATCAACGCGGCACGATAGGTTGCTCGCTTCACTTGCTTTTCCTCCCTAACGGAGCAAAGGGCTTCGGTAAACGCGCGGCTGCAATCCTCCGGCATGGGATGAAAGGCGTTGACCAGGTTCAGATGATCCCAATCGCGTTTCATTCTGCCTCCAGCTCCTTTCTGAGTTTCTCTTTGCCTTTGCGAAGCCGGTTTCGTATGGTGGACTGGGAGAGATGCATCACATGGGCGATTTCAGCATACTCCATGCCCTCGGCGTAGCGCAGCACCAGCGGCAGGCGCAGGCCTTCGGGCAGCTGTTCCAGGGCGGCCGCCAGTTCCGGATCCGGCGGGGCCTGGGTGACGGCGGGAACCTGCTCCACGTAGACCATCCGAGCGCGCTTGCGCTGAATATCGTGGCATGCGTTGATCAGAATGCGCGTCACCCAGGTGCGGAAATAGCGCTGCTCCCGTAGGGTGGAGCGCTTTTCCCAGGCCTTGAGCGCCGCCTCCTGCAAAGCGTCGCGGCACGCATCGTCGCTTTGCAGTATGGTGTAGGCCACGCGGTAGAGCACGGTGCGGTACGCTTCCATCTCCCGAACGAAGAATTCCTTCTCCATTCGGCCACCTCCCTTTGTAACGTTACATCCTTTAGACGGATGGGAAGCGGCAAACTGTCAGGCGGTTTACGCTTTTTTTGCTCCCCATGGAAATGTGCTTTTCAGCGCAAGGTATAAAGAATCCCGCCCGGATTGAATCGGGCGGGTCAGACTGTCAAAAAAACTCCCCAGAGGCGTCGGAGGGGCCGCAGCCCCTTCGACTTTTATTCGTATCCGGCGGCTTTGCCGACGGGGCGGGTCGTTAATTTTGCTTGCAAAATCAATTCCTTACAACTTCGGACGACCTCTGGTTGGCCGAAGTTGCTTCTTCGAAAAAGTGGGCTTGCCCACTTTTTCGACACGCTGTCCCGCCCGGCGTGAACCGGGCGGGTGAAAAGGATGCAGCTTTCCATTACAGCAGATGCGCGCAGTCCTTGTTGAAGCGGATGGCGACACGTTCGCCCACCTCAAAGACGCGCTTGTTCAGGGGGCAGCTGTCGGTAATCTTTACCACGGTGCCGTCATCCAGACGCACGTGGTAGTTCTGGTAGCTGCCCATGAAGCAGCTCAGCTCCACGGTGCAGGCCAGCAGGCCCTCGGCGGCAATTTCAATGGCTTCGGGGCGCAGGACGATTTCCGCTGCCGCGCCGGCCTGGCGGGGCGTATCGGTTTCCACCACAACATCGCGCCCCTCCACGGTGACGATGCAGTCGTTGCCCTGCATGGCCTTGACGGTTCCCTTGATGAAGTTGGCCTCGCCGATGAAGTCGGCCACGAACTCATCCTTGGGGTGATAATAGATGGCTTTGGGGCTGCCCATCTGGGCGATAACGCCCTTTTTCATGATGATGATCTCGTCGGAGATGGACATGGCTTCCGATTGGTCATGGGTCACGTAGATGGCGGTGATGCCCAGCTTCTGCTGGATGCGCCGTATCTCCGTGCGCATGGTTACCCGCAGCTTGGCGTCCAGGTTGGAAAGCGGCTCGTCAAAGAGCAGGACCCCCGGTTCCACCACCAGCGCCCGGGCCAGGGCCACCCGCTGCTGCTGGCCGCCGGAGAGCTGGTTGGTCATGCGGCTTTCCATGCCGCTCATTTCCACCAGTTCCAGAATGGCTTTGACCCGCTGCTGGATCTCCGCCTTGGGCACTTTGCGCAGCTTGAGGCCGTAGGCCACGTTGTCAAACACGTTGTAGTGGGGGAAAAGCGCATAGCTTTGGAACACCATGGCGGTGTCACGCTTGTTGGGGGTCAGCTCGTTAATGGGTTGGCCGCCCAGATAGATTTCGCCCTCGTCGGGGCTCTCAAAGCCGGCCACCATGCGCAGTGTGGTGGTTTTGCCGCAGCCGGAGGGGCCCAGCAGGGTGACGAAGCTCCCCGGCGCGATGTCCAGGGAAACGTCGTGGACAGCATAGAAATCCTTGCCGGTTTTGGGGTCCTTATAAATTTTGGAGATATGATCCAGGCGCACGCCTTTGCTTTCCTTAGGCATCTTCGCTGCCTCCCTTTAACTTTCTGCTGGTGCCGAAATACTTGGTCACCAGGTTCATCACGACGATGGACGCATACACGATGGCGATCAGTATGGTCGCGTAAGCGCAGGCCACGCCGTATTTGCCCTTCTCCGCAAATTCATTGATCTGCGTGGTGATGAGCAGGTACTGGGGCGTCACCAGCAGGATGATGGCGCTGATGGCGGTAATGGAGCGCACGAAGGTGGTCACCAGGCCGCTGAGGAAGCTGTCCTTGATCAGCGGCAGGGTGACGGAGGTAAACACCTTGCCGCTGCCCGCGCCCAGGTCGTAGGCGCTCTCCTCGATGGATTTGTCGATTTGCCGCAGGGCGGAAATGCCGCTGCGGGTGCCCACGGGTAAACTGCGCACGATGAACACGATCACCAGAATCGCGCCCGTGCCATATAGCCCCTGGAGGAACCCCGTGTGGAACACGCCGTTGGCAAAGCCGCGGATATACCCCACGCCCAGCACCGTGCCGGGCACGGCCATGGCCAGCATGCTGGCAAACTCGATGAGGCCCTTGGTGCGGAACTTCTTTTTCACCACCAGGTAACTGATGATCATGGACAGCAGCGCGGTGATGGGCGAAGCGATCAGGCTGAGCACGAAGGAATCCCGGAAGGCCTTCAGGCCGCTGTATTTGAACATGTAGTCAAAATGCTTGAGCGTCAGGGAGTAGTCCCGGCCCCACAGGTTGAACAGCGCCCCAAAGGGAATGCTCACATACATCAGGATGACAAACGCGGAAAACAGCGAGCAGGCGATGGTCAGCGGCCGGGTGACGCTCTTGTCGGCAATGAGCATGCGGGCGCGGCTGGCCTTGCCGGTCAGGGTGGCGTAGGTGCGCTTCTCCAGGTAATATTTCTGGATCAGGAACAGGATCAGCGTCAGGGACAGCAGCACCACGGCCATGGCGCTGGCGCCGGCCTTGTCGTAGGCGCCGGTGACCTGCAGGTAAATGGTGGTGGCCAGCGTGTCAAAGCTGCCGCCGATCATCATGGGGTTGGCAAAGTCGGCCACCGATTCGATGAAGGTGACCAGGAAGGCGTTGCCCAGGCCCGGCAGCAGCAGCGGAAAGGTCACGGTGGTAAACACCTTCCAGCGGCTGGCGCCCATGTCCCGGCTGGCCTCCTCCAGGGAGGGGTCGATGTTTTTGAGCAGCCCCTTGAGCATCATGTAGCACACGGGGAAGAACGTCAGGATCTGCACGATGGCGATGCCGTGCAGGCCGTAGATGTTGCTGTCATAGATGCCCAGCAGGCTGCGGGTGATGATGCCGCCGCGCCCGAAGAGCAGAATCATGCTCAGGGACAGCACGAAGGGCGGCGAGACCACCGGCAGCATGCTCACCACGCGGAACATCTGCCGCACCACCCGGGAGCGGATGTCCACATACACATCCACATAGGCGAACAGCAACCCCAGGGCCGTGGACCCCAGCCCCACGATGAAGCCCAGCTCCAGCGTGTTGGTAAACGCCGTGCGGAACCGCCCCATATCCAGCACGCGGCTGAACACGTCCAGCGTCAGCCGGCCTTCCGACACGATGCTGTCGATGAGCAGCATGGCCAGGGGATAAAGAATAAATAAGGCCAGGAAGATCAGCAGCACCACAATGGTGGAGACCATCACCGGGTCGCCGAACAGCTTCTTGCGCTCCAGCCTTGCGCTTTGCGCCTTAAGCAAGCGTACCAACCTCCTTTTTCCCGTGAAGACGGCGAAGGAGGATGACGCAGCGTCATCCTCCCCGCCGACACAGCATGTTCAGTTACTCGGTTTCGAAGCGGTCGTCCGCGGCGGCGCCCAGGGCGTTGAAGTAATCCTCAACGTACTTGGAGGTGTTGGCCTTGGCGTCTTCAAAGTCGTAATCGATCACGTTTTCAGGATCCAGACCAAAGGCGGTGGCCTCTTCGGGCTGCTCGGCGTTGTCGATCACCAGGAACTGGAAGCTCTCGTTTTCCTTGGCGATGTTCACGCAGTCGGGGCTCAGAGCGTACTCGATCCACAGCTTGGCGGCGTTGGGATGCTTGGCGCCCTTGAAGATGGCGGTGGCGCCGATCTCGAAGCTGGTGCCGCTGGCGGGGATAACCAGGCTGATGTTGTCGTAGCCGTCCAGAATCTGGGTGATGCCGTCATGCAGGAAGCCGATGCCGATGACGCATTCGCCGATGCCGACCTTCTTGGAGGGGCCGGAGCCGGACTTGGTGTACTGGGCGATGTTCTTGTCCAGTTCCACGAAGTATTCCATGGCCTCGTCATGGCCCTTCATCTGCACCATGGTGTTGATGACCAGCTTGGCGGTGCCGGCGGTGTTGGGGTTGGACATCCAGATCAGGCCCTTGTATTCGGGCTTGAGCAGGTCGTCCCAATCCTTGGGCTCTTCCAGGCCCAGGCGCTCCAGCTCCTCGGTGTTGCACATGAAGCCCAGGATGCCCTTGTAGATGCCGTACCAGCAGCCGTCCTTGTCGCGGTACATGTCGCCCAGCAGGTGGCTGGCGTTCTTGGCCTCATAGGGCTCCAGCAGGCCCTTGGCCACGGACTCGTTGTAGGGGTCGGTGGTGCCGCCGAACCACACGTCGGCGCTGGGGTTGCCGTTTTCTTCTTCGATCTTGGCGGCAACCTCGCCGGTGGACAGGCGCTGACGGTTGACCGTGATGCCGTAGAGCTCCTGGAACTTGTCGCAGGCGGCGTTGAGGTAGGCTTCCTCGCAGCTGCCATACACGGTGAGCTCGCCCTCAGCCTTGGCGGCGTCGATGAGCGCCTGGTCGATGCCCTCCGCCTCCTCGGCGTAGGTCACGCTGCACAGTCCCATTGCCATGGCGGCGACCAAAAGAAGAGCCAACAGTTTTTTCATGAGAAACCACGTCCTTTCTCAAAAATAAACCAGGTTTTTCAATTGCGTATTCACAAGAGTCACTCTGTGCAGTTATCATAGCACTTTTCTTTGCGCGTTGTCAATAGTGTCAAAAACATTGTGAAAAAAATATTTTAGAGGAACCGCGTTTTGCCAGACACGGAAAATGCCGCGGCGGATGCGCCTCCGTTGCGGCTTTTTCCCTGATGTGGTAAAATAATCAGGATAGCAAAGGGAGGATGTACATGGCGATCACTTCCTATTGTAAGAAGTGCGGACAGGACGTGCCCCGGGGGGAGGTTTGCCCCTACTGCGGCGGCAAGCTGGCCAAGTCCAGCGCGCGGGTGGTCTGGTGCCTGGAGCACAGCCCGGTGAAGGACTGGATGTGCTGGAACAGCGTGCTGCGCATCATGGTTCCCGCCCTGGCGGCGGTGCTGGGGATGATTCTGCTGCTGGAAGGCCTGGCGGGCGGCTGGGCGGCGGTGGAGGCGCTGCTGTCCCAGGGCCTGCTGTGGAGTTGGGGAACACTGTGCCTGGCGGCGCTGGCGGCGCTGTGGCTTGTGCTGCTGGGGCAGGGCAGGGATCTGCTGGACTGCGTGGTGGACAGCAAGGGCGCGCACGTCACCGTCTATCTGCTGGATCCCACGCCTCTGCGCCTGGCGCTGCGCCTTTGCCCGCCGGGGATGGCGCGTCAGGCGGTGCAAGGCCCGGCGGGCGTGGTGCTGCCCGTGCAGACGCGGGAAATTGCGTGGAAGGAAATCTCCCGGGTGCAGCTGTGGCCGGAGAAGGCCATGGTGCTGCTGTATGCGCCCAACTGGTGGATGCGCCTGGCGCTGCCATGCAGCGCTTTTCAATATGAAGATGTGCTGGAATTTATGCGGGACAAGGTGGGCCGGCGCAAGGACCTGCTGCTTCCCGAGGACATGAAGGCTCCGCCCAGACCCCGCAAGCCCCGCGCCGCGGAAGCCTCCCCGGCGGCGCAGCCTGCCGCCCAGCCGGCGGAGACGCCCCTGGCCCCCCAGGAGGCCGACGCCATGCGCGCCCTGCTGGACGAGATGCGCCAAGCGTCGGAGGATGCGCCGCCTTCGGGCTCCGCGCAGCAGAGAGATGTTACGAATATATGACATTGAGCATTGACAGGGCAGGCTTCCTGCCGTAAAATAGAAAACGAATGAATTCATGAAACCGGAGGATGAAGGCATGCAACCGCGGAATGTGTTCAGACGGATCATCGCATGGACGCTGGCGCTTGCGCTGCTCTGCACCACAGGGCTGGCGGCGGCGGACGATCTGTCCTATCCCTTTACCACCGTGACCACGGATAACGTCAATATGCGCCGCAGCGCCTCTTCTTCCTCCGTGGTGCTGGAGCGCATCGACAAGGGCGATACCATCACCGTGCTGGGCGCTTCCGGAAGCTATTACAAGGTTACCTACAACGACCGGACGGGCTATGTGCTAAAGGAGTACGTGGACCTGAGCGCCGCGGCCACCCCCCTGCCCACGGTGACCGTGATCGAGACGGCCACGGGCTATCCCTATGAGACGACCACCAAGGACAGCGTGAACCTGCGGGAGAAGAAGTCCACCTCCTCCGGGCTGATCCGGCAGATTCCCAAGGGCGCCACGGTGACCATCCTGGCGGTGTCGGGGGATTACGCGCAGGTGGAGTACCAGGGCGATACCGGCTACTGCGTCAAGGAGTATATCAACCTCAAGGAGATCGTCAAGGCGACGAACACCCCCGCGGCCACGGCGGTGCCGGTGGAAACCTCCGACATTTACGTGGCGCCCAGCTACGACGTTGTGCAGAAGGGCGACACGGGCACGGCGGTGCGGGCGCTGCAGAGCGCGCTGATCGAGCTGGGCTTCCTCTCCGGAGAGGTGGACGGCAAGTTCGGCTCCGGCACGGAGACGGCGCTCAAGGCCTTCCAGGAGGCCAACGATTACCCCGTTACAGGCATTGCCGACGCCAATTTGCAGGCATTCCTCTACGAGGGCAAGCCCAAGAACAGCCAGGGCAAGGCCACGGAGATCATGACCCTTTCCCCGCTGCCCGGCGCCATCATCCGCCTGAACAACATGGGCGACGCAGTGGTGACCGTGCAGAACCGGCTCAAGGAGCTGGGCTATTATGACGGGGAAGCCACCGGCACCTATGACAAGGATACCCAAAGCGCGGTGAAGGCCTTCCAGAAGGCCAACGGATTGACCGCGGACGGCGCGGTGGGCACCCAGACCAAGGCCATGCTGGAGAGCGCCAACGCCCTGGCGGCCGGCGCCACCGCTACGCCCACCCCCACCGCAACCCCCACTCCGGCGCCTACCTACACCCTGCCGGAAACCACCGTGCGCTCCGGTTCCTCCGGGGACGACGCGAAGCTGGTGCAGTCCCGCCTGAAGGAGCTGGGCTATTATACCGGCAAGGTGGACGGCAAGTTCGGATCCGGCAGCGTGAGCGCCCTGAAGGAGTTCCAGGAGACCAACGGCCTGGAGGTCGACGGCGTGGCGGGGCAGAGCACCTATACGGTGCTGTTCAGCGTGACCGCGCTCAAGGCGGGTACGACCCCCACCCCCACCC
>DBFBGQ010000064.1:0-29185 GCA_048201975.1 Candidatus Egerieenecus sp. | reverse complement strand
AGGGATTTAGATGGGAAATATGACAGAAATAAGCACCGAATCACGCGAAAATCGCTCCAAAACGCAAAAAAAGAAGCGATTCTGCCATCGCTTCTCATGTCTGGGTGAGAGGATTCGAACCTCCGGCCTCTTGAACCCCATTCAAGCACGCTACCAAGCTGCGCTACACCCAGATATCCCCGCGGGGCCATGCCCCTTGCGAACGTGTATGATTATATCGCAGGGAATACAGCTTGTCAAGCACAAATTTCAACTTTTTTCCGTTGCAGGTTTGCGCGCCATGGCCAGGGGCGGATTTGCTTTTTCTCCTTGCGCTTTTGCGTCCGGGCGCTTATAATGTTGGAACACGCTGGAATTTCCGGCGGGAGAGCATGGGAAGAAGGAGGAATCTGCTTTGGAAAATCATGTGGAAGAAAAAGCAGCGCGCACCAATTTCATCTGGGACGCCATCGATCAGGACCTGAAGGAGGGGCGCTACCAGCAAGTACACACGCGCTTTCCTCCCGAGCCCAACGGATACATGCACATCGGCCACTGCAAGGCGCTGATTATGGACTTCCTCACCGCGGAGAAGTATGGCGGCAAGTGCAACCTGCGCTTTGACGACACCAACCCCGCCAAGGAGGACACCGAGTATGTGGAGGCCATCAAGCGGGATATCAACTGGCTGGGGTTCCACTGGACCGGCGGGTTGTACTACGCCTCCGATTACTACGACAAGTGCTATGAGATTGCCGAGGACTGGATCAAGCGCGGCCTGGCCTATGTGGACGAGCTGTCCAAGGAGGAAATGCGAGCCTATCGCGGCACGCTCACCGAGCCCGGCAAAAACAGCCCCTGGCGGGACCGCCCCTGGGAGGAGAGCCTGGATTTGTTCCGCCGCATGCGGGCGGGGGAATTCCCCGAGGGCAGCCTGACCCTGCGCGCCAAGATCGACATGGCATCCCCCAACATCGTCATGCGGGACCCGGCCATGTACCGCATCCTGTACAAGGAGCACTGGCGCACCGGGAACAAGTGGTGCATTTACCCCATGTATGACTTTGCCCATCCCATCGGGGACGCCATGGAGTGCATCAGCCATTCCATGTGCTCCCTGGAATATGAAATTCACCGCCCCCTGTACGACTGGGTGGTGGAGCACAGCCAGAACATGCTCCCCGCCCGTCCCCGGCAGCTGGAGTTCGCCCGGCTGAACATGACGCAGACCGTGATGTCCAAGCGCTACCTGCGCCAGCTGGTGGAGGGCGGCTACGTCAGCGGCTGGGACGATCCCCGCATGCCCACCCTCAGCGCCATGCGCCGCCGGGGCTACACCGGCGCGGCCATCCGCGACTTTGTGGACCGCATCGGCATGAGCAAGGCGGACTCGGTGGTGGACCTGGCGCTGCTGGAGAGCTGCGTCCGGGATGACCTGGGCGAGAAATCTCCTCGGGCCATGGCCGTGCTGCGCCCCCTGAAGGTGGAGCTGATCAACTGGCCTGCCGGAGAAATCCAGGAGATTCAGGTGGAGAACCATCCGGACCATCCGGAGATGGGGGTGCGGACCATCCGCTTTGGCCGGGAGCTGTACATCGAGCAGGATGACTTCATGGAGGTTCCCGCCAAGAAGTATCAGCGGATGTTCCCCGGCAACGAGGTCCGGCTCAAGGGCGCGTACATCGTCCGCTGCGAGGACTGCGTGAAGGACGAAAACGGCCAGGTGACCCTGGTGCGCTGCACCGTGGACCTGGATTCCTTCTCCGGCAGCGAGGGCGCCAACCGCAAGATCAAGGGCAAGACCCTGCACTGGGTCAGCGCCGCGGATGCCATCCCCTTTGAGGCGCGGCTGTACGAGCCGCTGCTGGCCGCCAACGAGGACCTGGAGGAGGCGGAGCCGGAGATCACCGAGGAGGGCGAGGCGGCCGCCGTTCCCGCCAAAAAGGACTTCATCAGCCGCCTGAACCCCAACAGCCTGGAGGTGTGCCGGGGTTTGGCGGAGCCCGCCATCGGAGGCTGCGAGGTGGGAACCACCTTCCAGTTCCTGCGCAACGGGTATTTCTGCAAGGATCCCGATTCCACCCCCGAGCTGCCGGTGTACAACCGCACCGTGGGCCTGCGGGATACATTTGCCAAGCAGGCGAAAAAATAAGCCGAGGCTGTGCAAGCCATTTGGATAGATTTGGAGGCGTTACCCCATGGAAGTACGTACCCGGTTCGCGCCCAGCCCCACGGGCTTTATGCACCTGGGCGGCCTGAGAACCGCACTGTATAATTACCTTTTCGCCAAGAAGAACGGCGGCAAGTTCATCCTACGCATTGAGGATACCGATCAGGAGCGCTTTGTGGAGGGCGCGACCCAGGTGATCTACGATACCCTCCGGGGCTGCGGCATGGACTGGGACGAAGGCCCCGACGTGGGCGGAGACTGCGGACCCTACATCCAGTCCCAGCGCAAGGACATCTACCTGCCCTACGCTCAGCAGCTGGTGGCCTCCGGCCATGCGTACTATTGCTTCTGCACCAAGGAGGAGCTGGAGGAGCGCCGCGCCGCCGCCGAGGCCCGGGGCGAGGTGTTCAAGTATGACAAGCATTGCCTGCACCTGAGCCAGGAGGAGATCCGGCAAAAGCTGGAGGCGGGCGTGCCCTACGTCATTCGGCAGAACGCCCCCACCGAAGGGGAGACCAGTTACGACGACCTGGTTTTCGGGCACATGTCCTTCCCCAACGATACCCTCGATGACATGGTGCTCATCAAGCAGGACGGCATGCCCACCTACAACTTCGCCAACGTGATCGACGATCACTTGATGGGCATCACCCACGTGATGCGGGGCACCGAGTACCTCTCCTCCACCCCCAAGTACAACCTGCTCTATGCGGCCTTCGGCTGGGAAGCACCCCAGTATATCCACCTGCCCACCGTGATGCGGGACGCGCACCACAAGCTGAGCAAGCGGGACGGGGATGCGTACTATTCCGACTTTGTGGAAAAGGGATACCTCACCGAGGCGCTGATTAACTACCTGGCCCTGGTGGGCTGGAATCCCGGGGACGACCGGGAATTCTTCACCCTGCCCGAGCTCATCGAGGCTTTCGATATCCACCGGCTGAACAAGGCGCCCGGGATTTTCGACATCGACAAGCTCACCTGGTTCAACGCCGAGTACATCCGCCGGATGGATTTCCAGCGGTACCTGACCATGGTCACCCCCTGGTTTGATCAGGTGCTGGCGGGCCGGAACATCGACTACCGCCGCTTGGCGGAGCTGATGCAGGGCCGCACGGAGGTGTTCAACCGGGTGCCCGATATGGTGCGCTTCCTGGCGAAGCTGCCGGACTACGACCTGGAGCTGTACACCCACAAGAAGATGAAGACCAACCCCCAGGTGGCTCTGCAGGCCCTGCGCCTGTGCCGCCCGGTGCTGGAGGGCGTGGCGGAGTGGACCGAGCAAAGCATTCACGACGCGCTGATGGCGGCCATTGCGGAATCCGGCATGAAGAACGGCGCGGTGCTCTGGCCCCTGCGCATCGCCATTAGCGGCCAGGCCAATACCCCCGGCGGAGCCATTGAGATTGCCTGGCTGCTGGGCAAGGCGGAGACCCTCCGCCGCCTGGACGACGGCCTGGCACGCCTGACCCAAGCGGAGCAGGGCTGAAGCGGGGGAAGTGCGGCGCGATGAAGATCAAACGGCTGACCCTGGGCGGCGTGCTGGCCGCGCTGGTGTTTGTGATGACCTATTTCCCCAAGGTGCCCGTACCGGTGACGGGCGGATACATCCACCTGGGGGATGGGGCGGTGTTCCTGGCGGGAATGCTGCTGGGCCCGCTGTCCATTGTGGCGGGGGCCATTGGCTCCGCGCTGTCCGACCTGGCGGGGGGCTATGTGCCCTATGTGCTGCCCACCCTGGTGATCAAGGGCGTGATGGCGCTGCTGGTCTGGCTGCTGTACCGGCCCGGCAGGCCGCTGCGGCAGCTGGCGGCCTTTGTGCTGGCGGAGGTCTGGATGGTGGCGGGGTACTTCCTGACGGAGTGGGCCATGATGGGCCTCCCCGCGGCGCTGGCCGCCGTGGCGCCCAACCTGATTCAGGGCGCGGCGGGCGTGGCGCTGGGCATGCTCTGCGTTCCGCTGATTCCCCGCATGGAAAAGGCGCTGCGGTAAAGCGCGCCAGGAAGCATGCGATCCCATCGAACAAATCAAACGGCTGCGCCGGAACCGATGCATGGGTTCCGGCGCTTTTTTCTTGATTGGGCCGGTTTTTGGGAGCCGCGTGGGAATAAATGGGAAAAAACCCGGCGAAAACATTTCGCTTTTTAGCAGGGATTTTCCCTGGCGGTGGAGAAGTCAATAAGGATGCCTTTTTTTCGGCATGAAACCTAGTGACTTATGGAGTGAGAAACCGGATGACGCAGGGACCTTATCGCTTGAAACAGTTGGCGGGCGATGAAGAATGGAATGCCGGCCAGTCCATGTATCAGCGTGGAGGCGTGCGCGTGTTGGAGACCGGGGCGCACGTGCTCCGCTACGTGGTGGCCGGCACGCCCCGCCAGGAGGTGATCTTCACCCAGGACGCGCCGGCGCGGTGCGGCTGCGAGGCATATCAGCGCAGCGGCGCGTGCCGCCATGTGGTGGCTGCCACGCTGCTGGCGGAGGAGACGGGCGCGCTGGAGGAGCTGCTCCGGCGCAAGGCCGCCGCCGCCGCGCCGCGGCTGATGAGCGCCATGGAGCGCACGCTGCCCGAGGACGGCACCCTGAACATGGAGATCACCCTGATGTATGACAGCGAAACCTCCCGGGAAAAGCCGCAGCTGCGCGTGGGCATCCGCGTGGGGGAGGACCGGCTGTATGTGGTGCGGAGCATTCCGCAGTTTATCGAGAGCATGGATACCGGCGTGGCGCTGCCCTTTGGCAAGGGCTTTACCTTCCAGCCGGAATGGATGCACTTCACCCCCACGGAAAACCGGGTGCTGGGGATTCTCCGCGCGCTGTGCCTGGCCCAGAAGGAAGCGGGCACCAGCCTGCGGGGCGCGGAGCTCCGGGTGATGGCGTTGCCGGAACCCTTTGCCGAGGCGGTGCTGGACGCATTGCAGAGCCTGCCCTTCCGCATGGCGGTGGATGGCAAGGCCTACCACGTCAAGGGCGTGCGCCAGGCGCGGCTGCCGCTGTATTACCGGGTCACGGGCTCCCTGCGGGGACTGACGGTGACGGCGCGCTTCCCCAAGGACTTTATGCCCCTGACCGCCAACTGCGCCTATGGCATACTCTCCGGCAGCGTGGTGGCGGTGGATCACAGCCAGCTCAGCGTGCTGCGGGTGCTCCTGGCCGAGCAGTATGATGGCCGGAGCGTGTTTGACTATCCCACGCGGGAAACGGGGCGGGTTATCGGGGAGCTGATTCCCTTTTTGAAGCTCACCGGGGTGGTGGACATGGACAGCGAGCTGGAGAAGCAGCTGGTGAAGCTTCCGCTGGTGCCCCGCATCTACCTGGACAAGGAAGGCAAGGAGGTCGTCGCCCGGACGCTGCTGTGTTACGGGGAGAAGGAAATCGACCCCTTTGACGAGCACGAGGAGGACGCGCCCCTGGCCAAGGGGGAAAAGCTGCTGCTGCGGGACGCCGCGGCGGAGCGGCAGGTGCTGGATACCCTGGCCAACGCCGGCTTTTATGTGCGCAAGGGCCGGGTCTACCTGACCGGGCAGGAAGCCATCTACGACTTTGTGTCCCAGGGCGTGGGGAAGCTGCAGCAGCAGTGCGAGGTGTACCTGAGCCGGGATTTCAAGAAAATGACGCCCCGCCGTCCGGTGCTGCGCGGGCGTATGGGCCTGAACGGCAACCGGCTGGAGCTGTCCTTCACCGAAAGTGGGGAACCCGCCCAGGAGATCATGGGCATTCTGGAGGCGCTGGCCAAGCGGCGGAAATACTTCCGCCTCAAGGACGGCTCCTTCCTGGACCTGAGCGACATGGAGGAATGGCAGGAGCTAGCGGATAGCGTCTATGAGGCTGCCGGGTTGGAGGGCGCCGAGCAGGTGTATGCCAGCGGCGACACCGTGACGCTGAACGCCTACCGCACCTGCTACCTGACCAGCCTGTTGGAGAATTGTCAGCTGCCTGTGGAGGTGGAGGAGAGCGTCACCCGGACGGTGACGGCGCTTACCGCCCCCGGGGAGGACGACGTGACCCTTCCCCCAGGGTTGACCCTGCGCCCCTACCAGCAGCGGGGATACCACTGGCTGAAAACCCTGGACCGGCTGCGCATGGGCGGCATACTGGCCGACGACATGGGTCTGGGCAAAACAGTGCAGGTGATCGCCCTGCTGCTGGACGTTCACCGGGAGGCGGAACGGGGCCTGTCCCTGGTGGTGGCGCCCACCTCCCTGGCGTACAACTGGCTCAGTGAGCTGAACCGGTTCGCGCCGGAGCTGTCGGTGATGGTGCTCAATGGTTCCAGCGCCCAGCGCGCCAGCCAGATCCGCCACGTGAAGGAGGTGGGGGATGTGGAGGTGCTCATCACCTCCTACCCCCTGATTCGCCGGGATATCGACCAGCTGACGGATATTCCCTTCCGCCTGGTGATCCTGGATGAAGCCCAGCACATCAAAAACGCGGGAAGCGTGGGCGCGGTGGCGGTGAAGCAGCTGCAGGCCCGCGCCCGCTTTGCCCTGACGGGCACGCCCATGGAAAACGGTACGGGGGAATTGTGGAGCCTGTTTGACTTCGTGCTGCCGGGTTATCTGAACAGCTACAGCGCCTTTCTGCGCCGGTACCAGGACGGGCAGGACGCGGAGGATCTGCGCCGGCGCATCCGTCCCTTCCTGCTGCGGCGGCTGAAAAAGGACGTGCTCACCGAGTTGCCTGACAAGCTGGAAACCGTGCTGACCGCGCAAATGGCTCCGGAGCAGCAACGGGTTTACCAGGCGGCCATGATCCGCCTGCGGGAGCGCGTGGATCACGTGATGGAAGAAAAAGGCCTGGGGCGCGGCCGAACCGAGGTGCTGGCCGCCATTACCGAGCTAAGGCAGATCTGCTGTCATCCCGCGCTGGTGTTGCCGGACTATACAGGCACCTCGGGCAAGCTGGAAATGCTGCTGGAGGTGCTGCCCGGAGCCATTGCCGCGGGGCGGCGGGTGCTGCTTTTCTCCCAGTTTACCTCCATGCTCAAGATCCTCCGGCGGCAGCTGGAGGCCGCGGGATACTCCTGCATGTATTTGGACGGGGAAACCCCCGCCAGCAGGCGCATGGAGATGACCGCCGAGTTCAACCAGGGAAAAACGCAGATTTTTCTGATCTCCCTGAAGGCTGGCGGCACGGGGCTGAACCTCACCGGCGCGGACATGGTGATCCATTACGATCCCTGGTGGAACCCCGCCGCGGAGGATCAGGCCACCGACCGGGCGCACCGCATCGGGCAGACCCGCAAGGTGGAGGTGGTCCGCCTGGTGACCCATGACTCCATCGAGGAGCAGGTGGTGGCCCTGGGCCAGCGGAAGAAGGCGCTGTTCGACCAGCTGATCACCCCGGGCGAGGAGCTGGTGACGGGGCTGACCGAGCAGGATATCCGCGCGCTGTTCGCGTGAGAGCAGGAGGACGCCCATGGAAATTTGCGCCTTTGCACCCGGGGAATCCGGGTGGAATCGCCTGGCATGCTACGGGGAGCAATGCTCCTGGGGCGCGGGCAAAAACATGGCCGCCTGGATGCGCTCCGACGCTCCGCTGCCCTGGGAACGAGCCTTTGCCGCCATGGATCAGGGACGCATCTGCGGCTATTGCACCCTGGCGGCCCAGGACTGCGTTCCGGAGCTGCCCTATACGCCCTTTGTGGGTTACGTGTTCGTGGAAGAAAGCCGGCGCGGCCGTCGCCTGAGCGAACGGCTGATTCGTGCCGCCCTCGGGGAGGCCCGCCGGTTGGGCTACGCCGCCGCATACCTGATTAGCGACCATCGGGGACTGTATGAAAAATACGGCTTTGTGCCCGTGGATGCCGTTCCTGCCCCCTGGAACTCGAAAATAATCGAGACGGTTTTCCGCTATGACCTTTCCCGCGCCCCGGAATGAGCGCGGCATGCTTTCTCAAACTGGACGCCGGTGGAATGCCCTGCGCAGTACCGGACGTCCGGTTTTTTTGTCTCCAGGACGGGCTCCCGAGAAAATTTGCAGCGGCCTGCACCGGAGAGCGCGCTCGCGCATAGGCTAAAGCCTGCGCCTGGGTATGGAGGCGCAGGTTTCCGGGCATACTGCATGCTGGAAGTCAAGGATTGAAACGCTGAGGAACATTGGAAGGGAGCGACGGCAATGATCGCCTTTGAAGAAAGCAAGACGCGAATTAACCTCATGCGGGCCTTTGCGGGGGAGAGCCAGGCGCGGAACCGGTACACCTTTGCGGCGGCGCTGGCCCGGCAGAATCGTCTGGAGGTGGTGGCGCGCACGTTTGACTTTACCGCCGGCCAGGAAAAGGAGCACGCGGAGATTTTCTATCAGTTCCTGGCGCCCATGAACGGCAGCAGCATATGGATGGACGCGGGCTTTCCGGTGAACACCGAGCAGAACGTCGCCGCGCAGCTGCGGGCGGCGGTGCATAACGAAACGGAGGAGTGCAACGACGCCTACCCCGAGTTTTCCCGCATTGCCCGGGAGGAGGGCTTTGCCCGCATTGCGGATGCCTTTGCAGCCATCGCGGCCATAGAGGGCACCCATGCCCAGCGCTTTCGACGCTTCGCGGATGCGCTGGAGTCCGGAGAGCTGTTCAGCCTGCGCGGGGAAACAGCCTGGCTTTGCCTGAACTGCGGCCATGTGCATTTCGGCCCCGAAGCGCCCCAGGTCTGCCCTGTGTGCAGCCATGACCAGGGGTATATGATTCGGGCGGACCTGAAACCCTTTATCAGTTAAAAAAAGAAGCGCCGGGCAACGGGGAGGGAGCGGCCGCAAGGCGTCCCGCCCCGCTGCTTTGGCGCCGGGCAAAAAGAGGGGCGCGTTGCAGAAGTTGCTTTCTGCAGCACGCCCTTTGCTGTTTTGGATCATGGTTTATACGGCTGCTTCCGGGGGCAGGTCAATGCCAAGCTCCGGGGCGAGCTGCTTGACAAAGCGCATGTCGATGAGCTCCTCGTAGCTCCATTCGCCCTGGAACAGGCCGCTGTTTTCCAGCACGTCCATGTTGGTTTCCACCGCCTGGCGGCTGATCCAGCCGTCCACGCTCCAGAGCTGATCCTCCCAGGCGCGGGTGAGGGCGGCGTCGCGGCCTTCCTGGGCGAGGGTGGAGAACTCCTTCTCCAGCACCCGGGCGGCCATTTCGTGATCCGCCTGCACCGCTGCCAGCGCCTTCATCATGGCGCGCACAAAGGCCACGCAGGTTTCCGGGTCGTTCTCAATGGTGGAGCGGCGCACGCCGATGACCGAATACGAGTAATCGCCCAGGTCTGGGAATTTGACAAAGGGCTCTTCCCAGATGCCGGCGGTTACGCCCTCGCTGATCTGCGGTTCACCGCCGTTGCCAATATCCCCCTGGCCAAACTGCAGCATGGCGGTCACCGTGGAAGCATCCGCGTTTTCCAGCAGGGTTACGTCCTTGTCAGGGTCCAGCCCCAGGTTTTGCAGCAGGTAGCGGGTCAGCAGGTTGGGGCTGCCGCCGTAACGCCCGGCGATGATGGTCTTGCCTTTGAGAAAGGCTGCCATGTCTTCATCGCTGTCGGAGGCGGGGACCAGGCCCTTGCGGGCGAAAAGATAGACGTTGGCCCGGTTGACGCAGTTGACGATGCCCACCACCGGGTCGCTGTTGCCCTGGTTGGCCAGGCAGTTGGAGTCCACGCCGCCGATCACCGCGAAGGCGTCCCCGCTGACCACGGCGGTGACGTGCGCGCCGCCGGTGGCCTGCACCACGTTCACCTCCAGCCCCTCCTGGGCAAAATAGCCCTCGTGGATGGCCACGTACAGGGGCAGGTAGCCGATCAGGTGCACGGGTTCGGAGACGGTGAGCTTCTTCAGCTCCTGGGCCGAGGCAACCCCGGCCCCCAGGGTCAGGGCCAAGGCCAGGCAGAGACAGAGCAAACGTTTCCAATTCATGGGCAAAACCTCCCTTGCATTGTTTCCGGTATGCTTAGGTGCGCTGTGCCGACCACTTTTTCCCCAGGGCCTTTTCCAGCAGCACCACGCTGCCGTACATGACGATGGACAGCAGCGACAGCACCGCGACGCCCACCCATACCAGCTTCAGGTCGAAAGTGGTTCCGGCATAGACGATCATACGCCCCAGGCCGCGATCTGATGCAATGAATTCCCCGACGATGGCGCCTGCCATGCTCAGGGCGATGTTCACCCGCAGCCCGGAGATGATCCAGGGCATGGCCGAGGGCACCACCACATGGGAGAACACCCGCAGCCGTCCCGCGCCCAGGGAGAACATCAGGGTTTCCAGGGCGGGGTCCACGCTGCGGACGCCCCCATAGGCGGAAATGGCTGCGGTGACCACCGTCATCAGGAAGGCCAGCACCACCTTGGAGGGAAAGCCAATGCCAAAGAGAATGACCAGCACCGGAGCCAGCGCCAGCTTGGGCAGGGCGTTGAGCACGATCAGGTATGGCTCCGCCACCATGGCCACCCGCCGGGAAAACCAGAAGGTCAGCCCCACCGCCGAGCCGATCACCGTGCCCAGCACAAAGCCCAGCAGCGTGCTGGCTCCGGTGTAAACGATGTCCGCCCATAGGTTGCCCTGCCGCCACTTCACCGCCGCGGTCTGGCAAATTTCCACGGGGCTGGAGAAGTAGAAGCCGTCGATCCAGCCCAGCCGCGCCCCGGCCTCCCACAGCCCCAGCAGCGCCAGCAGAATCCCCCAGCGCCACAGCTGCACCGTCGGGGAACGGCGCACCCGTTGATCCCGTACCCCGGAAGGGGTTTCACCCGTTGCTTTCATGGACCGAGCCCTCCTCCTGGAGCAGCAGCTCCAACAGCTCTTTTTTCAGCCCCATCACCTGGGGGCAGGCCAGCATTTCCACGGTGCGCGGCCTGGACAGCGGCACGGTGAGCCGCTTTCGCACGCGCCCCGGCCGGTGGCTGAGCACCAGGATCTCGTCGGAGAGGAAGATGGCCTCCTCCACGTCGTGGGTCACCAGCAGAATGGTCTTGCGGAAGGTTTGCCACACATCCGTAAGGCCCAGCTGCAACTGCAGCCGCGTGAGCGCGTCCAGCGCGCCGAAGGGTTCGTCCAACAGCAGCACTTCCCGCTCGGTGAGCAGGGTGCGCAGCAGCGCGGCCCGTTGCCGCATGCCCCCGGAAAGCTCGTGGGGCTTGCGCTTTTCAAAGCCCTGGAGGCCATAGCGCTCCATCAGCGCCCGGGCCTGGTTCAGGGCCTCCCGTAGGGGAACGCCGCGAAGACGCGCCCCCAGAATGATGTTGTCCTGTATGCTGCGCCAGGGCAGCAGCAGATCCTTTTGCAGCATGTAGCCCACCTGGCCGGGCTTGCCGATTACCGAGCGGCCGTCCAGCAGCACGTCGCCGCGGTCGGGGCGCATCAGTCCGGCAATGATGTTAAACAGGGTGGATTTGCCGCACCCGCTGGGCCCCAGCAGGGATGTAAAGCCGCCTGCGGGCACCTGAAAGGAGATTTCCTCCAAGGCGGGCACCGTGCCTTCGCCGTCCCCGAAGGCCTTTGTTACGCCCTGCACCTCCACTTTTGAAAGGCCGGACATGTCACACTTCCTTCCCGGGCAAGGCCGATTGCGCGCCTCGCCTTCACCAGCAGGATATGCCCCCGGGGCGCAAAGGTGCGGCGCGGGTTCGCCACCGGGTAGGGGAAAGGGCGCCAAATGTCGAATGTTTCCTCCTATTCTCCGCTTTGGGGATGGGAAAGATAGCGGGAGGCAAAGACCATGTTGGAGCAGGAGCAACTCATGAAGGCGCTGCGTGAGGCTGTGGAAGCGGCAGGGGATCCGTACTGGCGGCAAAAAATGAAGCGGGGGATCACCGCTGGCATATCGCCGTGATGACCGAGCCCTGCCTGTCCTTGCTGCTGGAGGGAAAGAAGACACTGGAATCCCGTTTGAGCCGCCGAAAGACGTCCCCCTGGGGACGGGCGACGCCGGGGGATGGCGTGCTGCTGAAACGATCCGGCGGCCCATTTGTGGGGCTGTTTGAAATCGAGACCGTGACCTATTGCCGCCTGGAGGATGGCGTGGAAAGCCTGCGGCGCAGCTGCAACGACCGGATCTGCGCCCCGGAGGAGTTCTGGCGGAGCAAGGAGGATTGCCGCTACGCAACGCTGCTGGGGGTGACACACGTGCTCCGCCTGCCCACCTTCCGCGTACCCTTTCGCAACCGGCAAGGATGGATCGACCTTCCGCCTGAGCCGGAAGGGGAGCAAGCGCCGCACCGCCCGCGGACGGATGTGGGCGGCGGGGCGTGACGAATGTCCGCTCACCGACGCAGGCCCACAAAAAGGCCGCGTTTCAACCGGCGTAACCCTTGACAGCGCTGGGATTGGGGTTGTAAAATAAACACTTGTGTGAATCTTACGTAGCGACCAGGAGGTATGTCATGCTGCCTGCAATCCAAACGCCGGAATTTGCCGCCATGCTGCACGCTCAGGTGGAAAAGCGCCGGACCTTCGCCATTATTTCCCACCCAGACGCCGGCAAAACCACCCTGACGGAAAAGCTCCTGCTCTATGGGGGCGCCATTCGCTCCGCAGGAAGCGTGAAAGCGCGCAAAAGCGATAAACACGCCACCTCGGACTGGATGGACATCGAGAAGCAGCGCGGCATTTCCGTTACCTCCTCGGCCATGCAGTTTGAGTTTAACGGCTTTCATATCAACATCCTGGATACCCCCGGCCACCAGGACTTCTCCGAAGACACGTACCGCGTGCTGGTGGCCGCGGACGCGGCGGTGATGCTTATCGACGCGGCCAAGGGCGTGGAAGCTCAGACCATCAAGCTGTTCAAGGTGTGCCGGATGCGGGGCATCCCCATTTTCACCTTTGTCAACAAGATGGACCGGGCCGCCAAGGATCCCTTTGCCCTGATGGAGGAGCTGGAGCAGGTGCTGGGCATTCGCTCCTGCCCGGTGAACTGGCCCATTGGCGTGGACGGGGATTTCCAGGGGGTGTACCACCGGGATACCCGCATGGTGGAGATGTATGCCGGCGGAGACCACGGCAAGCGCATGGTGGAAAAGACGGACATTCCCGTGGACGACCCGCTGCTGGAGACCGCCCTGGAAAAGCATTATCGGGATCGCCTGACGGAGGAGATCGCCCTGCTGGATGAGGCCGGAGACCCCTTCGACCTGGCGGCGGTGCGCCGGGGCGAGCTGACGCCCATGTTCTTCGGCTCGGCGGTGACCAATTTCGGCGTGGAGCCATTCCTGGAGCGCTTCCTGCAATATACGCCCCCGCCCCTGCCCCGCAAGAGCGACCAGGGCATGATTGGCCCGGAGGAACCCTATTTTTCTGGCTTTATCTTCAAAATTCAGGCCAACATGAACCCGGCCCACCGGGACCGCCTGGCCTTTATGCGCATTGTCAGCGGCGCCTTTGAAAAGGGCATGGAGGTGTGGCACTCGGGCACGGGCAAGCAGGTGGCGCTCAAGCAGCCCCAGCAGTTCATGGCCGACGAGCGGGAGGCCGTCGAGGAGGCCTGGGCCGGGGACATCATCGGCCTGTTCGACCCCGGCATCTATCAGCTGGGGGACACGCTGTCCGCCGGGCCCAAGATGCGCTATGAGAACATTCCCGTGTTCGCTCCCGAATTCTTCAACCGCGTGCGGCCCATGGACAGCATGAAGCGCAAGCAGTTCCAGAAGGGCATCAGCCAGCTGGCGGAGGAGGGCGCCATCCAGACCTTTCTGCGCACGGAGACCGGCCGGGAGGAGTTCATGGTGGGCGTGGTGGGCGTCCTGCAGTTCGAGGTGCTGGAGCACCGGCTGAGAACCGAGTACCAGACCGAGATCGTTATGGAGGGCATGCCCTTCCATTTCGTGCGCTGGGTGGTCAAATCGCCCAGGGAGGTCAAGGATTTGAAGCTCACCTCCACCTCCGGCCGGGCGCAGGACTCCCGCGGCCGAGACGTGCTGCTGTTTGAAAACGAATGGTCCATCCGCCTGGCCTGCGAGAATAACCCCGGCCTGGAGCTGGCGGAAACCGCCAACCGCCTGTGAGCGCCCGTCGCTCCCTGAAAGAAAAGAGGAATTGCATTAATGATTCGTGAAGATATTCGCAGCATTGCCATCATCGCCCACGTGGACCATGGCAAGACCACCCTGGTGGACCAGATGCTCAAGCAGGGCGGCGTGTACCGGGAGAACCAGCAGGTGGTGGACCGGGTCATGGACTCCAACGACATCGAGCGGGAGCGCGGCATCACCATCCTGTCCAAAAACACCGCCGTGCACTACAACGGCACCAAGATCAACATTGTGGATACTCCCGGCCACGCGGATTTCGGCGGCGAGGTGGAGCGGGTGCTGAAAATGGTGGACGGCGTGCTGCTGCTGGTGGACAGCTTTGAAGGCCCCATGCCCCAGACCCGCTTCGTGCTCAAAAAGGCCCTGGATTTGAAGCTCAAGGTGCTCATCGTCATTAACAAGATTGACCGCCCCGACGCCCGGTGCGAAGAGGTGGTGGGGGAGATTCTCGACCTGCTCATCGACCTGGAGGCCGACGAGAGCACCATCGAGAATCCCATCCTCTACGTCAGCGCCCGCAAGGGTACCGCCACCCTGGACCTGGAGCAGCCCGGACAGGACCTGCGGCCCCTCTTTGACGCCATCCTGCAATACATCCCCGCCCCCGAGGGCGACGTGGAGGGCCCTGCGCAGGTGCTCATCTCCACCATTGATTACAACGAATATGTGGGCCGCATCGGCGTAGGCCGCATCACCCGCGGCGTGTTCCGCTCCGGCATGAACGTCATCCACACCAACCTGGAAACCGGTGTGACCAGCCCCATGTGGCGGTTAAACGGCCTGTTCCAGTACGACGGGCTCAAGCGCGTTCCGGCCGAGGAAGTCAGCATGGGCGATATCGTGGCTCTGTGCGGCATGGAGGATATCTCCATTGGCGACACGGTCTGCGACCCTGCCCGGGTGGAAGGGCTGCCCTTTGTGAAGATCTCCGAGCCCACGGTGACCATGACCTTCCAGGTGAACGACAGCCCCTTCGCGGGCCGGGAGGGTCAATATGTCACCAGCCGTCACCTGCGCGCCCGCCTCATGCGCGAATTGCAGACGGACGTATCCCTGCGGGTGAACGACACGGACTCCACCGACGCTTTTGAGGTGTGCGGACGGGGCGAATTGCATCTGTCCATCCTGATTGAAAACATGCGCCGCCAGGGCTATGAGTTTGCGGTCAGCAAGCCACAGGTCATTTACCAGGAGATTGACGGCGTGAAGTGCGAGCCCATCGAGCGCCTGGTGGTGGATACGCCCCAGGCCAGCGCGGGCGCGGTGATTGAGAAGATTGGCCGCCGCCGGGGCGTGCTGGAGCACATGAGCGGCCTGGACCGGGTGCGCATGGAGTTCCTGGTGCCGTCACGCGGCCTGTTCGGCTACCGGAGCGAGTTCATGACCGACACCCGGGGCGAGGGCATCATGTCCTCCAGCTTTGAGCGCTACGAGCCGGTGAAGGGGGACATTCCGCACCGCAACGTGGGCGCGCTGGTCTGCTTTGAGACCGGGGTCAGCTCCTCCTACGGCCTGTTCTACGCCCAGGAGCGGGGCTCCCTGTTTGTTGGCGCGGGCCAGGAAGTCTACATGGGCATGATCTGCGGCCAGAACGCCCGCCCGGACGACCTGGTGGTGAACATCTGCAAGCAGAAGCATGTGACCAACATGCGCAACGCTTCCGCCTCCGAGGATGCCATGCGGCTGATCTCCGTGCATCCCCTGACCCTGGAGGAATGCCTGGAATTTATCGACGACGACGAGCTGCTGGAGATCACCCCCAAGAACCTGCGCATGCGCAAGCGGATCCTGGACCACAATCAGCGCGCCCGCTCCAACCGGCAAAGCAACGCCTGAGCGGCGCTTCACCCAGAAAACCCCCGCCGGAGCGGGAGGGGCATTCCCTCCCCTCCGGCGGGGGTTTATCTATCTGTGCCTTCGAAGACGCCCGCGGCAAGGCGCAGATCCAGGGTTACCGCATCCCCCGGGCGGGATGCCAGGGCCTCCTTTTCTTCCGGGGAGAGGTCCTGATTCAGGGGCGTCATCCACACGAAGGCGCGCCACAGCGCGGGGGTCACAGGGATGCGGGCGTACACGTGCCGCCGGGCTTCCACCCGGCAGTGCGCGGAGAGATAGGCGTCCACCTCCGCGTCCGCATAGGGAGGCATGCTCCGGGCTTCCCGGAGCTCCCGCAGGTATTCCGCGCCGGGATAGACCTTGATCAGCCGGCCTCCGGGGGCCAGCACGCGGCGGAATTCCCCGTAGTTGGCGGGGGACAGCACGTCCAGCACCGCGGTGAAGGCGCCGTCCGCAAAGGGCAGGCGGCCCAGATCGCCCACGCACCAGAGCGCCTGGCAGGGCCGGTCCGTGGCCTTCTCGATGGCTTCCTTGCTGATGTCCAACCCGGCTCCCTGCCACCCGGTGTGCCGGGCCAGCAGCTCGCTCAGGTAGTAGCCTTCCCCGCAGCCGGCATCCAGGATGCGTTGCTCCGCCTGGGGCAGCAGCGCTTCCGCCGCCTCCAGCACAGGCAGGTAGCATCCGGCGTCGAATACCTGCCGCCGGGCATCGAAAAGCGCCTGATCGTAATAGCTGGGATGGGGGCGGCGCAGCAGGTGGACGTAGCCCTTCCGGTGCACGTCCCGGGTATGCCCGCCGGGGCAGGCGAAGCCTTCCCCCTGTCGGGCCAGGGGCAGGCCGCAGATGGGGCAGCACAGGGCGCGCAGCGCTTCCGCCGCCTGGAACAGCCGGTCCCGCTTGGATTGCATGGGCATGACCTCCTCTTGTGCTCCCAGTATACCTGTTTTCGGTCGCAAAGTCTAGACAAAGCCCGGCGCATGGAGTAAACTATTCCCATGCCGAGAAAGAAAGGATGAGCGCATTTGTCTAAGATTGACGCGGTTCGCGCCGCGATGATGCAGGCCATGAAGGAGAAAAACAAGGAGCGCAAGGAGTCCCTTTCCATGCTCCTGAGCGCGCTGAAGAACAAGGCCATCGACAAGCGGGCCGACCTGACCGAGGAAGAGGAAAACGCCGTGGTGCTCAAGGAGATCAAGCAGTGCCAGGAAGCCATCGAGACTGCCCCGGCGGACCGGGAGGACGTGCGGCAGGAGAATGCCGCGCGCATTGCCGTGTACCAGGAGTTTGCCCCGCGCATGATGGACCGGGAGGAGATCGCCGCGGCGGTGGACCAGGTGCTGGCGGAATTGAACCTTTCCGCGCCCACGGCCAAGGAGAAGGGCATGATCATGAAAACCCTGATGCCCAGGGTCAAGGGCAAGGCGGACAGCGCCCTGGTGAACCAGGTGCTGACCAGCCGCCTGCAGTGAGGTGAGCGCCATGAACATTCGTGAAGCGTCCCTGCAGAAGCATTATGAATGGCGGGGCAAGATCGAGGTCATCTCCCGCGCGCCCATTACCAGCCGGGAGGATCTTTCTCTGGCCTATACCCCCGGCGTGGCGGAACCCTGCCTGGAGATCCAGAAGGATGTGGAAAAGTCCTACGAGCTGACCCGCCGGGCCAACCTGGTGGCCGTGGTCACCGACGGCACCGCGGTGCTGGGGCTGGGGGATATCGGCCCGGAAGCCGGCATGCCGGTGATGGAGGGCAAGTGCGCCCTGTTCAAGGCATTTGCCGACGTGGATGCCTTTCCCCTGTGCATTCGCTCCAAGGATACCGACGAGATCGTTCGCACGGTGAGCCTGCTGGCGGGGAGCTTCGGCGGCATCAACCTGGAGGATATCGCCGCTCCCCGGTGCTTTGAAATTGAGCGCCGGCTCAAAGAGGTCTGCGACATTCCCGTGTTCCATGACGATCAGCACGGCACCGCCATCGTGGTGGCCGCGGCGCTGCTCAACGCCCTGAAAATTACCGGCCGGGACATGGCCGAGGCGCGCGTGGTGCTCAACGGCGCGGGCTCGGCGGGCATCGCCATCGCCAGGCACCTGATGAACCTGGGCGTGCGGGAGCTGATCCTGGTGGACCGCTTCGGCATTATCGACCAGGGCATGACGGAGCTGAACCCCGCTCAGGCGGAAATGGCTGCGGTCACCAACCGGCATCATCTTCGGGGCACGCTGGCGGACGCCATGCAGGGCGCAGATGTATTTATCGGCGTGTCCGCACCCGGGGTGGTCAGCCAGGAGATGGTCCGCTCCATGGCGGCGGACCCCATTGTGTTCGCCATGGCCAACCCCACGCCGGAGATCATGCCGGATCAGGCGCTGGCCGCGGGCGCCAAGGTGGTGGGGACCGGACGCAGCGATTTCCCCAACCAGATCAACAACGTGCTGGCCTTCCCCGGCATCTTCCGCGGAGCACTGGACTGCCGCGCCCGGTGCATCAACGAGGAAATGAAGATGGCCGCCTCCCACGCCTTGGCGGAGCTGGCGGCGGCGGACGGGCTGTCCGATCAGCATATCCTGCCCGACGCCCTGGACAAGCGCGTGGCCCAAGCGGTGGCCCAGGCGGTCATGGCCGCGGCCCGGGAGACCGGCGTGGCCAGAAAGTAAGCCGTCTGCCGGGGGAGCAGCCGGCGGGGCGGAAAGCGGATCCTGGAAATTTTTCAGCGGCGGCGGTTTTTGACCGCTTCGACCCCTTGACAATTGCCACCCGCACGGGTATACTGTAAAGGCTGTTTTGTAGTACGGAGGGGGACTGTCCCCCGATGGGACAGAACCCGCAACATACACAATGGGATAGCAAAGGAGTGTTGACCAAATGTTCCGCACGTATCAGCCCAAGAAGCGTCAGCGCAGCAAGGTGCACGGCTTCCGCGCCCGTATGTCCACCAAGAACGGCCGCCGGGTGCTGGCTGCCCGCCGCCGCCGCGGCCGCAAGGTGCTGACGGTCTGATTTCCCGGCAGGGAATCAAATCGCGGCCCCCGCATCATTGTTTGTGGATAGAGCCCGCCCGTCCGTAGGGTCGGGCTTTTCCTACATCATGGGGACGGCGTCCGTCCCCGGCACCGGGAATTCGGCAAGGGATCAACCACGTTCCACGAGAGGAAAAGGCACCATGGAAAGACGCTATCGGCTGCAAAAAAACGGGCAGTTCCAGTACGTGTACCGTCGCGGAAAGAGCGCTGCCTGTAAGGACCTGGTCATGCTCTATGCCAAGGGCAAAGGGCTGCGGGTGGGTTTTTCCGTCAGCAAAAAGGTGGGCAACGCCGTGGTACGCAACCGTACCAAGCGCCGCCTGCGGGAATGCTTTCGGCCCTATTTGGGGGATGTGAAAAACGGCCTGTACGTGTTCGTAGCCAGACCTTCCGCCGCGGAGGCCACCTTCCAGTCCCTGGAAAAAAGCATGCGGTATCTCATCCGCAAGCAAGGGGTGCTCAAGGAAGGGAATCGTGCCCAATGAAGCGCTTTCTGTTGGCCTGCATCCGGTTTTACCGGCGGCAAATCAGCCCGCGAAAACCGCCCTGCTGCCGCTACATCCCCACCTGCTCGTCCTATGCGGTGACGGCCATCACCCGCTATGGGGCGCTCAGGGGGGGACTGATGGCGGCCTGGCGGGTTTTGCGCTGCAATCCTTTCAGCAAGGGCGGCTATGACCCCGTGCCCGAAGATCCACTTGTAACCTTTAGGAGGGAATAAACCCGCATGAACGAGTTCCTCAAAGGCATCCTGGACGGCATCAACACCGTCATCGGCAACTACGGCTGGTCCATCGTCGTCTTCACGCTGCTGCTGCGCATCGTGCTGTTCCCCTTCGACTACAAGAGCCGGGTGAGCATGCGCAAGACCACCAAGCTGCAGCCCCAGCTGGCCGCGCTGCAAAAGAAATACGCCAACGACAAGGAAAAGCTCAACCGGAAAATGTCCGAGCTGTACAAAAAGGAGAAGATCAACCCCCTCTCCAGCTGCTTGCCCATGCTGCTGACGCTGCCCATCCTGTTCGCCATGTGGACGGCGCTGCGCATCATCGCCAACGAGCAGATGGTGAACCAGGTGTTTACCATTCTCCAGGGGCAGACGCCTGTGATGGAGGGCTGGCTGTGGGTGAAAAACCTCTGGATGCCCGACAGCCCCTTCGCGGCCGCCTGGCCGGACCTGAACAGCCTCCAGCTGATCCCGGCGGACATCTGGCAGAACGCCTACAACGCGCTCACCGCCCAGGGCGTCGCGCTGCCCACCGAGATTGCTTACGACTTTGCCAATAACCTTCAGGGCACCGTGCAGGCCATCTATGCCTACATGGAAAAAATGCCCGAGTACGTTACCGCCACCTCCAACGTTCCCGGCTGGAGCTTCAATCTGCTGCTGACCCAGGTGGACCTGAAGACCATGTACAACGGCTTCTTCATCCTGCCCATTCTGGCGGCGGTCACCCAGTACCTGATGACCATTCTCCAGCCCACGCAGCCCGCGGGCGCGGAGAACCAGCAGGCGGCCGGCACCGGCAACTTTATGAAGTGGTTCTTCCCCATTTTCTCTCTGTTCATCTGCTCCAGCTACAACGCGGCCTTCTCCCTGTACTGGGTGATGGGCAACATCATCGCCGCGGTGCAGAACGTGGGCATCAACTGGTACCTGGACAATAAGGAAAAGCGGGAAGCGACCATCGGGGAGGGCACAGTCAAATGAAAAGCTATGAATCCAGCGCAAAAACCATTGAAGAAGCCATTTCCGCCGGCCTGGAGAAGCTCGGCGCATCCATTAGCGACGTGACCATCGACGTGCTCGAGGAGGGCAGCAAGGGCCTGTTCGGCCTGTTTGGCTCCCGCCAGGCCAAGGTGCGCCTGACCATCAAGGAGGAGGAGGCGGACCCGCTGGCCGTGCTGAACGACGAGCCCAAGTCCAAGCCCGCTCCCCGGCAGGAGAAGCCTCCCCGGCAGGAGTCCAAGCAGGAGGCCAAGCCTGCCCCCAAGGCCGAGCCCAAGCAGGAAGCTCCCAAGGCTGAACCGAAGCAGGAAGCTCCCAAGGCTGAGCACCAGCCCAAGGCCAAGCCTGCCCCCAAGCAGGAGCGCGCGCCCAAGGCCAAGCCCGCCCCCAAGCAGGAGAAGCGGGCCGAGGCGGAGAAGCCCGCCTCCAAGCCCGCGCCCAAGCCCCCGGTGCAACCTCTGGAAAAGCCCGTCGTGACCATGATCCCCGCCGAGCAGGTGGAGGCTGACAGTGCGCCTGGCCGGGCGCTGGCCTTCCTTCAGGAGCTGACGCGGCTGATGGGCGTGGAGGTGCAGGTGGAGGTGGGCACGGATCAGGAAGGGAACGTGTTCGCCAACATGACCGGAGATACCCTGGGCATCCTCATCGGCCGGCGGGGAGAGACGCTGGACGCCCTGCAGTATCTGACCAGCCTGCGCGTCAACCGCGGGCAGGAGGGTTACACCCGCGTGACGCTGGACACGGAGAACTACCGCGCGAAGCGCGAGGAAGCCCTGGCGCGCCTGGCCAACCGCATGGCCAACCGCGCCATCCGCACCGGGCGCAAGGTGAGCCTGGAGCCCATGAATCCCTATGAGCGGCGCATTCTGCACAGCGCCCTGCAGGCCAATGAGCAGGTGGATACCCACAGCGAGGGGGAGGAGCCCAACCGCCACGTGGTCATCACCCTGCGCAAGTAAAAAATTGTTATATAACCATTGCAACACGCGGCGGGGAGGGAAGGCTTTCCCGCCGCGTGTTCGTTCTATGAAGGGCGGCAGGGAAAAAGTATGGCGTCCATGCGTCCGGCACTTTCGCACACGCCTTGACAAACCGGAGAAATTGTAGTTTAATCAAAACGATGCGTCATGGCATAGGCTGATGGAGCCGCGAAGCAGGATTGAAGGAGGAACTTCAGTTGCAGGTGCTGCAATCTATATTACAGGCGATCTCAGCGCTGCTGGGCTGCTGGCTGCTGGTGATGCTTGTGTATCAGATGGTGCTGACGGTTTTGGGCTTTCAGCGCAGGACGAAGGATTATGCCGATCATGCGCCGCAGAGCCGCTTTCTGGTGCTGGTGCCGGCGCACAACGAGGAGAAAGTGATCGGCGACATTATCGAAAACCTGGAACGGATGGATTATCCCCGGGAGCTTTATGATTTTTATGTCATTGCCGACAACTGCACCGACGGAACGGCGGAACGCGCCCGCGCCCTGGGCGCGCGGGTGATTGAGACCTTCAAGGAATCGCCGGGGGCGCCCACCGGCAAGCCCATCGCGCTGAAAAAGGCCCTGGAGTGCCTGGGGGATTACGCCCGGCGCTACGACCTGATGATGATTTTCGACGCGGATAACCTGATTGACACCCACATGTTCCAGGAGGTCAACAGCCAATACCTGGACAAACAGAAGCCGGACTTTATCCAGTGCTATCTGGGCAGCAAGAACAAGTCCGGCGTGGTGGCGTGGTTTTATTATACCAGCTACACCATTACCAACCGCTTCTTTCAGGAGGCCAAGTACCGCCTGGGGCTGAACTGCTCCATCGGCGGCACGGGCTTTGCCATGTCCACGGAATATCTGGCCAAGCGCGGGGGCTGGACCACCATGTCCCTGACGGAGGACTTCGAAATTCAGGTGGAGGCAACCCTGGACGGCCGGCGCATCCTGTGGAACCACAACGCCCGCGTGTACGACGAAAAGCCCACCAAGATACGGGCCAGTTTGCGGCAGAAGACGCGCTGGGCGCAGGGGCACTGGTTTGTGGCGCTGCGCAACACGGGCAAGGTGTTCCGGGGCCTGTTTGCCGGACGGATCGGCGTGGGGGAAGCGCTCAGCCTGCTGACGTATATGTACAGCCTGTCCACCTACCTGATCGCGCTGATCCAGCTGGCTATCTCACTGATTCTGATGCTGCCGGGCTTTGACTATGAGCCCGGGCAGGTGTCGGCAGATTCGCTGCTGGGCGGGCTGGGCGTTTTTGCGTACAGCTATTTCATGCTGTTCTATGTGGCGGATTACATGGACAACGGCATTTCCTTCCGGCTGCGCACGGTGCCGCTGATGATTTGGAGTGTGATCGTCAACACGGTGATCGCGGCGCTCAGCCAGCTCATCGGGCTGGCACTGCACCGCCATCAGCAGCACTGGGTCAAAACGGAGCATAGCATTGACCGGCGCAGCAAGCAGCGCAACCTGACCCTGGAGGAAGAGCAGGCCGCCGCAGGAAAGAGCGGTCATGAGTCCGACCATCTGGTGGAAGGGCTATGAACAAAGCACGGGAAGCGGCTGAACGGCTCCGCTTCCCGTGCTTTGCATTGCGCGAGGGTTAGGGAATCAGGTTGAGCATCTCCGAGTCGTTGTTCACGTCCACGAAGGATTCGGGCACCAGGCCCACGATGATGCTTTCCGCCACGGCCATCTGCGAAGTGACGGCCACCTCCTCCACGCCGTTGGGGATGACCAGGCGCACGGTGGCCTCCAGCGTCAGCAGGATCCTGTGCCGGGTCTGGTTGATGCCCGCAGACTGGAATTCCGTGGAAAACTGGGCGGAGACAGCCCCCACTGGCAGAATCTGCACACGTATCCGCGGGCCGGAGCCCGCCAGTATGGTGATGCCCAGGGCCGCGCCCAGAGGAATGGAGACGAACTGGTTCTCCATGCTGGACAGGGCCGCCTGGGCGTGCAGCGCCGTTTCCGAGGCCAGGGAATTCATCAGCGTGGTGTTGGCCAGCAGCAGGGAGACCCGGCCATTTTCATCCTTCTGCACGATCATCATGTCGTCGTAGGTGACGCCGGTGGCGAGCACCTCCTGCACGGCCTGGTTGAGCACGCTGACCGTCAGCGCCTGGGCGTTGGCGTAGGCCATGGAGAGGACCACCTGGTTCAGGTTTTGCTGCATCAGCCACAGCGCCAGCGCCACTACCACCAGTAGGATGAGCAGCCTGCGGCCCAGGGACGCGCGTTTTTTTTCCGGCGCGCATGCAGTCAATGGTATCCCTCCTTCGTTGCATAGACAAGGGGGAACGGCTTCTCTCTTTTCCCGCTTGCGGGGGTGTGCTATAATGGTGCATGAAAGGATATGCACGGCGCTGCGCAATGATGCCCAAGCGCTCTGATTTTGTTTTGTACTGTGTTTAAGGAGGCGATCCATTGGCTTATCAGCGCAGATTCCCGTCTCGGGAGGAGCAGGAGCCTACCCGGGCGTTCCGTTCGGTGCAGCAGGAGCAAGATCCCCAGGACGCTTATCCTCCGGAGAATGCCTATCCGCCGGAGGAGGCTTATCCTCCCGCGGATGCGTACCCTCCCGCGGATGCCTACCTGCCCCCGGAAGGCGCTGTGGAACCGGAGGACGGCGAGCACTGGACAGCGCCGGAGGACGACGAGGAGGAAGGCTGGGCGGACGACCTGGACGCCCTGGATGTGAAGCCGCCCAAGCCGCATCCCCACAGCATCTTCAAGCCCGCCACCAAGAAGCCCAACTTTATTATCAGCGTAGCGGTAAACGTGGTGCGCATACTGGCGCTGTTGGTGGTGCTGGTAGGTCTGGCGGGGGTGGGCATCGTCGTGGGCATTGCCAAGGGATACGTGGAAACGGCCCCCACCCTGGACCTGACCGTGCTGGACGAGCAGGCCCAGACCTCCTTTATTTATGACAGCAACGGCAACCTGATTACGGAGTACAAGGGCATTGAGAACCGGGTCAACGTGAGCCTGGCGGCCATGCCTACGTACCTGCAGGAGGCCTTTATCGCCGTGGAGGACGCCCGGTTCTATACCCACAACGGCGTGGACCTGAAGCGTATCGTGGGCGCCTTTGTGTCCAACCTGAGCTCTTCCTCCACCCAGGGCGGTTCCACCATTACCCAGCAGCTGATCAAGAACACCATCCTTTCCGACGAGCTGAGCTACAAGCGGAAGATCCAGGAGGCGTATCTGGCCCTGCAGTTGGAAACCCGCTACACCAAGGAAGAGATACTGGAGTGCTACCTGAACACCATTTATCTGGGCGAAAACTATTACGGCGTGCAGGTGGCGGCCCAGGGGTACTTCGGCAAGGAGCTGGGGGAACTCACCCTGCGGGAGTGCGCCATGCTGGCCGGCACCAACAACAGCCCCTATTACTACAATCCCCGGCGGAACTTCTACACCCGCTCCAAGGAGGGGGTGGACTACGTCGCCATCACCAACAACCGGACGGATTATGTGCTCCGGTGCATGTATGAAAATCAGTTCATCACCTACGAGCAATACCAGGAGGCGTTGAACCCCGATACCGCCACCGTGCTGGAGGAAGACCCCAGCGAGGGAACCGGCATGTACAAGTATGCCCACTACGTGGAATACGCGGTGGAGGAAGTGGTGGACATCTTCCTGCGCATGGAAGGACTGGAGGATACCTCCGAGAATCGCAGCGCCATGGAGCAGAAGCTGCGCACCGGCGGCTACCGGGTGAAGCTGGCCATTGACACCACCATCCAGGAGACCGTGGAGGATACCCTCGAAAATTGGACCAACTATCCCCGCTTGCAGGATCCCTCCGACAAGGTTTACCAGAGCAAGAACGCCGACGGCACCTATACGGAGATCGTTCAACCCCAGGCGGCGGCGGTGGTGCTGGATTACCGCACCGGCGAGCTGAAGGCCATTGTGGGCAGCCGCACCCGCCCCACCGTCCGCAAGACGCTGAACCGCGCCACGGACATGCAGATGCCCGTGGGCTCTTCCATCAAGCCCATCGCCGTGTACGCTCCGGCCATTGAGCTGGGGGCGTCCCCGGCCAGTGTAATTTATAACCTGCCTTTGCCCATCTCCGGCTGGACGGGCTCCGACGGCAAGGACAGCTGGCCCAGAAACTATGGCGGAGGCGGCTATGTGGGTCCGGAGACCCTCCGCAAAGCTCTGCGCCAGAGCCACAACACCGCCGCCGCCCAGGTGGAAATGACCATGGTGGGCGTGGACCGGTCCGTGGACTTCCTGCTGCGCATGGGTGTGGCCCCCGACCACATCGACGCCACGCCCTTCGGGGTCACCCTGGGCTCCAGCGGCATTACGCCCCTGGAAATGTCCGTGTGCTTCGGCGTGCTGGCCAATGGCGGCGTCTACCAGGCGCCCATCTCCGTGCTGGGCATTTCCGATTCGGAGGGCAACGTGGTCTGGGACGGCCATGCCAATCAGACCCGGCGGCGGGTGTTCTCCGAGTCCACGGCCTGGCTGACGGTGGATATGCTCAAGGACGCGGTGTCCAGCGGCACCGGCACCTCCGCGAAAATTTCCGGCCAGACCGTGGCCGGCAAGACGGGCACCAACTCCGACCAGAAGGGCGTGTTCTTCGCGGGCATGACGGGGTACTATTCCTCCGCGCTGTGGGTGGGGCATGACAACTACAAGGCCCTGGCTTCCAGCTCCACGGGTTCCAGCGCCGCGGCGCCCCTGTGGCAGGCCTACATGAAAAAGATCCACTCCGGCCTGGAAAACCGGGATATCCTGGATGGGGATCCCTCCCAGTACGGTCTGGTGAAGGCCACTACCTGCGCCGTCAGCGGCCAGCTGGCCACCGATGCCTGCGCCAACGACGCCAAGGGCTACGGCGTGGTCACCGATTGGTGGGCTTCGGGCACGGTGCCCACCACCTACTGCCAGATGCACGTGAATCAGTCCGTCTGCGCGGAGACCGGGGACCTGGCTTCGCCTTACTGCCCCAATGTGGTGACCCGGGGCGTCATCGTGATCCCCAGCGGGCACCCGCTGTACAAGTTCATCGGCACATCGTATGAGGACGTGCTTTCCCAGTACCTGGGGTCCTCCGCCACCATCAAGTATGACAGCAGCGGCAACGTGATTTCCGGCGGAACGGTGTGCACGGTCCATGGTCCGGGAACATCTTCCGGGGACAACTATGTGGTGACCAATACCCTGATCCCCGACGCGCAGCTGCTGCTCCAGCAGGCCCAGGCCCAGCTGAGCGGCATGGATCCCACCTCAGCCAACTACGCCACGCTGCAAAGCGCCATCAGCAACCTGCAGATGGTCATCAGCATGGAGGCGCCCACCACCGCCCAGGTGGCGGCGGCCATGGGCCAGCTGACCCAGGCCATGGCGGCGGGGAGTTATTGATGGAGCTGGAACAAGTCTACCGGGCCCTGACGGCGCTCAGGGCCCCCCTCCAGCGGGGGGAATACGACCTGCACCGCCTGGTGGGGGAAACCCTGGCGGCGGCAGGCATTGCCGCCGAGCATGAAAAAAAGCTGGCGCCCCGCTGCCGCATTGATTTCCTCTGCGGCGGCGTGGGCGTCGAAATCAAACGGGGCAAGCCCGGCCCGGCCAGGCTGCTGCCCCAGCTGGCCCGCTACTGCGCCTGCGAGGAAGTGGCGGGCTTGATTCTGGTTTCGGAGCGAAGCGTCCGCTTGCCCGCCACACTGGGCGGCAAGCCGGTGCGCAACCTGTGCCTGAACCGACTGTGGGGGATTGCGCTATGACGGAGGAGGAAAACCGGCTGCTCCCGGCCTACCTGCGGGAGCTGGACGGGGAGCCCGGGCGGGTGTACGGCACGCTGAGCTACAACCGCCGCAGCCGCGTGTGGACGGTGAAGGGCGATCCCAGCGTTACGGAGATGTGCAAGCGGCTGTTTCCCGGCACGGCGGGCAGCAAGCGCGGAGAGGCGCGGTTCACGGCCCATGCCCGCGCGGTGGGGGATCTGCGCTGGCTGATGCTGCGCTTTCCCCTGGCGGTGAAGGAGAGCGACCGGGCGCTGTGGGAGCAGGCACTGGCTGGAGCCAGGGCCTACGCCCTGCGCCGGGAACGGGCCGCGGAGCTTCCCCAACGGGCGCAGCCGCCGGAGGGGAGTTTTCTGGGGGAACTGCGCCCCTTCCAGCAGGAGGGGCTGGCTTTTTTGCTGGGGCACGACCGGTGCCTGCTGGCCGATGAAATGGGCCTGGGCAAAACGGTGCAGGCGCTGGCCTACCTGGCCAGCAGCGGCAACCTGCCCGCGCTGGTGATTCCTCCCGCGCACCTGACCCGCAATTGGCTGGAGGAGACCCTGCGCTTTCTGCGGGTGGAGGGGCGCGTGCCCCGTGTGCATGTGATTCATGGGCTGAAGCCCTACGCGCTGCCCCAGGCGGATGTGTATATCCTGCATTACCTGCTGCTAAGGGGCTGGAAGGAGGAGCTGCCGCGGCTGGACTTCCGCACGTTGATTTTCGATGAGGTGCAGGAGCTGCGCCATAGCGGCACGGAAAAATACTCCGCGGCCAGCCTGGCGGCGGAGAAATGCGAGCATGTGATCGGCCTGTCCGGCACGCCCATCTATAATCGGGGCGGCGAGATCTGGAATGTGGTCAACATACTGGATTACCATTTTCTGGGGGACTGGGAGAGCTTTTCCCGGGAGTGGTGCTGGGGCTATGGCAACGCCATCGTGGCCAAGCCGGAGCTGCTGGGGGCTTACCTGCGCCGGGAGGGATTGATGCTCCGCCGGGTGAAGCAGGACGTGCTCAGCGAGTTGCCACCCAAGCGCCGCCTGGTTCAGGAGCTGGACTGGAACGACCGGGTCTATGCCCGGCTGATGGAGCCCGTGCTGCCCCAGCTGATGCGCTGGAAGCAGGGGGAGGGGCTGACGGCGTCCCAGCGGGCGATTCTGGAGGACAGCATATCCCAGCAGGCCCGCCGGGCCACGGGCGTCGCCAAGGCGCCTTACGTGTGCCAGTTTGTCCGGGCGCTGCTGGAAAACGGGGAGAAGGTGCTGCTCTTTGCCCACCACCACGATGTGATGGATATCTACAAGCAGGAATTGAAGGCCTTCCGCCCAGGGTTTATCACCGGCCGGGAGACCCCCGCCCAGAAGGCGCAGGCGATGGACCGCTTTACCCAGGGAAGCACGGATCTGTGCTGCATTTCCCTGCGGGCGGCCTCCGGATTGAATCTGCAACGGGCTACCTGCGTGGTGTTTGGGGAACTGGACTGGAGCCCCGCGGTGCATTCCCAGGCGGAGGACCGCGCCCATCGCATGGGCCAGGCGGATTCGCTGCTGTGCTACTACCTGGTGAGCCCCCAGGGCAGCGATGCGGACATGCAGGAAGCCCTGGGGCTGAAGGTCAGCCAGTTTGTGGGCCTGATGGGGGACGAGCCCCTGCCTCCCCAGCAGCAGCAGGACCTGGCGGCCCAGGCGCGCCGCCACGTGGAGCGCCTGGCGGCGGCCATG
>DBFBGQ010000063.1:0-22058 GCA_048201975.1 Candidatus Egerieenecus sp. | reverse complement strand
GATAAAGAAATTGAATTTCATAGGCCGGATGGTTCCAGCACCGCCCACCGATTTTTCGCACAGAAAGAAGGTTGCCGACGACATGACCACCAGCAAAGCCATGCGTACCCGCCCCCACCTCCACATGCGAAAGACATTCTGGGAGATTATCGAGCCCTATGTCTTTCTCGCTCCTGCGCTGATCATCTTCGGGTTGTTCCTGTACTATCCCTTTATTCGCACCATTTACCTGAGCCTGTTCTTAACGGATAAATATGGCATGGCCAAGGTGTTCTGGGGCGTGGGGAACTATACCAGCATCTTCAACGACCCGTCCTTCTGGCGCTCGCTGACGGTAACCTTTGAGTTTGTGGTGATGGTGGCGTTGGGCGGCCTGGTCGTGGGCCTGTGCACCAGCCTGCTGACGGCTACCAAATATCCCGGGGTAACCTTCTGCTCGGCCTCCTACGCCATGCCGGTGGCCATCGCCTCTGCGGCGGCGTCCATGGCCTTCCGCATGATCCTTCACCCCACCAACGGCCTGCTGAACATCCTGCTGGGCACACAGATCGGCTGGACGGGCGACCAGCGCTTCGCCCTGCCCGTCATCGCCTTTTTGACGGTGTGGCTCACCAGCGGCATCAACTTCATCTTTATCAGCGCGGGGCTGCGGGGCATACCGCCGGAGCTGTATGAAAGCGCCTCCATCGACGGCGCGGGCTACTGGCGCAAGTTTTTCCACGTGACCCTCCCCGGGCTGTCCCCCACGCTGTTTTTCCAGGTGATCATCAATATTATCCAGGCGTTCCAGTCCTTCAGCCAGGTGAAGATTCTGACCGAGGGCGGCCCCGGCGATTCCACCAACCTGATCGTCTACGCCATCTACCGCGACGCCTTCTTCAATTATCGCTTTGGCACCGCGGCGGCGCGCTCGGTGATCCTGTTCGTCATCATTCTCATCATCACGCTGATCCAATTCAGCATGGAGAAAAGGAGCGTGAATTACTGATGTTGGCGCTGAACCGCAAGCAAAAAAAAGCCGCCCTGACCCTGGGCCACTGGGTGCTGAACCTGCCGCTGCTGATTATCATTCTTCTTCCGCTGTTCTACACGCTCTCCATCAGCCTCATGCCCGCGGGGGATATCTACTCCAATCGGCTGATCCCCTCGTCGATCAACCTGCAAAACTTCAGCGACGCCCTGTTCAAAAATCCCATTCCGCGGTTTGTGCTCAATTCCTTCATTGTTTCCACCGCAGTGATGCTGGGGCAGATGGTCACCTGCTCCATGGCGGCCTTCGCCTTCTCCTTCCTGCGTTTTCGCGGGCGGAACGTGCTGTTCGTGCTGGTGCTGGCCACCATGATGGTCCCCGGCGAGGCCACCATCATCGCCAACTTCCTCACCATCAGCCGCTGGGGCTGGAACGACTCCTACCATGCGCTGATCGTCCCCTACCTTACCAGCGCCATGGGCATCTTCCTGCTGCGGCAGAACTACCTGACCTTTGCCAAGGAGCTGCATGAGGCCGCCAAGCTGGACGGCTGCTCCAACTTCCGCTTCATGCTCTCCATCGTCATGCCCCTGAGCCGCCCGGCCCTGGGCGCCCTGGGCGCATACACCTTCCTGAACACCTGGAACATGTACATGTGGCCCCTGTTGGTAACCAACTCCGCCCAGTACCGCACCGTGCAGATCGGCGTAAGCATGCTCTACGACATCGACGCCCAGGCACTGGGGCTGATGATGGCCGGCGTGGTCATCGTGACGGTTCCCTCCCTGTCCATCTTCGTGTTCATGCAAAAGCAGCTGATTAACGGCCTGATGGCCGGAGCCGTCAAGGGTTGATCGGTGATGCGCAGGGGCGCGCAAAGCGCGCATAACGCACCCCGAGGCATTCACGATAGAACGTATTCCACCAACAGAAAGGAGACTCTCGACATGAAAAAACTGCTCTCGCTCGTCCTGTGCGCCTGCTTGCTGCTCACGCTTTTCCTGCCGGCCGCGCTTGCTGAGGACCCTGTCAAGATTATTTTCTGGCACTCCATGGGCGGCGTGAACGGCGAAGCCATCAACAAAATGGTGGCGGACTTCAATGAGGCCTACGCAGGCAAGATCGAAGTGGAAGTGCAGTTCCAGGGTGACTACGACGAAGCCATCAACAAGCTCAAGAGCGCCAGCATGGGCAACATGGGCGCCGACGTGGTACAGATTTACGACATTGGCACCCGCTTCATGATCGACAGCGGCTGGATCATCCCCATGCAGGAACTGATTGACGCCGATAACTACGACATCTCCCAGATCGAGCCCAACATCGCCGCCTACTATTCTGTGGACGGGCAGCTGTATTCGATGCCCTTCAACTCCTCCACCCCCATCATGTACATCAACCGGGACGCCTTCATCGAGGCGGGGCTGGATCCTGACAATCCTCCCAAGAACTTCGATGAAATTATGGCCGCCTGCGAAAAGCTCGTAAAGAAGGACGAAAACGGCAACATCACCCAGTATGGCTTCGGCATGGGCAACTACGGCTGGTTCTTCGAGCAATGGGTGGGCAAGATGGGCCAGGATTACGTGGACCAGGGCAACGGCCGGGATGCCCCCGCCACCAAGGTGGTCTTTGACGAGAACGGCTCCGCCCTGCAGATCCTCTCCACCTGGGATAAGCTCATCAAGGAAGGCTACATCACCTACCTGAACCGCGGCAACGACGACGCCAAGTCCGCCTTCATCACCGGCAACATCGCCATGGTGCTGGAGTCCACCGCCGCGCTGAAGTCCCTGCTGGTCAACGTGGACGACCGCTTCGAAATCGGCACCGCCTACTTCCCCTCCATCAACGCGGATGACGCGGGCGGCGTGTCCATCGGCGGCGGCTCCCTGTGGGCCATCGACAACGATGACGAAGCCAAGCGCGATGCCAGCTGGGAGTTCATCAAGTTCATGATCTCCCCCGAGCAGCAGGCCTACTGGAACGCCCAGACCGGCTACTTCCCCATCACGGTGGCCACCCATGAACTGGACGCCTTCAAGGCCAACATTGAAGAATATCCGCAGTTCATGACCGCCATCGACCAGCTCCACGATACCAAGCCCGAATTCACCGGCTCCCTGCTGAGCGTGTTCCCCGAGGCCCGGGCCAAGGTGGAAGAGATCACCGAGCGGGTGATCATGGGCGAGCTGACCCCCGAAGAAGCGGTAACGCAGCTGGCCAGCCAGATCAACGAGGCCATCACCATCTATAACCTGACCAACAACTGACGTCTTTCCCAGCCGAGCGGGGATCCCTTTTCCCCCGCTCGGCTCCCCCCAGCCCCGCCCACCCCTCCGGCGCGCGGGGCTTATTTTCCGCTCAGCAGCCGGTTCAGCAGCCCCCGATGAACGCTGATGGCCTTGGCCGGGCACATCTCCTGACAGCAATAGCAGCGGATGCACTTGCGGTAATCATACCGCGCCTTTTTCCCATGGCCGGCGGTCACTGCCTTTCCCGGCACGGGGCAGGCCTCCTGGCAAATGCCGCAGGCCACGCAGCGGCGACGGTCCACCTGGGGCCGCGTCTGCATCAGGGGCAGCAGCTTTGCCAGCTTGTCGATTTTACCGCTCCCCTCCCCGGTGCGGTCCACGTCAAAATCAGCGCGCCCGTAGCGCTGGGCCGCCTGGGCCACGGTGAGCTCGCCGCCGGGGGTCAGCACGCGAATTTTCTCCGCCGCCATGGTCCCCACTCCAGCCGCTTCCCCCGCCACACAGGTGGGCACCTTGGCCGGGTCCAGATGCACCAGCGCAGCAAACACGCTGTCCAGGGCCACCGGGTCCGCGGAGAAAAGCAGCACGCCCATAGGCGTAGGCGTCCCGGAGGACGGGCCGTTGCCTTCCATGGCGACGATGCCATCCAGAATGTGCAGCCGGGGACGCACGCACAGGGCCAGGTCGGCCAGCATTTCCGCAAAGGCATACCGGTCCGGGTAGCTGACGTGGCCCGCCGCCTTGTTCACCCCGCACACGCAGCCGTAGAGATTCTTGACCGCCCCGGTGATTCGCTCCAGGGCGTGGGTTTTCATCTTGGGCAGGTTCAGGATGGCGTCCGCCCCGCGAACCCCGTGGCACAGGTAGAAGCTGTGCGCCCGCTTTCCCTGGGGAAAGGACGCCATGGCGCCGCCGTCAAAATCCGCCCGTTCCACTCCGTAACGCTCCGCCACAGCCTGCAGCCCGCCGGTCTGCGCCGCCCGCGCCGGCGTGACCGCGGGAGTCCCGGGGCTGTCCCCATAGGTCAGCCCCCTGATCCCCGCCTCCTGCAGCAGGCGTACCGCCGCCCCAAACACCGCCGGATGCGTGGTCACCGCCCGCTCCGGCGCGGCTTTGCTCAGCAGGTTGGGCTTGAGCAGGATGCGCTCCTCCGGCCGGAAAAAGGCCTCCATACCCCCCAGCAAACCCACGCCCTCCGCCATGGCCCGATACACCCGGTCCTCCTGATAATCCTGGCAAGGCACAAGCGCCACATCCGCCATGCTCACACGCTCCTCCTTCGCTTCTTTGCTCCCCATTGTAGCAGATACCCGCGCCTTTGGAAAGCGCTTCCTTTTTCCCCGCCGGAATAGCATAAAAGGCATTTTCCCCGGAAGCGGGCCGTTTCGACAAAACCTCCCTTTCTTCGCTGTTGCAATCCATCGCGGCAGGATGTATGCTATGGATGAGGTACAAGCGTTTGCCTCAGCTACGCAAGAACGGACAAGGAGGGATACAACATTGAATCAGCTTCACCTGCAGGACCCTACGCTATTCATTCGCATACAACTGGAAAACGCCTGGGATGCGGGCGACTTCGAGCATGCCCTGCGCATGAGTCAACTGATTGACGAGGCCATGCTGCACGAGCTGAATCCGGATCAGCCACTGCGGAGTCAAGCCATTTAACCACAGGAGTTCCACATAAGATACAGCCGTCCGATGCCGGACATGCTTTTACGATCCACCCCGGCAGAAATTCCGTTCCGGCACGCGCCGCGCCATCGGACACAGCACGGCGGAGGCCCGCGCGCACCATCCTCGGCTGCGCCCGCCTCCGCCGTTTATGCTTTGCGCCCCTGCCGGAATTGCTCCCCCATGGTTCCCGCATTTCCCACAATCCGCCAACAACAGCGCAAGGCCGCGGCTGTCCTTCCGACATGCCGCGGCCTTGCGCTGTCTCTCCCCTTCGGGGCGCATGCTTCACTTGTTGTCATATCCCAGGGTGCGCAGGTCGTCCATGCGGTTGCGCCAGTCGGGGCGTACCTTCACCCACAGCTTCAGGTTCACGTGCATGCCCAGCAGCGCCTCGATGTCCGCCCGGGCCTCCGTGCCGATCTGCTGGAGCATGGCCCCGTGCCGGCCGATGATGATGCCCTTGTGGGCATCCCGCTCGCAATAGATGGTGGCGTGAATTTCCATGAAGTCGTCGCTTTCCTTGGTCATGGCCATCATCTCCACGCCGATGCCGTGAGGCACCTCGTCCCGGAGATGCAGCAACGCCTTTTCCCGGATCAGCTCCGCACAGATCTGCCGCTCGGGCTGGTCGGTCATCATATCGTCGGGAAAGTACTTCGGCCCCACGGGCAGATTCCGCACCAGCTGGGCCTCCAGCTCCGGCAGGCCGTCCCCTGTCTTGGCGCTGATGGGGATCATGGCGTCGTAGCCCGCGTCGGCAAAGGAGGCCAGGAGCCCCAGCAGCCTTTCCTTGGGCAGCAGATCAATCTTGTTCAGCGCCAGCACCTTGGGCACATTGCGCTGTCCCATCTCCCGGACGATCTTCCGGTCCTGCTCCCCCACCTGGGTGGCGTCCACCAGTGTCAGCAGCCCGTCCATGCCGTCCATGGCATCCTTCACCGACTGCATCATGCTCTCCCCCAGCTTGGTGCGGGGATGATGAATGCCCGGCGTGTCCAGAAACACAATCTGCCATTCGGGACGGGTCATCACGCCCATGATGCGGTTGCGGGTGGTCTGAGGCCGATTGGAAACAATGGCCACTTTCTCGCCCACCAGGGCGTTCATCAGCGTGGACTTGCCCACGTTGGGCCGCCCGACGATGGTAATAAAACCAGAATGAAATTCCATGCTCGCTTTCCCTCTGTTCTTTTCTTGTATGGTTGACCTCTCCCCCAGGCTTACCCTTGGGGCAGGTCCTTGGGGCCAAATCCCTTGGGCAGCAGCTGGGACAGCGGCGCTTCGCCCCGCCGCCCGTCCCCCCAGGTGACCAGCACCCGCAGGTTCGGGGCAAACTCGTTCAGCGCCTGACGGCAGGCGCCGCAGGGCCAGGGCGCGGAACCCTCCGCGGCAATGGCCACGGCGACAAACTCCCGCTCGCCCTCGCTCACCGCCTTGAACAGCGCGGTGCGCTCGGCGCAGTTGGTCAGGCCGAAGGAGGCGTTTTCAATGTTGCAGCCCTGATATACCCGGCCGTCGGCGCACAGCAGCGCCGCGCCCACCGGATAGTGGGAGTAGGGGGAATAGCTCCGTTCCATGGCGGCCCGGGCCAGCGCCAGCAGGGCTTCGTCGCTGACCTGCCCGGCGTCCTCCCGGCCCATGCCCACGGCGGAAAGTATCTTTTCTTCCATGGCGCGCATCTCCTTTTGTTCCGCATCCACCAGATGGTCGTAACCCATCAGGTGGCAAATGCCGTGCACCAGCAGGTAGGCCGCCTCCCGCTGGGGAGAGTGGCCGTATTCCTCCGCCTGGGCCCGCACATGGGGAATGGAAAGCACCAGATCCCCCAGCATGCAGGCATCCAGTTGATCATCCAGCTCCCGGCGGATCAGCCGCCCCGCCCGCCCTGCGGTGATTCCCTTGGGATAGTTCACCGTGGGAAAGGACAGCACATCCGTGGCCCGGTCCGTCTGCCGGTAATCCCGGTTGATCTCCCGGATGGCTCCATCCCCGCACAGCCGCACGCTGACGGCGCAGGGTAGCCTGACCCCCTCGGCCCACAGGGCGCAGTCCGCCGCCGTCTGCATCAGGGACAGCAGCTCCGGCTCCACCGGCGTGTCAATCTCCCACAGTAGGATCACGGTCCTCCGTCCTTTCCGAAAGCGCGGGAATCTCTTCGTTGAATTCCACGTTGACTTTCTCCGCCTCGGGTTCTTCATAGGCTTGCTTCTCGGGCGCGGCCTCAGCCGGCGCTTCCCCGGCCGCGTTCTCCCCGGCGGCGGAGGTCTGCTCCCCGGCGGGCGCCGGAGACGCTTCCACCTTGGGCGGCGCGGCCGTCTCTCCGGCGGGCGCGGGCGGCTCCTCCTTGGGGCGCTCCGCCGCGTGCTTCTGCTCCTCCTTGGCGCTCTCCTCCGCGTGCTTCTGCTCCTCCTGCCGCTGGTTCAGGAAGAAGGGATCCCGCTTGGGCACGGGGGTGGAAGGATACTCAATGCGCTCGTGGAACACGCCGTTGAGCACCTTGGCAAAGGCTTCGCAGATGCCGTCGATGTCCCGCAGCGTCAGGGGGGAATTGCTCAGCTGGCCGTCCTCCAGCTTGCCCCGCACCAGCCGCTCAATGAAGCGCTCAATGGCCTGGGGCGTGGGGTCGGGCATGGAGCGCACCGCCGCCTCAATGGTATCCGCCAGCATGACGATGGCGCTCTCCTTGCTGGTTGGGCGCGTGCCGTCATAGCGGAAATCCGCAATGTCCACCGGCTTGCCGTTGGCCTGCTGCAGCGCCTTGTGGTAGAAGAACATCACCGGGGTATCCCCATGGTGCTCCACAATGATCCGCTGAATCTCCATGGGCAGGCGGTACTTCTGCGCCAGCTGCAGGCCGTCCCGGGTGTGGGTGGTGACAATGGCCGCGGAAACATAGGGATCCGTATGGTCATGGGGGTTCTCCCCCATCTGGTTCTCCTTGAAGTACAGGGGGCGCTTGAGCTTGCCCACGTCGTGGAAATAGGCGCCCGTGCGGGCCAGCAGGGGATTTGCGCCGATCCTCTCCGCCGCGGCCTCCGAGAGATTCGCCACTATGATGGAGTGGTGATAGGTCCCCGGCGCCTCCAGCAGCAGCCGTCGGAGCAGGGGCTGGTTCGGGTTGGCCAGCTCCAGGAGCTTGCTGGGGGTGGCCAGGTTGAAGGTGGTCTCAAACACGGGCTGGAGCGCCAGGGCCATCAGGCCGCTGACCATGCCGCCGCCCATGGCCCAGGCGGCGCTGTTGGCCAGCCCATCCATGGCGCTGGAGGTCATCAGCTCCATGGCCACCAGCATCGCCAGGTTGGCCACCGCGGCCACCAGGCCGCAGACCGCCACCAGCACGCGCTGGGGCCGCTCCCGCAGAAACACCACCGAAAGCGTGCCGCTGACGATGCCCATCACCAGCAGGTGCACCATTTCCGTGGAGTAATTGCTGTTGCCGCCCGCCGTGACCCCGCTGACCAGCAGCGCCATGGGCACAATGGACGCGATGCCCGCCGGCACGCCCAGCAGCCCCGTCAGCAGCATGGCCGCCAGGGCAATGGGGGCCAGGTAAGCGTTCAGCCCCTTGATGCAGAGCATGCACAGCCCCATGGCGATCACCATAACGGTCATCAGCACCATCAAGCCCCGCAAATCGTGCAGAAGCGGCCGGTCCAGCAGCCGCAGCAGCGCCACCAGCATAACCACGCAGGCCGCCACCAGCAGCGCCGCGCCGGCGTAAATGGTGTAATCGTATGCGTTATCCTGCAGCATGCCCAGGGCGCGGACCATCTCCACCTGGTTGCGGCTGACCCGCTCGCCCTCCCGGATGATGTTCTGCCCCTGAAGGTACACCACAGGCTCCACCGCGTCCCGCGCCTTCTGCCGGGCCTGCTCCGTAGCCTCCTGGTCGATGACCATGTTGGGCGCCACGCAGCTTTTCAGCACCGTGGGCACAATGTTCTGGAACAGGGAGGTCTCCACCCGGTAACCCACTATCTGCAAAATGTTGTTGATGGACTGGGTCACTTGCCCCTCGCGGATGGTGGTGTTCAGCGTGTTCTGCACCGCGGTGGTCACCGTGGAGATCATCTCCTCCATGGTATCCGTGTCCGTGCGCAGCAGCGTCTCAATCTGATAATCCGACAAGGTAATGGTGGTGATCAGCCCCCGGGCATACTCCAGCTCCGTCTCGGTAAACTCCCGGTTCAGGAACTGCGCGTCCGTCTCCCCCTCCTTGCGCAAGGTCAGGCCGTACTGCTGGGTGGTGCGCAGCTCCTCAAAAATCGCGGCCAGGTCGCTGAGCACCTGCTCCGAGGCCCCCTCCTGGAAGTGGTAGGTGGGCTCCACGGCGTCCGCCGCCGCCTCCCGCCGGCTCTCGGTGGTGATCTCATCCACCACATCCTTGGTGGCGGTGATGGTCTGATGGGAGATGGATCCCACGGTGAGGCTGTAGCGCTCCGGCGCGCTGACCGCGCAAAAGAGCCCGAACATCATCAGCGCTCCCACCAGCACGACCAGCGCGCACTTGGCGTCCGCGCTTCTGAGCCACTGGCCCAGGCTTCGGCGCCCCCATTTTTTCCGGAGCTTTTCTCCACGCTTTTTCGGCCGCATCAGGCATTCTCCTTTGCACGACGGTCATACGCCGCATAGGCGTCCACAATTTGCTGCACCAACTCGTGGCGCACCACATCCTGGCTGGTCAGGTACGCCATGCCGATGGCGGGGATGTCCCGCAGCACCTCAATGGCCTCGCTGAGCCCCGACCGCCGCGCGCCGGGCAGGTCGGTCTGGGTCAGGTCGCCGGTCACCACCGCCTTGGAATGAAATCCCAGGCGGGTGAGAAACATTTTCATCTGTTCGGTGGTGGTGTTCTGCGCCTCGTCCAAAATAATAAAGGAGTCCGAGAGCGTCCGCCCCCGCATATACGCCAGGGGAGCCACCTCCACCACGCCCCGCTCCACCAGCTTCTGGTAGCTGTCCACGCCCATAAAGTCGTACAGCGCGTCGTAGAGCGGCCGCAGGTAGGGGTCCACCTTCTGGGTCAGGTCGCCGGGGAGAAAGCCCAGCTTTTCCCCGGCCTCCACCGCGGGCCGGGTGAGCACAATGCGCTCCACCTCTTTGTTTTTCAGCGCCACCACGGCCAACGCCATGGCCAGATAGGTCTTCCCCGTGCCCGCCGGTCCCACCGCAAATGTCAGGTCATGATCCCGTATGGTCTGCACATACGTCTGCTGGCCCAGGGTCTTGCAGCGAATCTGCTTGCCCCGGTGGGTAATGGCCACCACGCTTTTGAGGATGTCGTCGATCAGGTCCACCTTGCCGTCCCTGGCCAGGGCGATGGCATAACGGATGCGCGCCCGATCCATCTGCTCGTGCCGGCGGAGCATATCCAGCAGCTTTTCCAGCACCGCGGCCGCCAGCTCCACATCCTCCGCTTCCCCGGAAACGGTCAGCTCGTTGCCCCGCAGGGCCACCGTTACATTGCATTCCTGCTCGATCAGCGCCATATTTTGATCGTTGAGTCCAAACAGCGACATGTATGCATCCATGGATTCCATGGAGAGCATCATCTGTTTTGCCTGTGCCAAATACGCGTCCTCCATTCTTCTCGCCGCAAACCCACGGCAGCGGCGCGCTCCTTCCGCGCCCTGCCCGTGCCCGTGCGGCCATGCGGGCTATACGCCGCCGCCCCGGGGAACCTTTCGGCCGATGTCGATCCGCCGTTCCCCCATGGCGACAGCCTCTAGTATCTCACCTTCTATCATACAATAATCTACCCATTTGTCAACGAAAACCTCATTGGGCCCCGCCTTTTCCCCCAGCGCCCGCAGGGCGGCCAGACCCGCCTCGGCCTTGACCTCCTCCAGATCCCGCCAGGCGGCGGCGGTGTTGACCTCCAGGCAGGTTTCCCGCCGGACCCATAGGGGCAGGAACAGCCCGCCCAGGGGCAGCTCCTCCGCGTGAACGTCCTGCTGCGCAAAGCCGGAATCCGCCATGGACCACAGCCGGAACCAGGGGGAGCATACCGTCTGTCGCGAAAAAGACGCGCCGGTATATTCGGTTCGCGTTTCCCGCAGGGAGACCCGCGCCCGGGCGCCGTCCCACACCCGCGCGGTCACAATGCCGCGGGCGGACACGGGGCGCGCGCCCTCCGTCCCCTCCCGCTCCTCCCCGGCGATAAGCACCTGACCGGCCCGCACCGTATCTCCGGGCTTGCACAGGGCGGTCCCCGCCAGGGGCACCACGCTGACCACCACGCCGTCCCGGCTGGCCACCACATCCTGGCTGCCGTGCCAATCGACGGTTTCGCCCATGGGGGTGCCTTCCACCAGCCGTACCTGCAGCACCGTCCCCCGCCAGCCCACCTCCACCCAGGCCACCTTGGGGTAGCGCCACTCCAGCGCGTCCCTTAGCGCCGCAGGATCCACCCGGGATTTCCAGATGAAGGGCCGCACGCCGTTTTCCTCCAGGAAGGCCCGCAGATCCCCAGCGTAGGTTCCCGCATCCACCAGCTCCACCGCCCAGAGCATTTGCAGCGCCAGGAACACCATGCCCATCGCCAGCCCCGCCAGCGCGCAGGCCGCCCAGCGGGCCTTGAAGCGCTCCCGCCAGCGGCTCAGCCCCGCATAGGCCCCGGGGCGAAGCGCCCAGCCGCCCTTTTCCGCCAGCTCCTCCAGCTCCGGCAGGCGCTTCTCCGCCACCAGGCCCGTCAGCCGCCGTCCGTTCCGCCTGACCCGCTTCAGCTCGATCTCCCGCTCCGCCGCCTGGCGCAGCAGCTTTTCCAGGTTCAATCCCTCCGCCTGGAACCGGCGCAGAAAACGCTCCTTCATCGCCCCGCGCCCCGCCTTTCCAGCCGCAGGGACTCAATGACCCCGCCCACCGTGGCCTCCTGGGCGGTGTAACGCAAAAAGTGCAGCTCCTTGCCCGTGAGGGTTATCTCTCCCTGGGCTGTGCGGAAGGTCATCTGGTCGTTCTGATAGGTGACCAACCCCTGATGCTGCTCAATGCGCGCCAGTCCTTCGCCCAGCAGCGTGATTCTTGGAATGTTCCCCGTCACCTCCGGGGGAAACAAAGGCGCCTGCCGCATGTCCCCTCACCTCGCAATCTTGTCACAGGGAAGCATACGCGCAGGCTGTCCCGGATAGACCCCGGCCCCAGGACACGAAATGCGCCTCCGGAGGCGCTTGCAGACTGTCAAAAAAACCCTAAAGGCGTCGGAGGGGCCGCAGCCCCTTCGACTTTCATTCGTGTAAGCCGGCTTTGCCGGCGGACGGTTGGCTTCTCTTTTGAAAAGCCAAGTCGCTTTGCGACCGCTGTTTTTTCATGAAAAACAGCGCCTTGCTGGGTCGTTGATTTTGCTTGCAAAATTAATTCCTTACAACTTCGGACGACCTCTGGTTGGCCGAAGTTGCTCCCTCGAAAAAGTGGGCTTGCCCACTTTTTCGACACACGAAATGCGCCTCCGGAGGCCAGCAAGGCTCCGGAGGCGCTTGGTCAAATCTTTCTTCCCCGCAGGTAATCCGCCCAGGCGCAGATGACCCGGCGGGTGCGGGCCAGGGTGCTCTCCTTGGAAACCCTGCGCCAGTTGTCCACATAGGCGTGATACCAGCTCTCCAGGGCAGCGGCCAGCTCGGGACCCTCCCGATGGGGCAACGCCCGCCCCTCCTCCATCGCGCCCACATAGCAGCCCAGATCGTTCAGCAGCTTCACGCCCTCGGCGGCCAGGTGCAGGTCGTGCAGGATCCCCCGATGCGCGCTGTCCAGCTCCACGGAGGCCATCCGCAGCTTCGCCAGGGCCGCGTCCACCTGGGCGTTGGCTTCCGCCAGGCCTGTCAGCTTCAACTCGGGATCGTTATAAACGGCATGGCGCCCCGCCGCGTCCCCGGCTTCAATCCACCGGACCGTATGCAGCCAGTCAAACACCTCGTGAAAGGACAGGGCGTCGAAGGCCTCCATGAAGCGTCCGGACCGGTCCCCGTATTCCAGGAAGGAAACGGCGCGATTCACCTGCTCATAGTCCAGGCCGCCGGCATTCCAGGCGAAGGCCGCGCCATAGAGAATCCCCGGCACGGAGAAGGCCGGCTGGCACAGATGGCCATAGTCGCCCCAGTCGGTGTTCAGCATGCCCACGGCATGATATTTGTGGGCGTGGGCGCACATGACCCGGTTGTTGCTGAAGCCGTAGCGCAGCAGCGGCACCAGCTGCTTCCAGGTGCATACCCCTGGGCAGGCGTACTGCACCGCGCCCATCCGGGCCAGGTCGCGGATCTCGTTCTCCCGCTGGTTGGGCAGATAACCCCAGTTCAGGCAGATGACCCCTTCCGGGATCTCCGCGTAAGCCTCGGGATGGCGCCACATGATGTCCCCCCAGAACATGGGGGTGACGCCCTGCTCCAGCAGCCACCGGCACAGCTCCGTCACATGGGCCATGTACAGCGCATGCTCCCCCTTCTCCCGGGCCAGCGCCGCGCTTCGGTCCTTGCCCAGGTCGAAGGTCTCGTCGCAGCAGATGTTGAACTTGTCGCTGGTGAACAGCGCCCGGTACTCGGTGATCAGCCCCTTGATAAACTCCATGGCCTGGGGATGGGAGACGTTCAGCGTATGATGCTCCCCGGCGTAGGTGTAGCTGAAGGGAATCCTTTCGGCATCCCGCAGCTCGCACAGCTCCGCGCAGGTCTTGGTGGACAGGATCTCGTACATGTGCCCAAAGCAGGACAGGGAGGGCACCAGCTCGATATGCCGGGCCCGGCAGTAGGCGTCCAGCTCCATGATCTCCTGGGCGGTGAGGGGCGTATCCTCCCGCCAGGCTTCGCTGAGGCCGCGGAACAGATAGGTGTGCTCCACATACAGCTGCCATTGGTTGATCTTGTAGCGGCAAAGCAGGTCGGCGGTCTTTTTCAGGGTTTCCAGGGTGGGTACCCGGCCCCGGGAGCAGTCCAGATAATACCCGCGAACAGGCATATCCGGCGCGTCCTCAATCTCCAGCGCCGGGAGCGCGGAGCCGTGGCGCTGAATCCACTGCCGCAGGGTCATCACCCCGTGCAGCAGCGCCTCGTCGCTGCCCCCGCGCACTGCAATCCCCTCAGGCGCCACGGACAGGCGATATGCATCCGCGGGCAGCGCGCCGTCCTGTGTCAGGGTGATTTCCCCCTGCCGGGCCGTGCCCCGGATAATGGGCAGCCGCAGCCCGGCAAATTCCTCCGCCGCCTCACAGAGCATCTGTGCGTACGTCAGCGCCGAAGGCTGGGCGTTGCACAGGTTCACCGGCGTGCGCCAGTCCAGCGCAAACGCGCCCTCCCCATGGCTCACCCGATGCGGCATGGGCAGAAAGTCCATTTATGCTTCCTCCTTCTCCCGGATGCGGAAGGTCTTGATCTCATAGGGCTTGATCACAAAGGGAATCCGGCCGTTTTCGCAGGTTGCGGGGGCCGCGAAATCCTCCACGCAGTTGCACTCCTCCACGCTGGCCACCGGACGGCTCCAGCGCAGGGCCGTGGCGGTGCGGGCGTTGTCCGTCTCGTACAGGCGGACGATCCATCCGTCCCCGTCCTCGGCGCGCTTGACCGTTTCCAGCATCACATTGGGGTGTTCCACGCCCGCCAGGGAATACTCGGGGACTTCCCCCGCGCCGGAAACGCACAGGGCGGGCTGATTCAGCCGGTAGGCCTCCTGGACCGTGCCGCCCTCCCGCCAGTCCCCTCCATGGGGATACAGGGCGTAGGTGAAATAGTGCTCCTCCTGGTCGGTAACCGGGTTGGGCTCAATGCCGGACTTGATCAGCGTCAGGGCGATGCAGCCATCCTTCACCGAATGGCCGTACTTGCAGTCGTTCAGCAGGCTGACGCCGTAATGCCCCTCGGAGAAGTCCATCCACTTCTGTCCGCAGCTTTCAAAGCGCGCCACATCCCAGGAGGTATTCTGGTGGACCTTGCGCTTCACGTTGCCAAACTGGATTTCGAAGGTGGCCTCGTCGCTGTGCACATCCGTGGGGAAATGCACCTTCAGCAGGTGCTGATGGTCGTGCCAGTCCACATAGCTTTCGAAATCGATGCGGCGGCTGTGGGCGTAGAAGTGAATCTTCTGGCGAATGAGGCTGTTGCTCACCCTGCGCTCCACCTCCAGGGTTGCGCGCAAGGGGCCCATTTCCGTCCAGCGCAGGGACTGCACATCCGTCACGTCCCAGTATTTCTCCGTATAATAGATGTCGATGTCCCAGTTGTCGTAATAGATGGGTTTATCCTCATACATGCGCAGCAGGTTGCCCTTTTCGCCGGCCTTGAGCACCTCCCGCTGGTAGGTTCTATCGTACAGCCGGGAGAACATGCCGTTTTCGTCCAGCTCCACCAGGTAGTAGGGCGTTTCCAGCCGGTTGCCGTCCTGGACAAAGGGCGCGGAGGGCTCCGCGGGCTCCGCCGACAATCCGTAGGTGCGCCAGCCCTTGGCGGGCAGGCCCCGGAGATGCGCCACCGCCCCCTGAGCGGTCTGCTGCACGGGAATCCGCGCGCCGGCCGCGTCCACCAACGCCGCCGCCTGCACGTCCCCCAGGCAGACCGTTTCGTCGCTGGCAAAGCCCTTGGTGTTGAACACGGTCACCCGGTCCGCCGCGGGAGCCAAGGCAGCCAACCGTTCCCCCTCCAGGCGGGCGATGTCCGCCTCCAGGGCCGCGTATTCCGCCTTGGTCACCTCGTACACCTCATGGATGGACGAGCCCGGCAGAATGTCGTGGAATTGATTCAGCAGGATAACCTTCCACATGCGGTCCAGCTCCGCCGCGGGGTAGGGCAGCTTGTCCGCCGCCAGCACGCTGAGCAGTTCCAGGTCCATCATGTGCAGCTCCGCCTTGCGGTTGGAGCGCTTGTTCCGGGCCATCGAAGTATAGGTTCCCCGGTGATACTCAAAGTACAGTTCGCCCTCCCATACGGGCAGGCGCCTGTTGCCGGAAACCCGCTTGTCCAGCTCTTCAAAATAGGTCCGGGCGAAGCACTGGCGCACCTTGGGCAGGCCCGCCACGCCCTTTTCCAGGCGGAGAGAATTCTCCAGCATGCCCCGGGTGGGACCGCCGCCCCCGTCCCCATAGCCGTAGGAAATGAGGATATCGTTGTTGATGTCCTTGTTCTGATACCGTTCCCAGCCGCCCAGCAGCGCATCCGGGTGAAGCAGGCCGTTGTAGGTGGTGAAGAAGTTCTTCACATCCTGCCCCACGCCCAGCGTGGTGATCAGATGGGTCAGCACCTGGGTGCCGTCGATGCCCCGCCACAGGAAGGTATCATAAGGATGCTTGTTAAACTGGTTCCAGGCCAGCTTGGTAGTCATGAAATAATCGATGCCGCATTTCTTCATCAGCTGGGGCAGCGCGCCGGAGTAGCCGAACACATCCGGTAGCCACAGCACCCGGTTGTCCACCCCGAACTCCTCGCGGAAAAAGCGCTTTCCATGCAGAAACTGCCGCACCAGGCTCTCGCCGCTGGTCAGGTTGCAGTCCGCCTCCAGCCACATGCCCCCCTCAGGCTCCCAGCGGCCCTCCCGGATGCGCCCCTTCACCCGGGCGTACAGCTCCGGGTAGCGCTCCTTCAAAAAGGCGTAAAGCTGGGGCTGGCTGGACATGAACCTGTAGTTCGGGTATTCCTCCATGAGCTTGAGCACAGTGGCAAAGCTGCGGGCCACCTTCTCCCGGGTCTGGGCCACGGTCCACCACCAAGCCACGTCGATGTGGGTGTGGCCGATGCAGCTGGCAATGATGTCCGCATGGCCGCCCAACTCCTCATAGAGGTGTTTTTGCAGGTAGGCCCGGGCCTGGCGCACCGTATCCATATAGGCGTCGGAATAGGGAGTGCGCAGGTCCAGCAGGTTCACCGCGTCGTTCATCACCCGCTCCAGGGCCATGCGGCGGGTGTCCTGGGGATCCAGCCGCGGGAAGGCGGAAAGGGGTACGTACAGATCCCAGTACAGCCCATCCAGGTCCGGGTCAATCTCCCGCAATTCGAAAATCAGGTTGAACTCCGTGTGCAGGATGCCCGTGTAGGCCTGCAGGTCCACGCGATAGCGCTCCCCGGCCTTGGCCTCCCGGGTCAAAAGCGCCTCCCGGTGGTTCATGTCCATACCTTGGAGAATTTCATCGTTGACAAACAGCAGGAACTGCGGATTCTTGGCGTCGTCCCATTCGTCGATCTGGGTACGCACATGCAGCCACAGGCTCCGCCCCGCAAAGCTCTCCGGCACGGTGATCTCCGCCTGGAACCAGTAGTGCCGGTCCGGGCCATACCAATGCATGCGCCTGCTGTCAAAGGGGAGGAAGGGCGCGCTATCCGCCGCGGCATCCTCGGGGCGGAGGAAGAACCCCTCCTTATAGCGCACGTCCTCCACCGGCACGCGCTGGCGCACAGCGTATTTTTTCATCTCATCACAGATGCCGTTAATTCGCTTATCCAGAAAAACCATCGTTTCAACCTCCAGCCTTCAGGCCGCGTCCAGCCTCAGGAGTTTTCCTTGGTATAGCGCACCAGTTCGTCCACGGTGGTGAAGGCCAGGCCCGTCACCGTGTCGGCGCAGCCATAATAGACCGCGATGCGCCCCGTGGCCGCGTCGGTAAGCGCCGCGCAGGGGAACACCACGTTGGGCACGTCGCCCACGCACTCGTACAGCTCAAAGGGCGCCATCACATAGTCCTTGGAGCGGTAGAGCACCTTCCAGGGCTGCTCCAGGTCCAGCAGCGCGCTGCCCATGCGGTACACAAAGCCGTTGCAGGTGGTGATGACCCCGTGGTAGAGCAGCAGCCAGCCCTCGTCCGTCTCGATGGGCGCAGGTCCGGGGCCAATCTTGGTGGACTGCCAGGCGGAATCGTTGCCCTTGATGGTGCCCATCATGTACCGGTGCCGGCCCCAGAACTCCAGGTCCTTGGACTGGCTCACATAAATATCCCCGAAGGGTGTGTGTCCGTTGTCCGAGGGGCGGGACATCATCATGTACATGCCGCCGATTTTCCGAGGGAACAGCACGCCGTTGCGGTTGAAAGGCAGGAAGGCGTTTTCCAGCTGATGGAAGGTTTTGAAATCCTCCGTCCAGGCCACGCCGATGGTGGGGCCGTGGTAGCCGTTGCACCAGGTGATGTAATACTTGCCCTCCAGGGGGGTGATTCGGGCGTCGTAGCGGTACTCCTTGCGCAGAATCTCTTCCTCCGCGCCCTCCATGCGCAGGGGTTCGTCCTCAATCTCCCAGTGATAGCCGTCCTTGCTCCGCCCGGCGAAAAGGTCCATGCTGATGGAGCGGCTGTCACAGCGGAACACCCCCGCAAATCCGTCCCCAAAGGGAACCACCGCGCTGTTGAACACCGAATTGGCGCGCTTGTTGCCGTGCCGGCCGATAATGGGGTTGCCGGAGAAGCGCCACATGGGCATGGTTTCCCCTGCGGGCTTATCCTCCCAGGGGATGTTCGGGAGCGCCTTGCCGATGATCCTGGTCATACGATAACACTCGCTTTCTTGGGTTGAAAATGGGATGATCAAACGTGGTCCCGCCGTGGTGCGCCCGCGGCGCGGGCCATGAAGAAAGCCCGCGGGGGCAAGGGGAATATCGAAAACCCAACTGTTTGCGATGTTCCTCCGCTCCCCGCGGGCGGGTTCCCTCACATCAGGAGGCGCTTGCCTTACTTGCCCAGGAAGGCGTCCACCTGAGCCTGCGCATCGGCCACGATCTCGTCGAAGCCCGCGGCGCGCATTTCTTCCATCATCTGCGGCACGGAGACGGTGGGATCGGTGGTGCCGGTGAGCACTTCACCCTTGTAGCGGTTGTAGATTTCGATGCAGGCGGACAGCTGATCCTGCACGTTGGTGGTGTCGAAGTAGAAGCCCAGCAGCACAGAGGGCTTGGCGGCCTCGTTCAGGGCCTTGACTTCGTCCCACTGGTTGAAGTCCACGTCGTCGGTGGGGGTCACGTTGAAGAAGGTCGCCTGGGTGTAACCGGCCATGGGCCAATCCGCGTTGTTCTTGTGCACGGCGGTCTTGGTGTCGTCGGTGTACTGCCAGTTGTCGCCTTCCACGCCGTAGTAGAACAGGTCGCGCACATAGCTGTCGGTGTTGATCAGCTGCAGGAACGCCAGCGCCTTTTCAGGATGCTCGCAGTTCACAGAGATGCTGTTCAGGGAGCCGCGCACGGTGTCGTTGGAGACCACGGTCTCGCCCCACTGATAGGCCACCGCGTTCACGCCCATGTTGGGGCCCCAGGTGGTGATGGCAGCGCTGGGCCAGCCCTGCGCCACGGAGCACACCTTGTACTTGTTGTCTTCCGGCAGGGTGGCGGCGTCGGCATTGATCAGGCCGTCGTTGTACCACTGGTGGAGGATCTTCAGGTTGGCCATCACGTCCTCCTGCTCCAGCACGGAGACCACCTTGCCCTCAGCGTCGTCATAGCGCACGCCCAGGGTGCCCAGGCCGGCGTTCATGCCATCGTAGAAGGTCATCAGCCAGGTGGCGCCATTCTTGTTCAGGGGGAACACGGCGCTGCTGCTCTTGTCCTTGAGCTCGGTGAGGATGGGGGTCAGGGCCTCCAGGGTGGTCGCTTCGCTGGCGTCGATGCCGTTGGCGTCCAGCAGGTCCTTATCCCACACGAAGTACTGGGACATGGAGCTGTCCTTGTAGGTGGGCACGCCGTAGATCTGACCGTTCACCCGGCAGGCGTCCCAGTAGCCTTCGGGCAGCATGGCCTTCAGCTCGGGGGCGGCGGTGTCCAGCAGGTCGGTGATGTCCAGGTACGCGCCCAGCTGTACGTCGTTGTTATAGGTGTTCATGTTGCCGAAGATGATGTCATAGGGCTCGTTGGTGTTCACGATGACGTTGCGGCGCTGATCCCAGTCGCCCCAGCCAATGACATCCATCTCGATGTTGACGCCGATCTTTTCCTCCAGGTAAGGGTTAATCTGCGCCAGCCAGGCGTCATAGTTGGTGGGCATGCCGGTGCCGACGGTCACCCACTTCAGGGTAACCACGTCGCCCTCCGCGGACGCCATGCCCATCATCCCCAGCGCCAGTGCCAGGACCAGAAGCATAGACAGAAGCTTTTTCATGTACAAATCCTCCTTACTATTTATCGTGTATCCCCGCTATCAGCGGGAAGTACGACCGGAACAGGCTTATCCCTTCACCGCGCCGATGGTCAGGCCGGAGATGAAATACTTCTGGAAGAAGGGATACGCGCAGGCAATGGGAATCACGATGACGATGGCGATGGCCATGCGCACGGACTCGCTGGGCATGGAGTTGCGGTACTGCTGCAGGCTCAGGCCGGCGGAGGGATTGTTGGCGATGTAGTCCAGGCTCTTCATCATGTTGTTCAGCAACGCCTGGAGAGAGACCAGCTCCGCCTTGGAAATGTACAGGGAGGACTGGAACCAGTCGTTCCAGTACCCGAAGGTGAGGAACAGGCCGATGGTCGCCAGCACGGGCTTGGAAATGGGCAGCACGATGGTGCCGAAGATGCGCAGCTGGCTGGCGCCGTCAATCTTGGCGGATTCAATGATGCTGTCCGGTATGGTGGAGCGGAAGAATGTTTTACAGACAATGATGTTGAACGAGGATACCGCCAGGGGCAGCACCAGCGCCCCCAGAGTGTTTTTCAGGTTCAGGATGTTGGCGTTCACCACGTAGGAGGCCACCATGCCGCCGTTGAAGATCATGGGAACGAACACCACCCAGGTATACAGCCCCTTGAGCTTGAACACCGGCCGGGAGAGCACATAGCCCATGGTGGTGGTCAGCGCCAGGCCCAGCAGCGTGCCGGTCACCGTCACCAGCACGGAAATCCACAGGGCGGAAAAGATGGTTGCCTTTTCATTCCACAGGAACATGTAGGCCGAGTTGGAGAAGCTCTGGGGGATGAAGCTGTACCCCGACACCCGAATGGACTCCTCCGAGGAGATGGAGATCATGAACACGAACAGCACCGGTATGATGGCCATGGCGGCCAGCAGGATGAACACCACGTTGAAGCCTGCGTTGGTGCCCGGACGGATGCGGTTCATCTTCATGGATTCCACTTGAAATTCGGCTTTTTTCGCATTTGCCATGAGGATTCTCCTTTCCGTCAGATGATGGCGCTGTCCGGATCAATCTTGGACACGATGAAGTTGGCCAGCAGAATGGTGGCGCAGCAGCAAACGGACTGGAACAGGGAGGCCGCGGCGGTCCGGCCGATGGGCGTGGAGCCTTGCAGCGCCGAGTAGATGAAGGTATCGAAGGTGGAAGCCACGTTGTGCAGGGAGTTGGGCACGCCCTGGGTCACCTGCCAGAACAGGCCGAAGTCGGAGTAGAAGATCTTGCCCACATTCAGGATGAACATGGTGATCAGGATGGTCTTCATCAGCGGCAGGGTAATGTACTTGGCCTGCTGCCACTTGGTGGCCCCGTCCAGCATGGCCGCCTCGTACAGGCTCTGGTCGATGCCGGTGATGGTGGCCAGGTACACCACCATGTTATAGCCCACGCCCTTCCACAGGTTCATGAACACCAGGATGAAGGGCCAGTAGGTGGGCTCGGAGTACCACATGATCTTTTCCCCGCCCAGCGCGATCACGATCTTGTTCATCAGTCCCTTGTCCGGGCTGAGGAAGGCGAACACGAAGTAGCTGACCACCACCCAGGAAAGGAAGTGGGGGAAGAACATCATCGTCTGGTACACCTTGCTCTTGCGCTTGGAGTACAGCTCGTTGATCATCATGGCCAGCCCCACGGGGATCACGATGTTCAGCACGATGAACACCAGGTTGTACAGCAGCGTGTTGCGCAGCAGCATGCCGAAGGTGTTGTTGGTGATGAAAAACTTGAAGTTATCAAAGCCCACCCAGTCGCTCATGAACAGGTTCGCCAGGAACGACTGACGGGGGAATATTTGATACTTCTTGAAGGCGATGATCAATCCGAACATCGGCAAGTAGCTGAACAGCGCATACCAAATGAAGGTCGGCAGCCCCAGCAGGCTCAGCTCGGTATCATCCCGGGTCCACCGGTGACGTTTGCGCTTGGGTTCCAGCGCCGGAGCTACCTTGGCGCGGACGTGTTCTGACATTGCGCTCCCTCCCGCTCGTAAACATGATGTAAATTGTTAATTTATCATCTGAAATGATGCTAACATACAATTCCAATAATTGCAAGCACTATTGAAATATTTTTGAAAATTTTTATTCG
>DBFBGQ010000062.1:0-8207 GCA_048201975.1 Candidatus Egerieenecus sp. | reverse complement strand
TTTCTAACATGGTGGCAATGTCCTCGGTTGCCATTGCTACTTTTGACTTTTCAATTAGAATATTTCCTCCTGTCATTATATAGGATGGCATTACTCTAATACCGTTATAAAAGATTTCGGTAGTACGCAATTTATAGGTGGGAACGGCAGGAACAACATTTTTCTTTGTTGCCTTTTTCGTAATCACGTTAAAGGCTTTTTTCGCCACATCACCCATAAGCATAATTACCTTTACATTGGGGAATAAAGAAAGTTCTGCTTCTAAATAGGGCAAACTATCTTCAATGCTACTTTTTTCGATAGCATATTCTGTCTTTGGAGTTTTTACAGCATTTGTGATATAAATACCCATTTGCAATATGTCTTGTATAGACTTAACCTCTGCACCTGCTCCTTGAAAAAGAGGAATAGTTGTTTTCAGATAATCAGCGTCAGGGACTCCATAAAAATCCTATAAAACGTCAGAGGGTACAACCTCATTTATCATAATTGCCTTAATCATAAGGGGATCAATTTCAATGTTGTTTAGATATATGCTGTTCCTTTTGCCTACTGCCGCTTCAAGTTGTTTTTTTATATTCATATTTTTATTCTCCTTTATAATGCTATCTTGCCGCTTCATGTTTTACTTTCAATGTTTGACGGATATATTTTGGTCGAACAATGGTTACTTTGTCTCCGAATGACATAAGAAAATCATACAGCCAATTATTTTCCGGCAGAGTAAGTTTAACAGTATATCCGTTTTCATGTTTTATAATAGCCGTATCGTCCGGCGTATCGAATAACCTATACCCAACATCTAAAGTAAACTCCAATTCTAAATCTATTAAATTTGCTATTTCAGCTGGCATTGGAAAGACGGAATGGTATTGGCATATATCTGATTTTCGCTCAAAATGTACTTCTGTTAAAATTAGGTTTTTTATCCGCGAAAGTCGAAATAATCTATTTTCATTGCACGAAAGGCAAAAAGCAAATAAATACCATACTTTTCTTTATAGATCAATTTATATGGATGTACATTTCTCTTACTGCTCTCACCAGTAGAATTATAATAGTCAAAAGTGATTTCGCAGTTTTCCAATATTGCCTTTTTTAGTTGCCTAAATGATCTGTTTTCATTTTCTGCAACAGTCCCAATGCTTTGCTCCATCTAGGACGCCAACGGAAACCTTATACGCCCTGGGCCAGGAAATGCTCAAAGTTCTCGTGGAGAATCATTTCCCGTTCCCGCTGGGTCAGGGGCAGCGCCTGGAAGCGCTTCACTTCCTCCTCCGGCTTCCACATGGGATAATCCGTGCCAAAGAACACCTGGGAGGCACCGTAACGGTGGATTACCTTCACGGCCTCCTCCGGCGGCAGGGCATACAGGCTGGAGGAGGTATCCACCCAGACGTTGCCGCGGCCGGCGAGAATCTTCCAGGCATCGCTCCACACGGACCAGCCGCCCAAGTGGGCGCAGATGGCCCGCAGCCGGGGCACCCGGTCCAGCGCCCGAGCCATGCGCTCCGGCTGGCTGTAGGGGTAGCGCTTGTCGCCTGTATGCACCAGCAGCGCCAGATTTCGCTCGGCCATGGCCTCGAACAGCTTCACCGCGTTGGGGTCGTCCAGGCAAAAGTGCTGGAAATCCGGATGCAGCTTCACGCCCTTTAACCCCAAGGACAGAATGCGGTCCAGTTCCTTCTCCATTTCGGGATGGTCCGGGTGCATGGCCCCAAAGCCCACAAAGCGGTCGGCATGCTCCGCCACGCTGCGGGCAATGAAATCATTGATGGAATGGGCCCGCTCCCAGGTCACCGCCACCGACTGCACCAGGAAGCGCTGAATCCCCGCCGCGTCCCCATGGCGCAGCAGCGTATCCACCGTGCCGTCCAGGTCCATGGGAATATCATAAAACCTGCCGATGGACGCCGCGGCTTTCAGGGCGATGGCATCGGGATAAATATGGGCATGGGTATCAATGATGGTCATGCGTTCACATCCTTTTGTAATGGGCGCGCCGGGGCTCAGCGGTAGAGGATATCCTCCCGGCGAGGACCGTTGGAGACCATGTGAATGGGCGCGCCTACCTGCGCCTCGATAAACTCCACATACTTGCGGCAGTTTTCCGGCAGCTCTGCATAGTTGCGGATGCCGCGGATATCGCACTTCCAGCCCGGCAGCTTGTCATACACGGGCTTGCAGCGCATGAGGCGAGGCGTGTCCGGGAAATCGGTGATCTGCTGGCCGTCCACCTCGTAGGCCACGCACACGGGAATCTCGTCCAGGTAGCCCAGCACGTCCAGGTTGGTGAGCACCACTTCGGTGGCCCCCTGGACCATCACCCCGTAGCGGGACGCCACGCAGTCAAACCAGCCCACATCCCGGGCCCGGCCGGTGGTGGCGCCAAACTCGCCTGCGTCGCCGCCCCGGCGGCGCAGCTCATCCCCCTCGGGGCCGGTGAGACGCACCACAAAGGGACCCGCGCCCACGGCGCTGGAATACGCCTTGGTCACGCAGTAGATATCCGTCATGTCCCGGGGAGAAACGCCCGCGCCCACGCAACCGTAACCCGCCAGGGGAGAGGAGGAGGTGGTATAGGGATAAATGCCATGATCCGGATCCCGCAGGGAGCCCAGCTGACCCTCCAGCAGAATCAGCTTGCCTTCCTTGTTCGCCTTGTGCAGATACAGGGTGGTGTCGCACACCATGGGACGAATCTTTTCCGCCAGCTCCTTGAGCTTGCTGATCAGCTGCTCCAGGTCGATGGGCGGCTTGTGATACAGCCCCTCCAGCAGCGCGTTTTTCTTCACCAGGGCGATTTTCAACCGCTCCCGGAGCATCTCCTCGTCATAGAGCTGGCACACCTGGATGCCCACTTTGGCAAACTTGTCGCTGTAAAAGGGCGCGATGCCCGACTTGGTGGAGCCGAAGGACTGCTTGCCCAGCCGCTCCTCCTCATACTTGTCAAAGTCCACGTGGTAGGGCATCATCACCTGCGCCCGATCGCTGATCAGCAGTTTGGGCATGGGGACGCCCCGGGAGGTCACGCTTTCCAGTTCGCTGAGCAGGGCCTCAATGTTCAGCGCCACGCCCGGCCCGATGATGTTCACAATGTGAGGATGAAACACCCCGGAGGGCAGCAGATGCAGCGCAAACTTGCCGTATTCGTTGATGATGGTGTGCCCGGCGTTGGCGCCGCCCTGAAAGCGCACCACGATGTCGCTCTTCTCCGCCAACAGGTCGGTGACCTTGCCCTTGCCCTCGTCGCCCCAGTTGGCGCCCACGATGGTATGTACCATATGCTCCTCCGTATCGCGTCCATCCCGCCGCACGCAGGCAGCAGGAACATGACTGTATTTTACGCGCGTCCGGCGCCATGCGCTGATCGCGCGGTCAGATCTGCCAGTTTTTGACCCGTTCCATGGCCTGCAGCGTCTTCTCCCGGGTATTGAAGGCCGTCAGGCGGAAGTATCCCTCGCCGCTGGGTCCGAAGCCTGCGCCCGGGGTGCCCACGATGTTGCACTCCGCCAGCAGCTTGTCAAAGAATGTCCAGCTGTCCATATCTCCCGGCGTTTTCAGCCAGATGTAAGGCGCGTCCGTGCCTCCGTAAACGTCGAAGCCCCTGGCCTGCAGGCTTTCCCGAATAATGCGGGCGTTTTCCATATAGCCGGCGATCACCGCTTTGATCTGCGCCTGTCCCTCCGGGGTGTAGACTGCCGCCGCCCCCCGCTGCACCGGATAGCTGACGCCGTTGAACTTGGTGGCCATGCGGCGCTTCCACATGCTGTTGAGGCTGACCTTCTCGCCCTTGGCGTCCACGCCGCACACCTGATGCGGAATCACCGTATAGGCGCAGCGGGTACCGGTGAAGCCCGCGGTTTTGCTGAAGGAATTGCACTCGACGGCCACCTCCCGGGCGCCCTCCACCTCATAGATGCTCAGGGGGATCTCCGGGTTGGTGACATAGGCGCGATAGGCCGCATCGTAGATGATGATGGCGCCGTTTTCTCGGGCCCAGTCCACGAAGACCTTCAGCTGGGCCTTGGTGAGCACGGTGCCGGTGGGATTGTTGGGGTAGCACAGATACACCACATCCACCGGCTGGGTGGGCAGGGGCGGCACAAAACCGTTTTCCGCATTGCAGGGCAGATAGACCAGCCGGCTCCAGCGGTCGCCCACATAGTCCCCCGCCCGGCCGGCCATGGCATTGGAATCCACATACACCGGATAGACCGGATCCGTCACGGCGATGACCGCATCCGGGCTGAAAAGCTCCTGAATGTTGCCCACGTCGCACTTGGCCCCGTCGGAAATGAATACCTCGTCATAGGCCACCTCCACCCCACGGGCAGCGTAGTCCCCCTGGCGGATGGCGTTGATCAGAAAATCATAGCCAAAGTCCGGCCCGTAGCCATGGAAGGTCTCCTCGTGACCCATCTCCTCCACGGCCCGATGCATGGCCTCAATCACTGCGGGCACCAGCGGCTTAGTCACGTCGCCAATGCCCAGGCGAATGATCTCCCGCTCCGGGTGCGCCTCCTGGTAGACCTTCACACGCCGGGCCACCTCCGCAAAAAGATAGGACCCGGGCAGCTTTTGAAAGTTGTCGTTGACGCGCAGCAAAACAGCTTCCTCCTCTATGTTCCTCAATCCGGCCACACGCCGTCAAAGACGAAGGCGGCGGGGCCGGTTTGATATACATGGTTGTCCTCGGGGGACCACTCCACCTCCAGGCGGCCGCCGGTAAGTTCCAGGGTAGCCTTCCTGTCGGCGCGTCCAGTGAGCACTGCCGCCACCAGCGTGGCGCAGGCGCCAGTGCCGCAGGCCAGCGTCTCCCCCGCCCCGCGCTCCCATACCCGCATGCGGATGTGATCCCGCCGGACCACCTTGGCAAACTCCACGTTGGTGCGGTTGGGGAACACGGCCTCATGCTCCATCAGCGGGCCCAGTAGCGTCAGCTCCAGGGCGTCGGGTTCGTCCACAAACACCACGCAGTGAGGATTGCCCATGGATACGCAATGGATGCGCCAATTGATGCCCCCCACCGTCAGCGGATAATTCAGCACCACCTCGCCGGGTAGCCGCACGGGGATATGCCGCGGATCCAGCTCCGGTCCCCCCATGTCCACCCGCACGGTTTCCACAACCCCGGCGCGAGTCCGCAGCTCCAGCTCCTTCAGCCCCGCCTGAGTCATCAGCGTCACCCGATCCTTGTTGGTCAGTCCACGCTCATAAACATACTTGCCGATGCAGCGGCAGGCGTTGCCGCACATTTCGGACTCGCTGCCGTCGCTGTTGAAAATGCGCATGGCGAAATCCGCCACGTCGCTGGGGCCGATCAGCACCAGCCCATCCGCCCCCACGCCATAATGCGCCCGGCTCATCTCCACCGCCAAGCGCTCGGGTTCCCGCACGGTTTCCTCAAAGCAGTTCACATAAATATAGTCGTTGCCGATTCCCTGCATCTTGGTAAATCGCATGCTCCTGCTCCCTCCCCACAATAAGCTATTATAAACTGTTTTTCGGAAATCGTCCACAGAAAATTCAGGGAGGGCGCGCTTTTCCGCGCTCACAGCGCAAAAAAAGCACCGGCCATGCGCCGGTGCCTCAGATTTTCCGAAGCCTCACGCCACGCGATGCGGCGCGTTCCCCGCCAGATACCCTTTGATGTTCTCATAGGCAATGGCCATCAGGCGCAGCCGCGCTTCCCTGGGCGCCCAGGCCACATGGGGCGTGAGCACGCAGTGGGGCGCGGAGAGCAGCGGCTCCTCCGCCTTGGGAGGCTCCTGCTCCATCACATCCGCCAGATACCACCCCAGCTGACCCGTGCGCAGGGCGTCGGCCACAGCCTGGGCTACCACCACGCCGCCCCGGGCCGTGTTGATCACAATGGCGCCCGGCTTCATCCCGGCGATGCGCTGAGCGTTGAGCAGGCCGGTGGTTTCCGCGTTTTGCGGGCAATGGAGCGTCACCACGTCCGCCACGGCCAGCAGCTCCTCCAGGGGCAGGTAGCGGATGTGCTCCTCCTCCAGGGCCTCCTTGCGGTGGGGGCAGGTATAGACCACCTCCATGCCGAAGGCCAACGCCGCCCGGGCGACCCGCTGCCCAATCTGTCCAAAGCCCACAATGCCCAGGGTCCGGCCGTAGAGCTCCTGCAGGGGCGTGATTTGATAGGTGAAGTCCGGGCAGTTGACCCAGTCCCCGGCGTGAACGCTTTGGTTCAGCTCCGCCACATGGCTCATGGCATAGAGCAGCAGCGCGAACACGTGCTGCACCACGGATACGGTGCTGTATCCGGGAATGTTGGTCACCACCACGCCCCGTTCCTTGGCGGCGGCAATGTCGATGTTGTTGTAGCCCGTAGCCAATTCCCCCAGGTAGCGCAGGTCGGGACAGGCTGCCAGCACTTCCCGGGTGATGCGGCACTTGTTGGTGAGCACGATCTCCGCGCCCTGCATCCGGGCCGTTACCTGATCCGCCGGGGTGCGGTCATAGACCGTCAGCTCTCCCAGCGGGCGGATCAAATCCCAGTTCAGGTCCTGGGCATGGACGGAATAGCCGTCCAGAATCACGATTTTCATGGCGCGCCTTCCTTTCTCCGGCAGAGGCAATCAGAATTCGCAGTTCATGGGCGTACGGGCATAGGGAATCACATCCCGGATGTTGTCCACCCCGGTAAGGTAAATCAGCAGCCGTTCAAAGCCCATGCCGAAGCCGGAGTGGGTGCAGCCGCCGAACCGGCGCAGGTTCACATACCAGTACATCTGCTCCTTGGAGATGTGGAGCTGGTCCATCCGCTGGCACAGCAAATCGTAGCGGGTTTCACGCTGGGAGCCGCCCATGAGTTCCCCAGCGCCGGGCACCAGCAAATCCACCGCCGCCACGGTTTTGCCATCGTCGTTCTGATACATGTAAAAGGCCTTGATATCCTTGGGCCAGTCGTAGACGAACACGGGGCTGTGGAAGTAGGTCTCGGTCAGGTATTTCTCATGCTCCTTGGCCAGGTCCTCGCCATACCGGGGCTCGAACTGGAACTGCTCCTTGGCCGCCCGCAGGATGGTGATGGCTTCCTCATGGGTAACCCGCGCCGCGCCGGAAGCGGCCAGGCCCCGCAGCTTGTCCAGCAGCCCGCCGCCGGTAAACTGATCCAGGAAGGCCAGCTCGTCCCCGCACTTTTCCAGCACGGTGCTCACCAGATACTTCAGGAAATCCTCCTCGATGTCCATCAGCTGATGAATATCGCAGAAGGCGATCTCCGGCTCAATCATCCAGAACTCCGCGGCGTGGGTCTTGGTGTTGGAGTTCTCCGCCCGGAAGGTGGGGCCAAAGGTATATACCTTCGAGAAGGCCATGGCGAAGGTTTCCGCCTCCAGCTGGCCCGTAACCGCCAGGGAGGTGGCCCGGCCGAAGAAATCCTTGGTGGGATCCTTCTGTTCCTCGGGGGGCAGGGAAGTGACGGTGAATGTATTGCCCGCGCCCTCCGCGTCGTTGGCGGTGATCAGGGGCGTATGCACATAGAGGTAGCCGCGATCCTGAAAATAGGTATGGATGGCCATGGAGGCCACGGACCGCACCCGGAACACCGCCTGGAACAGCCGCGTCCTGGGGCGCAGGTAAGCGATCTCCCGCAGGTACTCCACCGTGTGCCGCTTGGGCTGCAGGGGATAATCCTCCGGACAATCGCCCAAGAGCGTCACCCGCTGGGCCTGAATCTCCGGGGTGGTGGGGTCCTTGTAGGCCGGCACCACCTTGCCCTGCACTTCAATGGCCGCGCCGATGTGGAAGCCCTTCACCTGGTCATAGTTCTCTATGCCGCTATCGTACACCACCTGGGGATTCTTAAAACAGGTGCCGTCGAAGAAATCGATAAAGCCCATATTCTTCTGCTTGCGATGGTTGCGGATCCAGCCCCGCAGCAGCACTTCCTGTCCCGTCAGCGCCTCCAGGCGCTCCTTCAGCTCCCGTGTGGTAATCACGTCCATGCTCTATTCCGCTCCTCTTGCGCGCCTTTGCGCCATTTCATCCCCTGTATGATAGCACAGCCGCGCACAAGAAGCAAGGGCCACCGCGGCCGTACCGAACTGTAAGAGTGTCAAACATAGGTTACACCCAAAGCGCAGCGAGGAAGTCAAGGGAAGGGTGGAGATTTGCGAAGCAAATACGACCCGACCTTGACTGAATAAGACAGAAGTATCATGAGTGTATGGCAGTCCGGCACAGTG
>DBFBGQ010000061.1:0-24652 GCA_048201975.1 Candidatus Egerieenecus sp. | reverse complement strand
TTCCTGTGCTGCCCCCTGATTTCCCTGCTGCGGCGGTGCAAGCGCCTGCCCCGGTGGCTCAAGGCTTTTCCCTGCCTGGCGCTGACCCTGGCCGTTACCCTGGGCGTCTACCTGGGGCTGAACGGCGCCCTGAACCTGTTCAACGCCGCCAAGGTGGAGCTGCGCGCTGAGGCGGAAACCGTTGAAGCCATCGAAACCATCGTCCCAGCCCCGATTGACGCCGCCGAGGACGTCCCTCCCGAAACCGGCGACGCCGTCCAAGAGGACGCCTCCACCCAGGAGGTCACTACCCTGAAGCAGCGGCCCATTCAGCTGGACGATTCTATACTTACCGGCCGGCAGTATGTGTGGCAGGCGGCGTTTCGGTTGCTGGGCACCCAGCCGCAATACCTGCTCTGGGGCACGTCGGTGGTGCAGCCCATGCAGTACGTATCCCCCCTGCTGACCGTTGATTTCCATTACGACCACGTACACAGCCTGTACTTGCAGGTGCTGGTGGAGTGCGGCATCCTGGGCTTTGCGCTGCTGGCGCTGTTCCTGTGGCGGTTCCTGCGCTCCGCCTGGCGGCTCATGGTGGACTGCAGCCGGCCCATGTGGATGCGCACGCTGCCCATTCTGCCCATCTGCGCCCTGGTGGCGGAAACCGTGGAATGCCTTACCCTGCTGACCTATGACTATCCGGTGCTGCCCTTCATGATGCTCTTCATGGGGCTCACCATCCGCTTTGCGGAGGATCCTCGGGATTTTCTCCGCCGGAAGGAGCGCGCATGAAAGCTCTGCTGGAAAAATACCGGGCGCTGATTCTCTACGTGATCTTCGGCGGGCTGACCACCCTGGTGAACATTGCCTCCTTTTATGTGCTGGAGCGCATGCTGGGCGTGCCCACCGTGCCCGCCACCTGCGTGGCCTGGGTGCTTTCGGTGCTCTTTGCCTATGTGACCAACCGCCGCTGGGTGTTTGAAAGCAAAGAAAACTCCCGCAGGGGCATCCTGCGGGAGATGGGCTCCTTTTTCCTGTTCCGGCTGCTCTCCGGGCTGATGGACGTGGGCATCATGTATGTGTGCGTGGATCTGCTGGGGTGGAACAGCCTGGCGGTGAAGGTGGCCTCCAACGTGTTGGTAATCATCGTCAACTATGTGGCCAGCAAGCTGGTGATATTCCGTCAGCGGTAATCAGTCCATGCCCGGCGCGTCCCGGCTCAGGTCCGGGAGCATCCAGCCCCGCTGTTTTTCAAACAGGGGGCTGTAATATTTTTCCGGGGGATGTTCGCCGAAGTCCCGGCGAAAGCGCGCCAATTCCCCGTCGGGGGGCGGCTGGGTCAGGCAAGGGGGCTCGCCGCCCAGCCACAGGCATGCCGCCTGGGGCACATACACGTTCAGCAGCCCCGCCGCACCAGCGCGCAGGCCCAGCCCCACGGCGCACAAATCGCTGTCGTAGTCCGGAAAACCGCCCAGGGCCAGCAGCGTCTCCCGGCGGATCATCAGCGCCCCCGCGCTCACCGCGGTGACGTTGCGCACCAGCCGGTCGGTGAGCATATAGGGCATGTTGTACCAGCTCACCCCCGCCTGATGGCTCAGCGCCCCGGCGGGCACGTCCACGGCATACCCCCCGTGGAGGTAGATCATCCCCCGGGTGAGCAGCGCCGTGCCGGCGCAGGCCACATCCGCCCGCTGGGCGTACATCCGCAGGGCGCTGAGCCAGTCCCGTTCCAGGGGCTGTATCCCCTGCCGTACAAAGGCCACGTAGTCCCCCCGGGCCTGGGCCGCGGCGGCGTTCAGCCGCGCCCCCAGGCTGCCCGCGCCCTCCACGGCCCGGCACTCCCGGCCCTGGAAGCGGCAAGGCTTTTCTGCGCCCACCAACAGCGTTTCCGCCGCCTGGTCCCCGGTGGCCTTCGCCAGCCGGTCCAGCCAGCGCTGGGTTCCCCGGCCCTGGCACACCGCCACCAGGCTCACGGTCTCCCCGGGGCGCAGGTCATAGTCAATGCTCACCCGCAGCTGACTGCTGTACGCCCGGCCGGGCAGGCCCAACCGGCGCAGCTGATCGTCCACCGCCCGGGCCGCCGCGTTGGCGCACTGCTCCGCCCGCTGATGGCTGGCGGAGCTTTCCAGCATCCGCCAATGGTACAGCACGCGAGGAATGTGCACGATGCGCTCCGCCCGCTCGCTGGCCCGCAGCGCCAGGTCGTGATCCTGGCTGCCGTCATAGCTGGGGCGCAGGCCCCCCACCTCCTCCATCAGGGACTTGCGCATGGCCATGATGTGGCACACGTAATTCCCCGCCCGCAGGCTGTCCGGGGCAAAGTCCGGCTTCAGGTGCGGGTCAAAGAAGCAGGAGCCATCCGCAGAGCATTTGTCCTCGTCGGAGTAGGCCATGTCCGCCCCGCCCTCGGCGGCGCACAGAATGCAATAGGCCGCGTCCGGGGTCAGCAGATCGTCATGATCCACCAGGGCCACCCAGTCCATACGGGCCATGGCCAGAGCGCGGTTGGTGTTGCCGGCAATGCCCAGGTTTTCCTCCCCCAGCTCCACCCGCAGGCGGGCATCCCGGGCTTGCAGCGCCCGCAGCGCCCGGCGGGTATCCTCCCGGGTGCTGGCCCCGTCGTAAAAGCAGGCCTCCCAGCCGGGAGCGGTTTGCGCCAGCAGGCTTTCCCCCAGGGCCAGGAGCAGCTCCGGCGCCGTGTTGTACGTGGGGATCAGAAAGGAGAGCCCGTGGCTGAAGGCGCACTCCCCCTGCCGGGCCCGCTCCGCGGCGTCCGGCTGCTGCCGCTCCAGCCAGCCGGGATACGCCCGCTGGTTGGCCAGGCGCGCCGCGCTGTGCCGCCGCCGGGCGGGCAGGGTCGCCCCCACGTAGGCCCACTTCCGCAGCTGCCGGGCCGCCGCCCGGGGGCCTTCCTCCCGGGCCAGGCGGGAAAGCTCCCGCGCCTTCTCCTGCATTCCCATGGGCCTTGCCTCCTCCCATTCGGCTGTGCCTCAACGCAGGCGCAGCCACTTTCTGTATTCCGTGCTGGTGGTGAGCACGGTGCTCAGCTTGCCCACCCCCAGGGCCAGCAGGAACATCACCACCGTCAGCAGGTAGGGATGCCCCAGGGCCAGTCGCTGATACCAGCCGCTGGCCGCCATGCTGGAGATGAGGATCATGTGCCACAGATAGGTGTTGTACTCCACACTGGCAATGAACTGCACAAACCGCCCGGGCAGGGAGGTGTAGCGCAGGGGCGCGCGATAGAGCACATAGCTCAAGGCGGCCACCAAGGCTCCCAACGCGGATTGCCACAGCCGGGACCCCCAGGTGGGCATGTACAGCCCCACGGTTTTCATGCACAGGGCCACCACGCCCGCGGCGCACAGGGTCAGCCCCAACACCTCCAGCCCATTGCGGCCCCAGCGCCAGGCCTTTTGCTTTCCCCGGCACACCGCCTGGCCCGCTAGCATGCCAGCCACAAACACATCCAGGGTGGTAATCAGCTGGCGCACCTGGACCATCACCAGCATCATATCCGACTCGCCGCTGGCGCGCACCCATGCGCACAGCCCCCACCGCGCCGCCACTGCAATCGCCACTGCCACAGGGTATACCCGCCAGCCCCAGCGGTTCATGGCCTTGTACAAAAAGGGCACCACCAGGTAAAACTGCATCAGCAGGGCAATGGTCCATGTGGCGCCGTTGAGCATGGAACCATAGTCCAGAAAGAGATTTTGCAAGAAGAAAACGTACACTGGCACCACCGGCCATACCCCATCGCTCCAATAGGCTGTGCCCACGGTGAGCAGAATCACGGCCAGGCTCAGCCAATAGGCCGGCAGAATCCCGCGCAGCCGCCGCTTCAAAAATGCGCCATACGCCACTTGCCCCTTTTGCTCCGGGTCCTTACGGTGCAGGTACAGGTAACACCCGAAGCCGCTGAGCACATAAAAGCTGTGCATCGCAAACTGCGCAATGATCTCCATCACGGTGCCGGTTCTGCCCACAGCGCCATAGCCGATGGTGATGGTATAGTGGTACAGCAGAATACCGCTGATCGCAAAGGCCCGCAGCGCTTCCAGGTTTTTGTTTCGCTCCATGGGTTTCTCCCCCTTTCCTTCTTCGATGCAGGGAAACCCGTCCAAACAAATGTCGGACGGGTTTTCAGAAAAACGATCACTTTTTGATCAGATGCTTGACAAAGATCAGCGGGGCCAGCACCTTGCGATACTTGGCGACGGCCGCCTTGTGCAGTGCCAGGTCCTCCTCCAGCAGCTGGATGCGCGCATCCCGCTCGTCTTCCATACCCCGGTACTTGTTCTCCGGCAGGTTGATCCACTGGTAGAAGGTGTTTTTCCCCGAGGTGCGGAAGGGGTGCGGGAACTGCTTCTGCACGCCCGCATCCGTGCGCATGACCAGCCGGTGCTCCCGGCGGATGACTTCCCCGTTATCATAGCGGGCGTAGGCGATCTCCTTCCGGCCCAGCTCCTGCTGTCCGTTGGCGTCCATCGCCTGAATATACCACTCCCGCAGCTGATACAGCGCGGGATTGTCGTGGCCGTAGCGCTTGAGCATGACTTCCTGTCCGCCGGAATCGAACCCGGAGAAATGGTAGAACTGCAGGGGCAGCCCGTCCACAAAATACTTCCCGTCCTGCTGGGTGACCTGCCGGCGGTTGATGTTCCAGGTGGCCACGTTGTAGTTGGGCTTGCGCAGGATGTAAATGCCGTCAAACAGCACCGGCGCCAGGTCCACCCAGCTCTGGTCGGTGAAAATGCCATGGGGGATGTCCTTCATGCAAAAGTCCCGCAGCCGGTCCCGCCACCAGGTGACAAAAGCCAACCCCCGGTCCGACTTGCGCACCGCCAGAAAGCCCAGGTTGAAGATCCCGTGCATCAGGCAGGCCACCTCGTTGTCCCAGATGGCCTTCGTTTCCGTTTCCGGCTTGGTGATGTGGGGGGTGAGCACCACGTCGTGCTCGTCCAGAAGGGACTCCAGCTCGGAGAGATCGTCAAACACCACCGTGTCCGGGTCCAGGTACACCACCTTGTCGCTGCGCCCGGCGCGCAGAAAATTCAGCATCGCCTGGCCCTTCACCGCGGTGCAGATTTCCACCACGTCGTGGCCGAAGATCCACTGCTCCAGGTTCTTCACTGGAATGTTCAGCTTGCTGATATGCACCAGCTCGTCAAAGGGCTCCTTGGCCAGATCAAAGCGCTCCGGCATGTCGTCGCTGAGCACCAGGGAGAAGTAGCTGTCCTTGCAGTATTTTTTGACCGACTTGGCGAGCACCCGCGCCTTGGGCAGGTAGTTCTGAGAAATGCTGGTAAAAAAGTGCATGACGATCCTCCATATGTTGCTGATTCATTACGCTCTTCCCCGCAGGCGCAGGTAAATGCGGCGAAGGAACATCAGCACGCGGTATCCCTTCGTAGCGTAAATGGTATGCAATTCCTGTTCCCTGGCGCGCAGCTGCTCGGCCAGGTCGGCGTTTTGTTGGGCGCGTAGGCCGGTTTCCTCGGCATGTTCACCCTCCCCCAGGCAGAAGGCGGCGTACATCCGCCGGTTATCCTCCCGGGTGGCCACCGGTCCGCCGGAGGCGGCGCGCGCCTGATACAGCTGCCGGTAATCCTGCACCATGTCCGCCACCGTTCGCAGGCGGAGACCGGCAATGTGGCACGCTATCTGCTTATATTCGTCGCCATTCGGGTTTATCCTGCCTAAAAATTCAAGGAGTTGCGCGGCGTTTGCCTCCGGCGGAAGCAGCCAGCCCGCACCCAGCTCCTTCACCCGGCTACCCACCGCGCCGATATCCAGCCCCAGCACGGGCACGCCGCACAGCAGCGCCTCGGAAAGTGTGAAACAGAATGTCTCCGGGCACACGGACAGGATGCAAATCACGTCAATGGCGTACAGGCGCAGGTAATAGGCCAGGTCCCGTCGACTGTACCAGCCTGCCTTCACCACGTTGGGCCGCTCCAGCGCCGCCACCTTGGGATCGTCGATCCCCCCCAGAATAAACCAGCGGATATCCTCCGGGCCGGTGGTCATGGCCTCGTAGAGCAGCTCGCTGCCCTTGATGGGGTAGACCGCGCCCACAAAGGCCACCCGGAGCCTGCCCCGGTCCCGGGGCGCGGCGTTGCGCACCGAAAGGGCCGCGGCGGGGGCGGCGCAGGTCTCCCCCTGCTCCAGCGCCAGGGTCACCCGCAGCTCCCCGGCGGGCAGGATGCCCAGGGGCAGGTCCGTCTGGAAGCCGGAATAGAGATAGCGGGGATCCCGCAGCGCCAGGTCCGGGCGCTGAATGGTCCGCAGGGGCAGTCGGGCGCAGACGGCCCCATTCTGTTCCACCACCACGGTCAGGCGGGTTTTGCGGGATTCCATGCCCTCCAGGTAGGCCCAGCCCGCCAGCTTGGGGGACGCGGCGGTGGGAGCGGTTTCAAAGCAGGCCACCGCCCGCGGGTCCACCTGCGGGTCCGGCCACCGGGGCTCGGCCAGCATATCCTCCCCGTCGGAGCCGTGCTCGATCACCTGCACCCGCTCCGCCAGGGCGGGAAAATATTTGCTGAAGATGTCCCGCACGGCGGTGGAAGGGGCAATCAGCCGCTGGCACAGGGCCAGGGCTTCCCCCTGCCTGGTCCGCCACTGCTTCAGGTAATCCGCGCCGCCGCTGAGGCCGCACTTCACCTGCAGGCAACGCTGGCAGCGCTGGGGGGTCTCCCGGCCAATGCAGCAGCGGTTATCCAGGGCCACCAGGTTCAGCGTGGGGCACACGGTGAAGAAATCATGCAGGGAGGCCACCAGGGGGATGCCCGCCTGGTGCGCCGCGTAGTAGATGTCCAGCGAAAGGCCGGTTACATGATGCACATGCACCAGCCCGATGCGGAAATACCGCAGCACCCGGCCGTACAGTTCCAGCAGCGCCTGATCCCGATAGGTGAAAAAGGGCGGCTGCTTGCCGATGAGGAAGCGGAAGGACACCCGCTCCCCGCCGGAATAGGCCGTCACCCGCAGGTATTGTCCATCCCTGGCGGTTACGAAGAGATTGTCCTCCTCCCGCAGCCCCGCCACCAGGTCCCGGACGTGGAATTGGGTCCCCCCCACGTTGTTCAGGGCGTCCTCCCGGAAATCCGCGTGCAGGGCGCACAGCACGTTCCGCCGGCCGGGGCGGATCCGCGCCTGGGCGGCCAAATAGGCCCGCAGGGGCAGTATCTCCTGGTTAGCATCAAAGCATTCCCAGCGCTGGGTCAGCAGCACAAAGTCTTTGCGCAGGCTTCCCAGCGCCGCCGCAGACAGGGGAAGCGCCGCCTCCCCCTGCACATAGGCCGCCTCGCACAGGCGGCAAGCGAAGCCCGCCTCCTGAACCCGGAAGCACACGCCCAGCTGATACACTGGGGGAAAGTCCGCCGTTTCCGGCAGGCCGCCCATGGCCGACAGCACCTCCCGGGAGAGCAGCAGGCAGGGTCCGCCGGAACCGGGGATGCAGGGCCGCAGGTCCTGGCTCACCCGGGCCGCCAGGGCAGCGAACGCCCCGGGCGCATAATGCGCCGGGGGCTGGTCGCAGCCGGCAAGGTCCGCCCCGGAGGGGAAGTAGGGCACGGCGGCGCCGCAGCCGGCTTCCGACCCCAGGCAGTCAGCCAGGCGGGACAGCGTGCCGGGGAACACTTGCGTACCAGGGCGCAACAGCGCCACATCCCGCCCCGCCTCCGCGCCGGAAGCAAGGGCCTGGGTCAGGGTCACCGCGCTCTGCACCGCAAAGCCCGCGGGCTTTGCAATTGCCCCGCCCTCCCCCAGAAGAAAGATCCGGCAATCCGCCGCCTCCGGGCAACCGGCAAGGCTCTCCATGGTTTGTTGCAGCCCCGCACCCGCGGGGATGATCACATCCAACTGCCGCACTCCGTTCACCTCCGCCCCGTGGGGCTAAACTGCACCTTGAAAGCGCAACAGCCGCCGCAGCAGTTCTCCCGCCACGGCGGCCATGCGTTTATGCGTTTTTTGCTACGCCCATGGGCGTATAGTTGAACTGTTTTTTTACAGGATCTTCCAGCCATCCACAGCGCTGACGCTGTCAAAGATTACGAACTGGACGCTATCAGGCTTCACATCGCCCAGGGTAAAGACATGGTTCAGATAATCGCCCGTGCCTTCCCAATCCCAGGAAGCTACCACCACGCCATTCTTGTAGGCATAGAAGCCTGCGCTCTGCACCGCAAAGCCTTGGGTGATCGTGGCAGAGCAGGTGAGCTGGCCCTTGGCGGCATCCCAGCTGGCGGACACGGAGTTCACCTTCAGCGAGGAGGCGCCCACCGTGACGGACACCCACTTATCCGCGGCGGTCTTGCCGTCATACACCACATACTGGATGTAATAGGTGCCGGTGGTCAGGTTGGTGAAGTAGCCGGACTTGTTGGGGGCGGTAATCTTGCCAACCACCACGCCATTGCGGTACAGATAGAAGTCGGAGATTACCAGCGGCGTGCTGAAGTTCGTGGCGGCGTTCACGGTAATGCCGCTCTTGCCGTCATACTTCGCCTCCAGGCTGGTCACCATCAGGTTCTCCTCCGGTGTCTGCTCCACATTCACCATCAGGTTGGTCCAGCCATCCACATACTGGATGCCATCGGAGGCAATCACCTGGATGTAATAATTGCCGCTCTTCTTCACATAGAAGGTGCAATTCTTGGTGGAGGTGGTGCGGGTCACATTGACGATCTCGCCATCCAGGTACAGGTAGTAGTCCAGCTGGGTCAGCGGACGGCTGCCGGCGGTGGTCACGTCGATGGAGATTCTGCCGGCGCTAGTGGCCGTGGCCTTCACGGACTGCACGCTCACAGGCTGGTTGGCGGAGGAAAGGGTCACCTTCACGCTGGCCCAGCGATCCACCGCGGTAACGCCGTCATAGGCCACATACTGCACGTAGTACTCGCCATCCTGGTACACGGTGGCGGTGCCGGAGCCGTTCACAGCATTCACAGAACCAAGGAGCACGCCGTTGAGGTACACATAGAAGGTATTGATGAGCAATTTGCCGCCGTTCTGGGTGGAGGCGTTGAAGGAAAGCACGCCGGCGCTATTGGCCGTGACGTTCATGTCGGTGATGCTCAGCGTCGCACCGGGGGCCACGGTCACATTGCCCCAGGCGTCGGTGGCGCTGACGCCGTCATTCACCACGCACTGCACGGTGTAGGCGCCGCTCTGGGACACCTTGAAGGTGTGCTGCAAGGTGTTGGTGGTTTCATAGGCATCCATCAGCAGACCATTGCGGTACAGATAGAAGCCCACCCGCTGCAGGGCATAGCCGTTCTTCACCGCGGCGCTGCAGGCGATCTCGCCCGCGCTGTTGGAGCTCACGGTGAGCTTGGTGATTTCCACAGGCAGCACCGGGCCGGGGACGACGACATCCACGTTGGTCCAGGCTTCCGCATACTGCACGCCATTGGCCGAGGCTACAAACTGGACGTAGTAGGTATCGGAGATGGGGGCCTGGAAGGTGTAGGTGGTGGCGCCGTTGAGGGACTTCATCTCCACCACTTCACCGTTGCGCAGCAGGGCGATGACGCTGCTCTGCAGGGGAGAGGTGCTGTTGGTGGTGGCGGTGCAAACGATCTGGCCCTTTTCATTGGCCTTGGCAGACAGGGAGGTAATGGCAAAGCTGGTGGTGGTGCACTTCACCGTGGTCCACTTATCCGAAGCGACGGTGCCGTTGGTCACCCAATACTGGATGCTATAGGTACCCGTAGCAGGCGCGGCATACGTCGTGCTCCTCTCGGTGGCGCTGCTCCAGGAGTGCACCAGCTGCAGTGCACCGGTGTTGGGATCGTTATAGTAGACATAGAAGGCGTTCAGTGTGGCCGCGGAGGTGCCGCCGCTGCTCAGGCCGGTCATGGTGATCTGGTTGCCGTTGGTCACGGTGGCCGTCACCTGGCTGGCGGTGAGCACGGAGCGGGCCGCCACGGAGTACAAGCCCGTGTGCTTGCTCTCGTCCCAGGAGACGCACAGGTAATAGCTGCCGGCGGGCAGGCGCAGGTTGCGCAGCTCCAGCTCATAGGGGTTGCCCTCGCTGCCGGGCACGCCGGTCTTGCCAAAGGAGGAGCCGGACACCTGCGCGCCATCGGGGGTGTACACCGCCAGGTTCACGCCGGCGAACTGCACCTTCACGCTGAAGTCCACGGTCTGCTCGTAGGGCAGGCTGAAATAATAGTAATCGGTGCCGTCGGACTCGCTGAGCATACCGGTAACATACAGCCCGGTGAGCAGGTTCAGGGAGTTGCCGGAGGAGTAGGCGGCGCTGAAGGTGTTGTTGGGCTCCTTCTCCGTGAGGGTCACGGCGCTCAGGTCCACCTTCAGGTTGTAGCGGCCCACCTCGCTGGCGTCCACCACGATGTAGTACACGCCCGCATCGAACCAGCCGGAGCGGTGATAGGTCACGGTGGTATCCTGGCTGGGCGCGCCCGCAGCCTTGATGTTCATGCTGGAGAGCACGTTGCCGGTGGAGGTATCGTCGCCATACACATAGAAGTCAATCTCGCCGGTGGTCATGTTGGAGGCGCTGAAGGTCAGCTTGCCGGCGGAGGACAGGGTGAAGCGGTAGTAGTCCAGCTTGCCGCCCATCTTATCCTGAATGGAATAGATGCCGGTGCTGGCGCTGCTGTTGTTCACCGTGAGGGTGGCCGCGTTGTTCATGGTGTTGTTGCGCGTGCCCAGCTCGCCGGTGTTGGAAACGTTGGGGGTAGTGGCCACGGTGTAGGCGCTGTAGTCGGCGGCGTCGCTCTTGGAGTAAATCACGTCGTAGTCGCCGGACTCCACATAAGAGGAGAAGTTCACCGTGCCCTGGGGCTTCAGCACGCCGGTCCACAGCACCGCGTCGTTATCCGAAGCGGAGCGGATGGTGATCTCCAGGTTGCCCGCGGCATTCCCGGAGGACTTGAACACCATGGTCAGCATGCCGGCAGCGGTCATATTGAAGCTGGCATAGGCCGTTTGCGCATAGTTGCCCACGGTCACGTTGGTGGTTACATTGGCAGTCAAGGTGGTGGCGCCGGGCAGGGCCATGAGCATGGGCGCGCCCATGAGCACAGGCGCATCCACCACATCCGCCTGCGCGGCATTCTCTTCCGCGGGAACTTCCGTAACAGGAACTTCCGTAACAGGAACTTCCGTAGCAGGAACTTCCGTAGCGGGGGCTTCCGTGGCGGGAGCCTCCGTGGCGGGAGCCTCCGTGGCAGGAGCCTCCGTGGCAGGAGCTTCCGTGGCGGCTACCACAGGCGCATAATCAGGCTGCTTTTCATTGGCGCGATAGGCCGCAACCTCATCCTCGGACATGGGGCGCAGATCCTCCGCCGCCACATAGCCGGTCACCTTGCCTGCTTCGGTCTGGAAGGATACGCGCAGGGCGTCGTTGCTCTCGCCAGCGTTGCTGCGGGCTTCGGCTTCCACTACGCCGCCCTTGGCCAGGCTGCCCAGCGCATCGCTCAGGGCCGCATCGGCATACAGGGTGGCATCCCGCAGCAGCTCCGCATAGCCTTCGGTGAAGGTCAGGCTGGCCGTGGCCGCTTTGGTGTAATCCACAGCAGGAACTTCCTCAACGGGAACTTCCGTGGCAGGGGCTTCCGTGGCGGGGGCCTCCGTGGCAGGGGCTTCCGTAGCGGGCGCTTCCGTGGCGGGGGCCTCCGTCGCAGGCGCTTCCGTAGCGGGGGCTTCCGTCGCAGGAGCTTCCGTGGCGGGCGCCTCCGTCGCAGGCGCTTCCGTAGCGGGCGCTTCCGTCGCAGGAGCTTCCGTAGCGGGGGCTTCCGTAGCGGGGGCTTCCGTCGCAGGAGCTTCCGTCGCAGGAACTTCCGTCGCAGGAACTTCCGTAGCAGGAGCTTCCGTCGCAGGAACTTCCGTCGCAGGAACTTCCGTGGCGGGAACTTCCGTGGCGGGAGCTTCCGTAGCAGGAACTTCCGTGGCGGAAACTTCCGTGGCAGGAACTTCCGTGCTGGTTCCCTCAGCCAAGGAAGCCAGAGGCGCCGTCAAAGACATGGCAAGCGCCAAGCACAGCGCCAGAAAGCTTTTCCATGTTTTGTTCATGATCGCTGTATCCTCCTCAATGTCGTTCTGATTCGCCAAGGCCGCTTGGCGCCATGGGGCGTCATCCAGCCTCTGCCTTACAACGCAAAATGCGTGAAGGGGTCCGTCCTATTGCTGTACATACCCGAGCAAATCAGTTGCATTATACCAAATACTCCCTGCTTTGTCCAGAACGCAGGGAGATAGTTTACAAATTTGACAGGCAGAAACGCCTTGATTTTCCAGGGATCCGCGGCCATCCGGGGCATTCCGCCGCCCTGGGGCGCTCCGGCGGCTGGCGAAGTCCTCCCGGAAGCGCGTCGGGGCGATTTTCGCCTCCCGTACAGAAAACCGTCATGACTTCTTCAGCCCATTTCCCGCCACCCTTCAACGCTCCATGGTACAAAGGATCCAGGCAGCGGACATCGCAAAGGGGCAAACATTTTCCCTGGACGCGGTGCTTCCGTTGACCCATTTGATTGATCAAGGAGGAGCACACCATGCAATTGAATTGGAAGCGCACCCTGGCCCTATTGCTGGCAATCGCCCTCTGCTCCTGCGGAGGCGCCCTGGCCGAGGAGACCGTCAGCATCATCCTGAACGCCGGAACCACCCAGGCGTTTACCGCAGACGCCGTGGCGGAGGAGGACCTGACCGCCATTCTGGAGGCGGGCCTGTCAGCCACCAGCGCCATCAACCAACAGCCATGTTTTTTTGCCGTGGTCACAAACCAGGAGGTCATGGCGGAGATCAACGCCAATATGTCCCTAGGCGCTGCCCAAGGGGAGACGGCGGAGGACGCCCTTCCCGAGGTCCTGGAAGAGCTGCCGGAGAGCGCGCCGGCAACGGACGGCGCAACGGAAAACGCTGAAACCGCATCGGCGAAGGCCGGCTTGGGCGACGCCCCGGTGGCCATCATTCTCTATATGGACGAAGCCACCGCCTCCCCCAACGCCAGCTTTGACTGCGGCCTGGCCTGCCAAAACATGGTCATTGCCGCCAGCGCGCTGGGATATGGCGCCAAGATCATTTCTTCCCCCACCCTGGCCCTCAACGGCGAGAATCATGACGCGCTGTGCGAGACCCTGGGGGTGGATCCTTCGCTTTCCGCCGTGGCGGTGCTGCTGGTAGGCGTCGCCGACACGCAGGTAGACGGTTATGCCGGAGCCTCTGAGCGCAGCCTGGTGGATGAAAAAGTCAGCTTTGTGGAGTAAATCAAAAACGGCCGTCCTTCCGAACCAACCCGTTCCGGAGGGACGGCCGTTTCCATGCAAGCACAAGCGGCTCACAGCGTATCCAGCTTTTCCAGCGCCTCGTAAAGGCGCTCCAGCTCCTCCTGCGAATAATATTGCAGGATGATTTTTCCTTTTTGGGCGTTTCCGGTAAGGGTGGCCCGCATGCCCAGGGTTTCCCGGACGCGCCCCTCCAGCTCCTTCAGCTCCGGGGGCAAGGGCTTGGCGGTTTTCGCCTGCCTGACCGGCTGGGCAGTTTCCGCCTCGCGGTGCCGCGCGGCGGCCAGCTGCTCCAGCTGCCGCACGCTGTAGCCCTTGGCCAGGGTTTCCCGGGCCAGGGCCAGCTTGTCCTCCTCCCGGTCCAGGCCGGCCAGCACCCGGGCGTGGCCCGCGCTGAGCTGCCCCTCCCGGACCATCTGCGCCACCTCCCTGGGCAGGGTGAGCAGGCGCAGCAGGTTGGCGATGGCGGGGCGGCTCTTGCTCAGGCGAAGCGCCACGGCCTCTTGGGTATAGCCGCACTGCTGCATCAGCGCGCGGATGGCCGCGGCCTCCTCCATGGGGTTCAGGTCCTCCCGCTGGAGGTTCTCAATCAGGCTGACCTCCATCTGCCGGATCATGTCCATATCCCGGACGATGCAGGGCACCGTGGACAGGCCCGCCTGCCGGGCGGCCCGCCAGCGGCGCTCCCCCGCCACAATGCGGTAACGTCCCCCCGGCTGCTCCACCACCAGCAGCGGCTGCAAAACGCCCTGCTCCTTCACGCTGGCGGCAAGCTGCGCCATGGCTTCCTCGGGAAAGCTGCGGCGGGGCTGCTCCGCGTTGGGGTCGATGTCCCCCACGGCGATCTCCTGCACCACGCTGGGAAGCAGCTCGTCCGCCTCGGGGAGCAGCGCGTCCAGTCCCCGGCCCAGGCCCTTCTTCTTAGCGGCCACCTGATAACTCAACTCCTTCGTCCGGGCGGCCCTGGGCCACCGACGGATTATTTGCCGTTGCGCGCCAGCACTTCCCGGGCCAGCGAGCGGTAGGCCTCCGCGCCGGTGGAGCGGGGGTCGTAAAGATGGATGGGCTGACCGTGGCTGGGCGCCTCTCCCAGGCGCACATTGCGCGGGATGGTGGTGGCGAACACCTTCTTGCGGAAGTGTTTTTTCACCTCGTCCACCACCTGCAGGCCCAGGTTGGTGCGGCCGTCCAGCATGGTCAGCAGCACGCCCTCCAGGTCCAGGGCCGGGTTCAGTGTGCGCTTGACCCGGTTGACGGTGTTCATCAGGCTGGTGACGCCCTCCAGGGCATAATACTCGCACTGGATGGGGATCAGCACCCGGTCCGCGGCCGCCAGGGCGTTCAGCGTCAAAAGGCTCAGGGAGGGGGGACAGTCAATAAACACGAAATCATACCCCGCCTTCACCTGGGCCAGGATCTCCTTGAGGCGGAACTCCCGGCGCTCCGCCTCCACCAGCTCCAGCTCCGCCCCCGCCAGGCGGATGTCCGCCCCGGCCAGGGTCAAGCCCCGCACCGCCGTTTCCTGCAGGCAGCCCCGGAGCGTCTCCCGGCCCAGCAGCGCCTCATAAATGCTCCTGTCCCCGGCCTTGCAGCCCAGGCCGCTGGTGGTGTTGCCTTGGGGGTCCAGGTCCACCACCAGCACCCGCTGCCCCATATCCGCCAGGATGGCCGTGAGGTTCACCGCGGTGGTGGTTTTGCCCACGCCACCCTTCTGGTTGGTAATCGCAATTGTTTTGACCATGCGCAGCCGCCTTTCCCGTTTTGCCTGCGTCCGCCTTGAAATCCCTTCTATACTAGCAGCTTTTGACACAGTTGTAAAGTCTGGCGGGCGGGCCTTGCCGCCGCCCCGCGGGTATGCTATACTTCCTTATATAAATATGAAAAAAACCGGCGGCTTTCCGCCAGAAAGGACCCTCCATGCGCCGATTTCTCCTGTTTACGCTGATCCTTTCCCTGCTGCTTCCCCTGCCCGCCCTGGGGGAGGAGGGCGCCTTTGACCTGAGCCAGCTGGAGGCCCGGGAGGATGTGTACGCCTTCCAGGACACCGGCACGGCGGACACGGTCTACCGCTTTTCGGACCAGCCCTTCCTCTGCCAGACGGAAAACCCGGACATCCAGGCCGTGGCCTTCCTGGACCTGCTCTCCCTGGCCCTGGAGGGCTGCGTGACCCCCCGCCTCACCCTGGCCCTGGTCACCCCGGACGCCCTCTACGGGGACGCGCTGCTGCTCACCGTGGGAGGAACCGACTGGCGGCTGACCCTCACCTCCGAGCTCTCGGAATACGACGGCGTCTATTATGAGGATTACGCCTTCTGCTTCTCCCAGGACAGCCTGCCCCTGCTCACCGCCATGGCGCGCAGCAAGGCGGAAAGCCTGACCTTCACCCTGCTCAAGGGGGAGGAAACCCTGCTCTCCGGCCAGATGGCTCTCCCCGGCGCGTCGGTGCAGGGCGTTTACGACCTGTTCGAATCCTGCGGCGGGCTGGAGCAGCCCCTGTCCGCGCCGGCGGAGCGCTGGCCCGCGGAGAAGGAATAATCCCTCCCGCCCCGTCCTCCCGACCCGCGGCATCCTGGTTTTTCCAGGGCCGCGGGGCTTTTTTTTTACATTCGAAACCCTCGGGCAGCGCCGGCCCGCTGTCCATGTCGGTTCCGGCGCTTTTTCTGCCAATTCTGGAAAATCCTGACGGTTTCTTGCCGGTTTCCCGCCGGCGGAATTTCGAAAAACCCTTTTCTTTTCCCCCAATATGCTGTATAATAGTAGAGTGTTTGGAGGGATATGTATCCGGGGGCGCAAACGGAATTTGCGCCCTTTCCGCGCCAATATGGAGGTGATGCCCTGTATGGTGATCCATTTGGGAGCCAACGCCGCCGTTAGCGCCGGAGAAATTCTTCTATGCGTCGATATCACCCGGGGATGGGCGGCGGACACGGAAAGCATGGTGCGCCGGATGCGGGAAAAGCATCTGGTGCGCAGCCTGTCCGACGCGCCCAAGACCCTGGTGCTCTGCCAGGAGGGCGGGCGGACCGTGTGCTATCTCAGCGGCGTGGGGCTGCGGACCTTATCCGCGCGGATGCGGGAGGACCAAAGCCTTTTTCTCCGCCTGACGGACAGGGAGCGGGACAGGACGAAGTGAGGTGCAGCATGTCGAACGAATTGGATCAGGAGATTGAGAAGGCCACGGAAGTCACCGGAGATTATGGCGAAGAGCAGATCCAGGTGCTGGAAGGGCTGGAGGCGGTGCGCAAGCGCCCGGGAATGTATATCGGTTCCACGGACGCCCGGGGCCTGCATCATCTTGTGTATGAAATTGTGGACAACTCCATCGACGAGGCCCTGGCGGGCTTCTGCACGGAGATTGACATCACCCTGCACGGGGATGGCAGCGTATCCGTGGAGGACAACGGCCGCGGCTTCCCCGTGGGCATCCATCCCAAGATGGGGCGCCCGGCGGTGGAGGTGTGCCTGACGGTGCTGCACGCCGGCGGAAAGTTCGGCGGCGGCGGCTACAAGGTATCCGGCGGCCTGCACGGGGTGGGCGCGTCGGTGGTGAACGCCCTGAGCTCGCGCCTGCTGGTGCAGGTGTTCCAGGATGGGAAGATCTATCAGCAGGAATACGCCCGGGGCAAGTACCTGTACGACCTGAAGGTGGTGGGCGAAACCGACCGCACGGGCACCACCATCCGCTTTTTGCCGGACGTGAAGAGCGAGGACAACCCCGAGGGCATCTTTGACACGGGAGACTTCCAGTTTGACGTGCTGAAGAACCGCCTGCAGGAAATGGCCTTCCTGAACAAGGGCATCCGCATTGTGTTCCGGGACCAGCGGGGGGAGGCGCCGGTGGAGAAGGTGTTCTGCTACAACGGCGGCCTGCGGGAGTTTGTGCTGCACCTGAACCGCCACCGCAACCAGGAGGCCCTGCTGCCCCCTCAGCCCATTTATACCGAGGGGCTCAAGGACGGCATCCTGGTGGAGGTGGCCATGCAGTACACCGACAGCTACCAGGAGAACATCTACGCCTTTGCCAACAACATCCACACCCCCGACGGCGGCACCCATCTCATGGGCTTCAACACCGCCCTCACCCGCGCCATCAACGACTATGGCCGCAAGTACAAGCTCATCAAGGAAAACGAGCAGAACCTCAAGGGGGAGGACGTGCGGGAAAGCCTCACGGCCATCGTCTCCATCAAAATGGAGGACCCCCAGTTCGAAAGCCAGACCAAGTCGAAGCTGGGCAGCGGCGAGGTGCGGGGCGTGGTGGACAGCCTGGTGAGCGAGGAGCTCTCCACCTACCTGGAGGAGAACCCCGCCGTGGCCCGGGCCATCCTGGACCGCTGCCTCAGCGCCCAGCGCGCCCGGGAGGCCGCCCGCAAGGCCCGGGAGCTCACCCGGCGCAAGACCGTACTGGAGTCCGCCTCCCTGCCCGGCAAGCTGGCGGACTGCTCCGAGCGGGACCCCAGCAAGTGCGAGATCTTCCTGGTGGAGGGGGACAGCGCCGGCGGCAGCGCCAAGGAGGGCCGGGACCGGCACTTCCAGGCCATCCTGCCCCTGAGGGGCAAGATCCTCAACGTGGAGAAGGTCAACGAGGCCAAGGCCCTGAGCAACCAGGAGATCCGCTCCATGCTCACGGCCTTCGGCTGCGGCTTTGGCAAGGACTTTGACGAGAGCAAGCTGCGCTACCACCGCATCGTCTGCATGACGGACGCGGACGTGGACGGCGCGCACATCCGCATCCTGATGCTCACCTTCTTCTACCGCTTCATGCGCCCGCTGATTGAAAAGGGCTATGTCTACGCGGCCATGCCCCCCCTGTACAAGGTAACCAAGGGCAAGATGGAGCGCTACGTCTACGACGACGACGAGCTCCAGCGCCTGCTGGACGAGATCGGCCGCGACCCCAAGCCGGAGATCCAGCGCTACAAGGGCCTGGGCGAAATGAGCAAGGAGCAGCTGTGGTCCACCACCATGGACCCCGCCCACCGCACCATGATGCGCATCACCCCCGAGGACGCCATGGCCGCCGACGAGATCTTCACCCTGCTTATGGGCGACCAGGTGGAGCCCCGCAAAAAGTTCATCGAGGAAAACTCCGACCTGGTCAAGGACCTGGATGTGTGAGCATGAAGATGTAAATTTTTCTGCTGCGGCTTGACATGCTGCTTGCCAAGGGTATATTATAGATGAGCGAAGGAACATTTTGTTCATCCGCTCGCTAATTCGCCCTTGGCAAGTAGGTTTCCCAACATTCGGGAAAACCGAAGCTAAGGGCTTTTTTGCGCCCTCTTTAGGGGAGGTACTGATGCGGACGGAAATGACGGCCATTCTCGTGGACGGCGGATTTTACCAGCGCCGGGCCAAATATATTTTGGGGGACAAGAGCGCTGAAGATCGCGTGCAGGAACTGATGGATTATTGCCGCATGCATCTTCGCTTCCGTCATGGCGACGGAACAACCGATTTTGATGATCTGTACCGGATCTTCTATTATGATTGTCCTCCGGTTGAATGCAATGTGTACCATCCGCTGCTGCGAAGGGATATCAATTTGAAAAAGACGCCGCTATATGCGTATATGACCGCTTTTCACGAACAGATGCGGCGTCAACGCAAAGTTGCCCTGCGAATGGGCAGGCTCTCCGCATCCGAGCTTCGCTACACGCTTACACCGGATGCGCAGAAACGTCTCCTGCGGGGTGATCTTGACCTTGCAGCGTTGACGGAAAAGCATTTTACGCTTCAGATCGGTCAAAAGGGCGTAGATATGCGCATTGGGCTTGATATATCTTCCATGGCCTTCAAAAAGCAGGTAACTCGCATTGTTCTCATATCAGGGGACAGCGACTTTGTCCCTGCCGCCAAATTGGCCAGGCGCGAGGGCATCGACTTCATTCTGGACCCCATGGGCGCCAGCATTAGCCCTGATCTTTCCGAGCACATTGACGGTTTGCGTTCTCCTATATCCGATTACAATAAAAAAAGGCAGGCGGAACGTCCCGCCGTTTCCGAATAACCCGCTACCCCACGATGGAAGATGGAGCATGAAACATGATTGAAGATAAGCTGATACCGGTCAACCTGGAACAGGAGATGAAGCGGTCCTTTATCTCCTACGCCATGGCGGTCATTGTGGACCGCGCCCTGCCGGACGTGCGGGACGGCCTGAAGCCCGTGCACCGGCGCATCCTTTACGACATGAACGAGCTGGGCATGACCCCGGACAAGCCCTACCGCAAGAGCGCCCGCCTGGTGGGCGACGTGCTGGGCAAGTTCCACCCCCACGGGGATTCCTCCGTGTACGACGCCATGGTCCGCCTGGCCCAGCCCTTCAACATCCGCTACATGCTGGTGGACGGCCAGGGCAACTTCGGCTCCGTGGACGGGGACGGCGCCGCCGCCATGCGTTACACCGAAGCCCGCATGGCCAAGCTCACCCTGCACCTGCTGGATGACATCGAGAAGGACACGGTGGATTTCTACCCCAACTTTGACGAGACGCTGATGCAGCCCGCGGTGCTGCCCAGCCGCTTCCCCAACCTGCTGGTAAACGGCTCCAGCGGCATCGCCGTGGGCATGGCCACCAACATTCCCCCCCACAACCTGCGGGAAGTCATCGACGGCGTGGTGTGCATGATCGACAACCCGGAGTGCACCGTGGAGGATCTGATGGCCCACATCAAGGGCCCGGACTTCCCCACCGGCGGCATCATCCTGGGCCGCAGCGGCATCCGCTCGGCCTACATGACCGGGCGGGGGCGCATCCTGGTGCGGGCGCGCACGGAGATCGAGCCCATGGGCAACAGCCGCAACCGCATTGTGGTCACGGAGATCCCCTACCTGGTCAACAAGGCCAAGCTGGTGGAGAAGATCGCCGAGCTGTGCCACCAAAAGCAGCTGGAGGGCATCAGCGACATCCGCGACGAGAGCGACCGCAACGGCATGCGCATCGTCATCGAGCTCAAGAAGGACGTCTATCCCCAGGTGATCCTCAACTACCTGTACAAGCACACCCAGATGCAGGAAACCTTCGGGGCCAACATGCTGGCCCTGGTGGACGGCAAGCCCCGCATCCTCAACCTGCGGGAGATGATCTACTACTACCTGGAGCACCAAAAGGACGTGGTCACCCGCCGCACCCGCTTCGACCTGGACAAGGCCCAGGCCCGGGCGCACATCTTGGAGGGCCTGCTCAAGGCCCTGGACCACATCGACGAGATCGTCCAGATCATCCGCTCCAGCGAAAACCCCAACGCCGCCAAGGCCGCGCTCATTGAGCGCTTCCTGTTCTCCGACAAGCAGGCCCAGGCCATTCTGGACATGCGCCTGGCGCGCCTCACCGGCCTGGAGCGGGAGAAGCTGCTGGAGGAATACCAGCAGCTGGAAAAGACCATCGCCGAACTCACCGCCATTCTGGCCGACCAGCGCCTGCTGATGAACGTGATCAAAACGGAGATCACCGCCATCCGGGACAAGTTTGCCGACGAGCGCCGCACGGAGCTGACCACCCTGGAAGGGGAGATCGACGTGGCCGACCTGATCCAGGAGGAGGACATGGTGGTCACCCTGACCCACGCCGGGTACATCAAGCGCATCGCCAAGTCCACCTACCGGGCACAGCACCGGGGCGGCAAGGGCATTATGGCCATGACCACCAAGGAGGAGGACTACGCCGAGCGCATGGTGGTGGTTTCCACCCATGAGGACTTGATGTTCTTCACCAACCTGGGCCGGGTCTATCAGCTCAAGTGCTACCAGATCCCCGAGGCTGGGCGCGCGGCCCGGGGCACCGCGGTGGTGAACATCCTGCAAATCTCCGGCGGGGAAAAGGTCACCAACATCATCCCCGTGCCCGCCTGCACCGACGGGCTCTCCCTGGTGATGGCCACCCGGGGCGGCATGATCAAGAAGACCCCCATGGCCGAGTTCCAGAACCTGCGCAAAAACGGGCTCATCGCCATCGTGCTCAAGGAAGAGGACGAGCTGGTGAACGTGGCCCTGACCCGTGGGAGCGACGAGATCCTCATGGGCACCCGCAACGGCATGTGCATCCGCTTCAGCGAGGAGCACATCCGCGCCTGCGGCCGGGTGAGCATGGGCGTAAAGGCCATCCGCCTGGAGGATGGTGACTACGTCATCGACATGGCCCGCATCGAGGAAGGGGCCGAGGTGCTGGTGATCACCGCCAAGGGCTTTGGCAAGCGCACCCCCTGCGGCGAATACCGGGAGCAGGGCCGCAACGGCAAGGGCATCCGCGCCATGATGGTCACGGAGAAGACCGGGCCCCTGGCCGCCCAGCTGCTGGTTCAGCCGGAGGAGGACATCCTGCTGATCACCGGGGACGGCACCATCATCCGGGCGCGGGTGGCGGATATCCGCCTTTCCGGGCGCAACACCCAGGGTGTGCGCATCATGCGCATCGCCGAGGGCAGCGAGGTGGTGGCGGTGGCCCGCTCCGAGGCTGAGGAGGACGAAGCCCTCGAGGAGGACCTCCCGGAGGACCGGACCGCGGACACCGCGCCGGCGGAGGGCGGCGAGGCCGCCCCGGCGGACGCCTCCGACCTGGATATGGACATTCCCGAAGGCGCGGACCAGCCAGAGGACGAGCTGTAAGCCCGGCCCGGCGACTTTTCAGGCGGCATGGGGCATAAGCTCTTCCGGAAGGGAGGCTAGCCCATGACCGCCTGGCTGATTCCCGTGCTCTGCGCCGGGGCGCTGCTGCTCCGGCCGGAGGTATCCCTGCAGGCTGCTTCGGACGCCTGCGCCCTTTTTGCCCGCAGCGTGCTGCCGGGGCTGTACCCGTACATGATCCTGCTGCTGCTGGCCCTGGACCGCCTGCCCGCCGGCGCGCCCCTGCCCCTGCTGGTGGCGCTGGGCTGGGGGGCCGGTTCCCCCTGCGGCGCCAGGATCTGCGCCGCACGGCAAAACAGCCTGGACCCGCGGACACTCCGTCGCCTCACCGTGTGCTGCGGCACCATGAGCCCCATGTTTCTCTACGGCACCCTGGGGCAATGGCTGCAAAGTCCCCGGGCGGGGCTGTGCATCCTGCTGGCGGTGCTGGCGGGGGCGCTGGCCGCCTCCGCCCTGCTGCCCCGTGGAAGCGCCGCGGCCTCCGCACCGGCCTCCACCGCCGCACCCATGACCCTGGGAGCCGCCGTGGAAAGGGCCTCCATCACCCTATTGACGGTATGCGGCTGCATGGTGCTGGGCAACGTGCTCAGCGCGGTGCTTCCGGCGCTGTTCCCCGGCCTGCCCCCGGCGGTGCAGCTGAGCCTGACCTGCCTGGCGGAGGTCACCACCGGCTGCCGGGCCCTGGCGCTGCTGCCTTTGCCCCTGCCCCTGCGGGTGGCGCTGCTCAGCGGGGAGACGGGCTTTGGCGCCCTGGCCATCCTGCTGCAAAACCGCGCCCTGGGTCCTCGGGGGGTGATGTCCGCCCCGGCGCAGCTGGGCTTTCAGCTGCTCCACGGGCTGATCTCCGGGCTGATCGGCTACGGCCTGGCGCTGCTTTTCCTATAACCCCACGCAATCAAGCGAAAGTAGGAATCAACCATGGAAAACGAAGGACGCTCCAAGCTCCTGGGCGAAATGCCCATGAAACAACTGGTACCCAAGATCTCCGTGCCCATTATGATCTCCATGCTGGTGCAGGCCCTGTACAACGTGGTGGACAGCATCTTCGTGGCCAAGTATAACGCCGACGCCCTCACCGCGGTATCCCTGGCCTTCCCGGTACAGACGCTGATGATCGCCCTTTCCGTGGGCCTGGGCGTAGGTATCAACAGCCTGATCTCCCGCCGGCTGGGGGAACACAACCATGAAGCCGCCATCAACGGCGCATGGGCGGGCCTGGTGATGCAGTTCGTGGGCTTTCTGCTCTTTGCGCTGTTCGGCATCTTCTTCTCCCGCACGTTCTTCACCTGGTTCACCCCGGAAGAGCAGCTCATCGAAATGGGTCGGCAATACCTCTCGGTGGTGACCATCTTCTCCCTGGGCATGTTCCTTTCCATTTCCTTTGAGCGCATGCTGCAATCCACGGGAAACACCATGTACTCGATGATCATGCAGCTCACCGGCGCCATTGTGAACATCATTCTGGACCCCATCATGATCTTCGGCCTGCTGGGCTGCCCGGCCATGGGCATTTCCGGCGCGGCCATCGCCACGGTGATCGGCCAGTTCTGCGGCCTGGGGGTGGGCATCGCCTGCAACCAGCTGAAAAACAAGGAGCTGCGCCTCTCCCTGAAAAATTTCCAGGTGCATCCCCGGGCGGTGAAGGACATCCTGGCCGTGGGTTTCCCCAGCATGATCATGCAGTCCATCTCCTCGGTGCTCACGGTGCTGATGAACATGATCCTCATCGCCTACGGCAACGTGGCCGTGAGCGTGCTGGGGGTGTACTTCAAGCTCCAGTCCTTCGTGTTCATGCCCGTGTTCGGCCTGAACAACGGCCTGGTGGCCATTGTGGGCTACAACTACGGGGCCCGGCTGCGCCAGCGGGTCTATGACGCCATCCGCGTGGCGCTGATCTACGCGGTGATCATTATGGCGGTGGGCACGGTGCTTTTCCTCACCTGCCCGGAGCTGCTGCTGAGCCTGTTCGAGGCCGAGGGCGAATCCGCCGGGGAGCTCACCGCCATCGGCGTTCCCGCCCTGCGGACCATCTCCGTGCACTTCGTCATCGCCGCGGTGGGCATCACCCTGAGCACCGTGTTCCAGGCCATCGGCAAGGGCTTCTACAGCCTGCTCATGAGCCTGATGCGCCAGCTGATCGTGCTGCTGCCCGCCGCCTGGATCCTTTCCAGCCTGGGCGGGCTGAACGCTATCTGGTGGAGCTTCCCCATCGCCGAGCTGGTTTCCCTGACCCTGTGCCTGATCCTCTTCCGCCGGGTGGATCGGGACATCCTCAAACCCATGGGAAATTGACCCCGCATTCCCCGACGCCTGCCGCCGTGCCGCCGTATACTGGCTGCACGGCGGTTTTTTGCCCCTTCGTCCGATGGGGCAAAACCAACTTAGGAGCCGCCGGCGTCAACGCGCCGGGGGAGGGATCGGCTGCGCCGAAGGCGACAGCGGCCCTCCCAGGAGCGGAGTGGACCCCGCTGGGCGCGTTCCGCAACCTCAATCGTCGCGGCGTTCCGCCGCTCGTTTCGGTTGAGAAAGGCGGGCATACACTGCCGCGAGGCTGGTTGCCTGCGCCTTGCGCAGCCAACCAGTCCGCCGTAGGCGGATTGCCTTTTCCGGTGGAAAAGGCAACCTTCCTGGCGGCTATGCCCGCCTTTCCCTGCGAGGCTAGCGCCGCACCGCCGCTTAGCAACGGAGGGGTCCGGGGGCGGCTATGAGACATGCACCGGTTAGCCGCCCCCGGCAGCCTTTGGGTACTTTCCAATGATGGAAAGTACCTCGCACGCCCGCAGGCGGGCGAA
>DBFBGQ010000060.1:0-27987 GCA_048201975.1 Candidatus Egerieenecus sp. | reverse complement strand
AATATGATCTATTTTTGCATAAAATCATTTGATTTAGCTAATATATGATCCGCTGGAGGAAATCACTATGGGATTTGTCTGGGAAACGCCCGAAGAGATCAACCTTGCACTGGCACAGCGCCTGAGCCGCATCCGCAAGCGGCGCAAGCTGACCCAGGAGCAGCTCAGCGAAAAGAGCAACGTCAGCTACGGCAGCATCAAGCGCTTTGAAACCAGTGGGCAAATTTCGCTGCTGTCCCTCACCAAGCTCTGCGTAGCCCTGGGCTGCGAGGACGAGATCAAGCGCCTATTTACGGCGGTAACCTACGACAGCATTGAGGAGGTACTCCGTGAACGAACGTAAGCTGGATGTCTATCTGGGAGAGCGCCTGGTGGGAACCCTGGCCGAGACGGCCGATCACCGCGTGGCCTTCGCCTATGCGGATGCCTGGCTGGAGGACGGTTTTGCCATCAGTCCCTTTTCCCTGCCCGTGGAGCAAAAGGTGTTTGTGCCGGGCTCCCAGGCCTTTCAGGGGCTGTGGGGCGTGTCTGCGGACAGCTTACCTGACGCATGGGGCCGCCTGCTGGTGAACCGCATGCTGAAGCATCGGGGCTTGCCTCCTGAAGAGGTCACGCCGCTGGAACGGTTGGCTATTGTGGGAAGCTCCGGTATGGGCGCGCTGACCTACCGCCCTGCGTGGGACCTGCACGAACCATCTCATCTGGGGGATTTGGACGTGCTCTCCGCGCAATGTCAGGCGCTGCTGCTTCAGGAGGATGTCGGCGACCTGGACGCGCTTTTTCAGCTGGGCGGTAGTTCCGGCGGCGCCCGGCCCAAAGTAATGACGGAGGAGTGGATTATCAAGTTCCCTGCTTCCCGGGAAATGCCGGAAGTGGGGCGCATGGAAAAAGAATATATGGATTGCGCGGCCTCCTGCGGCATTGTGGTTCCCGAAACCAGGCTGCTGCCTTCCCGGCGTTGTGGCGGATATTTTGCCGTGCGGCGTTTTGACCGGGAACAGGCTGCCGCTCAAGCCATCCGCCGCCATATGCTGACGGCCGCCGCTATCCTGGAAACAGACTGGCGCACCGCGTCCATGGATTACCACACGCTGATGAAGCTCACGCGCATCCTTTCCCGGAGCAATGCCGAGGACACGGCGCAGATGTACCGGCGCATGTGCTTCAACGTTTTCGCCCACAATCGGGACGACCACGCCAAGAATTTCAGCTGGCTGTACGATCCGGCACAGGACTGCTGGCACCCTTCTCCCGCCTATGACCTCACCTGGAGTACCACCTATTATGGCGAGCATGCCACCACGGTGGATGGCAACGGCAAAAACCCCGGCATGCAGGAGCTGCTGGCCGTGGGCAAAGCCGCCGGGATGAAAGCAAAGGCTTGCCGGGAGATTGCAGAGGAAATCCGGGAAAAGACGGAGGGCTTGGAGCGGCGATACAGGGGGATGAGGTCATGATTTCTGCTTGTCTGGTTTCGAAAGCATTGGAACATCTCTATTTGATTGAGCAATCAAACTGATTTAACTCCCAAACATTATTAAATATAAGTTTGGCTAAGAACTCTGTTCGCTTTTGCAGGTCAAAATATTAATTTCTGTAACGTTCTGAAACACGCTTACAAGAACAGAAAGTAGATTGCTCACACTTAGCGATTTATTTCCAAGCTTTCTGTTTAATTTTTCTTCTAAGTGAATTAAATTCCCTACTCAAACGAGAACGTTGTCGTGCTAAGATCAGAAAAAGGGGCATTCCAGCCGTGACAGAGGAGTGCCTCTTATCTGCCATGGCGTTAAAACTAAAAAGGATGGTCAGGGCTATCCTTTTGACCAAACATACGCTGAAAATCCGAGCTAGAGACATCCACTTGCAGCTTGGATTTCTTTTTTGCCAACAGGTCCCTTATTCTACCTTTTCGCATTCGCTTTGCAAATTCATGTTTGACAAACGTACAATAAATCAAAACAGCGAAATATCCAAAAACTTGAATCCCTTGAAAAGATATGGTATCATCGAATAAAAAAGACCTGCCGTCGCAGGTCCATTCCGCTCGATGCGGGTCCTCGCAAGAGGACGGGGTGGCTAAAGCCTTATTTGAACATGGTGTTGTCCTGAGGTAACAAGACAGTTGTATTATACACAAAAGAAATGGGGATTGTCAATGGAGCGTTGCGGAAAAAACGCGGCATATCTGGGCCTGGACATCGGTTCGACATCAGTCGGCTGGGCTGTGAGTGATGAAACATACAGGCTATGCAGGGTCAAAGGGAAGGATATGTGGGGCGTTCGGCTCTTTGAGGAGGCGCAGACCGCTGCTGCGCGCCGCGTGGCGCGCGTGCAACGCAGGCGATATGACCGCCGAAATCAGCGCCTGGCTCTGCTGCAGGAGCTGTTCCAGGCACAGATTGCGCGGGTGGATCCTGCCTTCTTTCAGCGCATGGACGCGGCAAGGCTCTGGTCTCAAGATAAGCCGTGGAAGTACACGCTCTTTGAACAGAAAGGCTGGACCGACCGAGAGTATCATGCTCAGTACCCGACGGTCTATCATCTGCGTCGTGCGTTGATGACACAGGACGGGCCCTTCGATGTGCGGCTGGTTTACCTGGCGCTGCATCATATCCTCAAGAAACGAGGTCATTTCCTGTACGCTGACTTGGGAGATGGACAGCTGCCAGAGCTGGAAGAAATCATACGCGAGCTGGAACTGAGGTTCGAAGACGAGCTGGGAATGGAGCTGCGTTGCCATGATATCGATACGCTCAGACCCCTGTTGATGGACAGCACACTCAGTATCAGCGCACGGCAAAAGCAGCTGAACGCCGTGTTCGCAGCGGAGACGAAACAGCAGAAGACGTGGGTCAAGGCATTGACCGGCGCAAAGGTCAAGCTGTCCGAGCTTTATGAGGACCCAACGCTGGAAGAAGCCGAGCAAAAGGAGGCAGAATTTCGCAAGGCCGGCTATGAGGATGGACTGCCGGTACTGGAGGCCGTGCTTGGCGATCGCTTCGCGTTGCTGGAGGCATGGCGCAGCTTGTATAACTGGGGCGTATTGCAGCGTCTCCTTGGCGGCGCTTCATCCATCTCTGAGGCAAAAGTACGGCAGTACGAGCAGAATAAGAAGGATTTGGCCGAGCTCAAGGCAGTCCTGCGCGCAGATCGCACACTGTACAATCGCGTGTTCCGCGCAACGGACGTGCCGGGTAACTATGCGAGCATTGTCGGGCATGCATGGGTTGAAGGAAAAAAACAGACAGTCAAGGTCTGTGGGCATGAGGACTTTTGCAAGTTTATCGAGAAGGTACTGGATACGCTGGAGCAGGACGAACGTGTACAAGCCCTGAGAACACGGGCAAAGGAAGGAACACTTCTGCCAAAGCTTATCTCCGGCGACAATAGTGTCATTCCCTACCAGCTACACAGGGCAGAGATGGAACAGATTCTGGATCGGGCGGCCGTCTATCTGCCCTTTTTGAAGGAGAAGGATGTCGAAGGCTTGACGCCGGCGGATAAGATTCGTGCACTATTGGTGTTTCGCATTCCGTACTATGTGGGGCCGCTCAATCCACATTCCCCCAATAGCTGGTTCGTACGCAAGACGGAGGGACCAATCTATCCCTGGAATTTTGAAGACCGAGTGGATCGCGTCCGCAGCGCACAGGCTTTCATTGACCGTATGACCTCCTCCTGCACCTACCTGCGCGGATGCGACGTGCTGCCCGCCTGCTCGCCCATCTATGAGCGTTTCACAGTGCTCAACGAACTGAACCCCATGACGGTAAAGGGCGAGCCGCTCTCCATTGAGCTGAAACAGGCGATTTTTGAGCAGGTATTCCTGAAAATCAGGAAGCCGGGCATTCGTAACATCGTCGGCTTCCTGCGGGCGCAGGGCTACGACGTGAGCCGGGAGGACCTTGGGGGCATCGACGTGCAGGGCGGTGTCAAGAGCAGCCTGCGCACGACGCTTGCACTGCAGGAGATTCTTGGGGAGAAATATGACGATGCGAAGGCTGAAGAAATCGTACTGGCGGCAACATATTTTGGTGATGATCGCAGATTGCTTCGGGAAAAGCTGCGCAGCTTGGGGCTAACCGACGACGTGATCGGCCGCCTGCTACGCCTTCACTGCGCGGGATGGGGACGCCTGAGCCGGGAACTGCTGTGCGAGGTGACGTCCTTTGTGCCTGGCCAGCCGGATGGCGCAAGCATATTGGATACCTTGTGGAAGACAAATGAGACGCTGATGGGGTTGCTGAGCGATCGCTATATGTTTGCAGAGGCAATCGAGGCGCGCAACCGTGATGTGGGGGAGGAAAGTCTGTATGACTTCATAGACGAACTGTACGTCTCGCCGTCAGTAAAACGGCAGATCCGCCAGACCGTGCTGGTTGCTCGTGAACTGCGCAAGGTGATCGGACATGACCCGAAAAAGATTTTCATAGAAATGGCGCGCGGTAAAGAAAAAAAGCCCGAACGCAAGCCTAAGCGCAAGCAAACCCTGCTGGCATGCTATGAGACCTTCCAGAATGAGGCGGGCGCGCTCTACGAGACCCTGATGCAGACGGACAGCCAGCGGCTGCGTCAGGACAAGATCTACCTTTACTACACACAGATGGGCAGGTGCATGTATTCTGGCGAGCGTATCGATCTGGAGGAACTGCTGCGTAGCGAGAGCCTCTATGACATCGACCATATCTACCCCCGTTCGCGCGTGAAGGATGATAGCATTGACAATCGCGTGCTCGTCAAGCGGACGCTAAATGAAAAGAAAGGCAATGACTATCCACTCAGTCATGAGATTGTGGAGGGGGAAAGGGCGTTTTGGAGCATGCTGCTGTACAGGAAGCTGATCTCCAGAGAGAAGTACGAGCGACTGACGCGCCGCACGGGCTTTACAGACGAGGAGTTAACCTCATTTGCAGCGCGACAGCTTGTGGAGACCCGCCAGGGCACCAAGGCGGTCGCCCAGCTATTAGGGCGCATGATGCCCGACAGCGAGATCGTCTATGTGAAGGCGGGACTGGTATCTGACTTTCGCCATGCACGAAGCCTGCCTAAGGTGCGAGAACTCAACGACCTGCACCATGCCAAGGACGCATATCTCAACATTGTTGTGGGCAATATCTATAACACGCAGTTTACCCATTCGCCCATGCGATACATTTGCGAGCACAGGGACAATTATACCGTCAATCTGGACAGCCTCTTGAAGATGGAAATCCATCGTGGTGGCGTGCTGGCGTGGGATCCGGCAGATGGAGGGTCTATCGCTACCGTGCGCCGGACAATGGCGCGCAACAGCCCGCTGGTGACGATGATGTCGGTAATCTACAGCGGCATACTGTTTGATTTGCAGCCGAAGCCCCAAGGCCAGGGCCAGATGCCGCTCAAGAAGGGCTTGCCGATCGAAAAGTATGGCGGATACAACAAGGTTACCGGCGCATGCTTCATGCTGGTGGAACATACGTTGCGTCGACGTCGGGTACGCTCCCTCATTGACATACCGCTGCACCTGTACCCCGACGCTGTCTCCCACCCGGAGCTTGCGCTACGCCACTGCATCGAGATGCGCGACCTGAAGGAGCCTCGGATCATCCTGCCAATCATTCGTATGCGAGCGTTACTCTCCTTGGACGGGTATAAAATGTATATAACAGGCAGGACCAACGGTAATCTTTGCATCCAGAACGCCAATCAGCTGATGGTATCGGAGGAGTGGGAACAATATATCAAAAAGATCGTTAAGGTTGCGCGGGAAAGTATGGAATACGAACGTCTTCGCGGCGGGGACGGATATCGGCCCAACCCCCGGGATGGTCTCTGCCCGGAGAAAAACTTGGCACTTTACGACCTGTTCGTGCAAAAAATGGAGCGCATGCCCTATTGTCAGAGAATGAGCGGCCAAAGGGACAAGCTGCTCCAGGCTCGAGCGGCGTTTGAGGCTCTGGATGTTGCGCAGCAGTGCTGCATTTTGTGTCAGCTCCTCAACCTGTTCTCACGGGTGGGAGGAGAAGCAGATCTGACAGGCATCGGACTGGTCAAGAATTTTGGCATCCTGCACCCTTCAGGAATGATTTCTGGATGCGCCCAAGCACTGCTTATCCATCAGTCTCCGACCGGCCTGTATGAGCGGGTCGTTGACCTCAATAGGCTATGAGCTGGCGAACTGTGGTAATCTCCAGCCGCTGCAAGCTGGATATGAGCCTTGGATACCTGCAGGTGCGCCGGGAAGATGTTACTCGGATTCACTTGTCCGAGATTGGAACGCTGATCGTGGAATCGACCGCAGTGTCTATGACGGCGGCGCTAATGGTGGAGCTGTCGCGGAGAAAAGTGAAAATCATCTTTTGCGACGAGCAGCGTAATCCGGCAGCTGAGGTGATGCCCTGCTATGGCAGCTATGACGCCAGCGGCAAGCTGCGCAGTCAGATTGCCTGGCCCAAAGAGCGAAAGAATCTGCTCTGGGGCACGATTATTCGCGAGAAAATCCGAAAGCAACAGGCCATGCTTCTCTACGCGCATGAGGCGGAGCGAGCGCAGATGCTGGAAGTCTATGCTGAACATGTAGAGGGCGCGGATGCTAGCAATCGCGAGGGACATGCGGCAAAGGTCTACTTTGGCGGATTGTTTGGCGTGGGATTTACGCGTGGGGATGGCTGCGCGATCAATCAGGCGCTGAACTTTGGCTATGCCATCCTTCTTTCAGCCTTCAATCGTGAGATTGTTGCCAACGGTTATGTGACGCAGCTGGGCGTGTTTCATGATAACATGCTCAATCCCTTCAACCTGGCTTGCGATCTGATGGAACCGTATCGGCCGCTGATCGACAGGTTGGTATATGACTTGCGGCCAAAGGAAATGAACAAGGAGGTCAGGCTTGCGCTGATCGACGTCCTCAATCGGAAGGTGACGATCTCCCAGAGCCGGCAATACGTGAGCAACGCAATCAAAATCTACTGCAAGAGCGTATTCCGCGCCTTGGAGGAAAACGACATGGAGGAGCTTCGGTTTTACAGCGATGAGCTATAGGTTTATGCGTGTATTGGTACTTTACGACCTCCCTTCAACGGACGGGGAGGATCGCCGTGCCTACAGCCTGTTTCATCGGTATCTGATCCAAAATGGATTTTTGATGCTCCAGGAGTCGGTTTACTGCAAGCTGGCGCTGAATATGACCGCAGTACAGGCGATTTTGGCCAACCTGCGGCGAAACAAACCCGCGGCAGGTCTGATTCAGGTGCTGTGCATCACGGAAAAACAGTTTGCCCGTAGTGAGTTTATTCTGGGAGAGACGACGTCCGATGTGATTGACAGCGACGAAAGGCTGATTGTGCTATGAGACTGGCCTATCTGAACCGCGAAATGGTCATTGACTGGCCGGAGAATCGCGTACCCGTATTCGCTATCGAATCGCCGATACGATTTCGCCGGGTGGTAGGAGAACTGATTGCTCAAGCGCAAGGAGACAGCGGCGGCTTTGTGTTGTCGAAAAACATGCAGCCTCTGGAATTCGGAAAATACTGCGAGGTAATCAGCGATCCGCTGCGCGTGGAGCTCAACGACCGCGCTGCGCAGGCGATGTTGACCAAATGGGCGAAGGCACAGGCGGCGTCCGCAGAACACTTTCTCCACACACAGGAGGTATGCCAGCAGGTGCTGGCCTGGGCTGGCGAAATTGCGCTGGAGAGCGAGGAGCACCTGCTTTTTGCGGATGAGCTGGATTGGGCGCAGCTGATTAAGCTGTGCGGGCTGCGTTTTGACGATCGGACGGCAGACCTGCCTGAACGCCTCCTGCGGCGAATGCGCATTGCTCAGGCCTATCTGCGCAAGGAATGTTTTATCTTTGTCCATCTGAAACAATATCTGTCTCAGGCGGAACTGAAAGCACTATACCGTGAGGCGTTTTATCGCAAGATGCGCATGCTGCTGGTGGAAGCTTCTTGCCCGGCAATCGACAGAACCACTGAAACGGTTTGGATTATTGATAAAGACGATTGCGAAATCTACCCTGATTCGTTATAATGAAGGCGGATGGTTACCTCTGCAACCGTACGGATGGTGTCGTGCGATTCTCCTCCCACAGGATTTGGGGTTTGAGAATGGTGTTGTTTTAGAGGTAACTTAGACGGGTGACAGTTTGAAATGGTTTGACGGATGGTTTGAGAATGGTGTTGTTTTAGAGGTAACTTAGACTTGCGCGGTGAGGGGCTTGCGGTGATGCTGGTTTGAGAATGGTGTTGTTTTAGAGGTAACTTAGACAGTGCAACGGAAGAATACAAGGCCATGGTCGTTTGAGAATGGTGTTGTTTTAGAGGTAACTTAGACCGAAACTGACGCAGTTGTTGACGATGAAGAGTTTGAGAATGGTGTTGTTTTAGAGGTAACTTAGACATGCAGCTATCAGAACTCATCCGCCGCTCCGTTTGAGAATGGTGTTGTTTTAGAGGTAACTTAGACAAATGAAATGAATGTGTTATTATTTCTTCCGTTTGAGAATGGTGTTGTTTTAGAGGTAACTTAGACCCAGCGCCGACTTGCCTACGCCAGGCCGCGCGTTTGAGAATGGTGTTGTTTTAGAGGTAACTTAGACTTAACGCCCAGCCGGGGCGAAATGGTATGGTTTGAGAATGGTGTTGTTTTAGAGGTAACTTAGACCGCGGCCAGCATTGCTTGGGTCAGCGCTTCCGTTTGAGAATGGTGTTGTTTTAGAGGTAACTTAGACGCATTGCCATATGTACATCATCGCCTGGTCGTTTGAGAATGGTGTTGTTTTAGAGGTAACTTAGACTAATGATTTTCCTTATAGCAATCTGCACAAGTTTGAGAATGGTGTTGTTTTAGAGGTAACTTAGACGAGTGAAAGATAGGGCACATTCTGAAAGCATGTTTGAGAATGGTGTTGTTTTAGAGGTAACTTAGACGATCCACAGGGTGAATACACGAACACCTTCTGTTTGAGAATGGTGTTGTTTTAGAGGTAACTTAGACGATATGGCTATCCATTATGCGAAGCAAAGACGTTTGAGAATGGTGTTGTTTTAGAGGTAACTTAGACGATCGAAGCAGGACTGACCCGCACCGACCTGTTTGAGAATGGTGTTGTTTTAGAGGTAACTTAGACTGATGAAATTAGAAATAGCATAACCACACTTGTTTGAGAATGGTGTTGTTTTAGAGGTAACTTAGACCAGCCTGCTGGTACTTACGCCCACGCGGTTGTTTGAGAATGGTGTTGTTTTAGAGGTAACTTAGACATATGGACTGACACAGTGGACACCGGCGCGGTTTGAGAATGGTGTTGTTTTAGAGGTAACTTAGACTACGGAAACCACGTCTCCCCCGCTAAATTCGTTTGAGAATGGTGTTGTTTTAGAGGTAACTTAGACCCATTGCCGCTGGCACATGCGCACAAAGTCGTTTGAGAATGGTGTTGTTTTAGAGGTAACTTAGACCTTCATGATGCGCTCTATATCATCATAGGTGTTTGAGAATGGTGTTGTTTTAGAGGTAACTTAGACTCTTCAGACGGATAGGTTGCCATCGTATTGGTTTGAGAATGGTGTTGTTTTAGAGGTAACTTAGACAGCTGGAAAAGGAGCTGCAGCAGTTCGCGGTTTGAGAATGGTGTTGTTTTAGAGGTAACTTAGACAGTGATCTGCTTGAAGGCAGAAGAAACGCTGAGTTTGAGAATGGTGTTGTTTTAGAGGTAACTTAGACAACATTGATTTATGCCGAATGCGTTACCTGTTTGAGAATGGTGTTGTTTTAGAGGTAACTTAGACGTGATTCTTATGTATCTGTCGCAGACCTGAGTTTGAGAATGGTGTTGTTTTAGAGGTAACTTAGACCCCATGCGCTGGTTCATGCTTTGCAGGCTTCGTTTGAGAATGGTGTTGTTTTAGAGGTAACTTAGACGCGGGGAAAGCCTTTCCTGCTGGAAGCATGGTTTGAGAATGGTGTTGTTTTAGAGGTAACTTAGACCGTCACCTGTTCAGGAGCGTTAACCAGGTCAGTTTGAGAATGGTGTTGTTTTAGAGGTAACTTAGACAGGCACGAAGGCTTTGTCCAGCTCCTGCTGGTTTGAGAATGGTGCTGTTTTAGAGGTTACTACCATCAAGAACATCTTCGGACGTTCAACGAATCCGACGGTGTCAACACTCTCTTTGCTTTGCGATGGACTGGGAATTACGCTTGCTCAATTCTTTGAGGAAGGGGAGGACGCGCACCTCACCGCTGAACAACAGCATCTGATAAACCGATGGGATCAGCTTTCCCAACGCGAGAAACAAGCGGTCAGTGACATAATCGATCTTTTCCTGGAGCAACATAAATAGAGAGGCCATGGTCAGCGAACCATGCCTCTCTATTTTTTTTGCATATGCGGATGTAAAGGGCAGCCGCAGATGCCGTGTGCCTATCCAGCTCGCATGAGGCAGCAGCGTGCCTCCATGCCAGCGGAGGGGGCCTCCAAAGGGGCTCCGCGCCTTTGCTCTGGGTCATCCAATAGGGGCGAGCAGCACCCCTGTTGGCACACGACTTTGCCTGCAAAGTCTAGTGTGTTATACCTTTGCGGGCCGCTGACGCTGCAAGGGGACGGACCGGCGCGGCGGGCGCCGGCGTGTCAAAAGGAGCCATCGCGCATGCCATGACATCGTTGCAGACTCCTTTTGTTCCTCCATGGAAGCGGCCAGCAAAGGTATATCTGCGCGTACCTGGGAATGCCTGCTCCGGAAGGGCGGAACTGCCTCCCCACGGAATACTCCCCACGTTATGCCTGCGTGCGTTGGCTTGCGGCCTTGTCCGCGATCATGGATTGGAAAAGCGCCTTGAACAGCCGGGCGCTCTCGTCGGACATAGGGCAGGTCTGGCGCATGATGGCGATGAGCTTGTCCAGGAATGCGTCCAGGTCCGGGGGAACGGCGACGGCACTGCCTGCGGTTTGCAGAATCGCCTGGAATACCTGCATCTGTATGGGGGGCGAAGTGGGCTGCTCGTTTTCCAGGCCCTTCTTGATGTCCTTGAGAATAGCCAGAAAGGTGGTCTTGATTTTCTCCATTTCGGCTTCGTGGGGCGCTGTCTTTTGTGACTTGAGCAGCACGGCGGATTCCATGGCTTCCCGCTTCTGCTCCGGTGAAAGGGCTATGTTCCGCAGCTCATCCGTTGCCAGGTCAAAGAGGCTGTTTCGGGCCTGCATGCCGTATTCCGTCTGATTGGAAAAATACATGCGGATGTACTTGGTCAGCAGCGGGAAGCTTTTGTGCTCCATGAGGCGGTTCACAATGTCCGTATCCACGGTGCGATGAATCAGCCTGCGCACGCTTTCCTCGGAAAGCCCCGTGGCCACAACGTCCATGTTTCGGCGTTTCTGCACGGGCGTCAGGCCCAGAATGTAGTCCGCCGATACGTCCAGGGCAACGGCTAGCTTTGCCAGGGTTTCGCTGCCGATGCTTTTCATGGCGCCAGTCTCGATGCGGCCCAGGGTGGACGGGGAAATCCCCGCCTGCTCCGCCAGATTCCGAATGGACTGAAATTTCATTTCCCGTAACGCTCGAATGCGCATGCCCGGCGTCTTTTGTTCCTCCATAAGGGTGACCTCCCGTTGGGGTATCTTTGGCTAAATTGTACACGTTTTGTTGCGGATCTGCAATATGCCCTGCCTTGAATGAGGCCGAATTGCAGATCCGCTTTGTTTTCGGACAAAAACCCTTGCAGCCGGTACAATATCCTTACGACGTCGGATGCTCACGGCGCTGCGTTCCGGCCAAAACGCGGCGCATACGGATTTTACACGAGAAAGGAGCGTGTGTTGATGCAAATTTTTGCCGCGGTGAAAGCAGCGGTTACCACCCGGGAAGCCGCGGTCTTTTATGGCCTGCGCGTCCCGGCCAACGGCATGATCTGCTGTCCCTTTCATTCCGACAGGCATCCCTCCATGAAGGTGGATGCGCGGTACTACTGCTTCGGCTGCCATGAAACTGGGGATGTTATCGACTTTGTGGGCAGGCTGTTCCAGTTGAGCCCCCTGGACGCCGCCCGTAAGATTGCCGCTGACTTCGGCATCGATCCCCGTACACCCGTTGCCGCGGCTGTCCAGGGAAACCGTACGGCGCAGACCCGGCAACGGCAGGCGGAGGCGGCGTGCGTGGCCGTCCTGATCGATTATGAGTGCCTGCTCAAGGAGCAGAAGGCCCGCTATGCCCCCGCGCCGGAGGATGCCACCTGGAACCCCGCCTTCGCGGAGGCGGTGCGGGAGCTGCCTTACGTTTCACATCTCATTGACCGGCTCTATGACGCGGGTGCATCCCTGCGGCGTTCCACCGCCGCGAGAATCACCCTGGACGGTACCCTAGCGAAAATGAAAAACCGCCTTCTGGCGGCTCGAGGGGAGGAGGTAGCGGATGAAGATTGCAAGCTCGCCGGGTGAGGCTTTTCCCGTCTGGTATGACGGCCGGCACATCAACGAAAGCCGCTTTTGCCAGCAATACCTGTCAGCGCATCAGCTGTGCTACACCGAAGGCGCGTTCTTTACCCCCGAGGGCTGCATGGTGGACGAAACGCCCCTGAAGGTGGCGATTTTCCAGCAGGTGGAGCCCTACGCGGCGCTGAGCGTGGCCCGGAAGATTACCGGCATCCTGGAGCTGCTCAAAATCATGGCCCATGTGGAGGAGCTTCCACCCCAGGACGACCGTATCCACCTGCAAAACGGCACGCTGTATCTGGATGGAACCTTCTGCCCGGAAAAACGCGAGATTGTCCGCAGCCGCTTTCCCGTGGCCGATCGTCCCGACGCCCCGCAGCCGGAAACCTGGCTCCGCTTCCTGGAGGAGCTGCTGTACGCGGAGGATATCCCCACCCTCCAGGAATACGTGGGGTATTGTCTGATCCCCAGCAACAAAGGTCAGCGCATGATGATCATCAAGGGCAACGGCGGCGAAGGAAAAAGCCAAATTGGCAACGTGCTGTCCCGCCTATTCGGCTGCAACGCCAAGGACGGCAGCGTGGGCAAGGTTTCGGAGAACCGCTTCGCCCGGGCGGACCTGGAGCATATCCACCTGATGATCGACGACGACATGCGCATGGAAGCCCTGAAACAGACCAACTATGTGAAGTCCCTGGTGACGGCCCAGGGCAAAATGGACCTGGAAAGGAAGGGCCGCCAGAGCTACCAGGGCTGGATGTATGCTCGGCTGCTGGCCTTCAGCAACGGCGATTTGCAAGCCCTCTACGACCGCAGCGACGGTTTCTACCGCCGTCAGTTGATCCTCACCACCCGGGAGCGCCCCGCCCACAGGGTGGACGATCCCGACCTGGCGGAGAAAATGTGCCGGGAGGCGGAGGGCATCCTCCTCTGGGCGCTTGCCGGGCTGAAGCGCCTGGCAGCCAATCACTTCCGCTTCACCGAGAGCCCGCGTGCCATCGCCAACCGGGAGGTGCTCCGCCAGGACGCCAACAACGTCATCCTGTTCATGGAATCCACCGGCTACATCGCCTTGAAACCCGACGGCAGGATCAGCGCCAAGGAGCTGTACAAGATTTATTGCATCTGGTGCGAGGAGAACAGCTTCTCCGCCCTCAAGCCCCGCAGCTTCAGCGACTTTCTGGTGGACAACCAGCAGCGCTACCACATTACGCACAACAACAACCAGCTCAACGCGGCAGGCCGCCGGGTATGGGGCTTTCACGGCATCGAGTCGCTGTTGAAGCTCCCCATGCAGACCTGCGACGGCTGGCAGAAGGACTTTTCCCCCGGGAACCCCTTTACAGAAAACGACGTTTCCAGTAAAGCATAACGCCCAACGCTGCGTACATACGTACAGGGCAACGGTACGCAGGTACGTATGTACGCAGCCTTTTTCCAAAACACGCTCAGGAGGTGAGCTTTATCAGCCAACCCATGTATGCCATTCTACGCTTTGCCAAGTATAAAGGCCCGGAGATCGGCCGCATCGAGGCCCACAACGAGCGCGCCAAGGAGCGCTACGCCAGCAACCCGGATGTGGATACCAGCCGCAGCCACCTGAACGTCCACCTGGTGGAACCTCGTGGACATTACCGGGCGGAGGCGGAACGCCAAATTGCCCAGGCAGGCTGCCGCACCCGGCCGGACAGCGTCCGCCTGGTGGAAACCCTAATGACCGGCAGCCCCGAGCTCTTTCGCGGCAAAAACCCGCAGGAAATCTGCGCCTATTTCCGCTATGCCCTGGACTTTCTCACCCAGCGGCAGAGGCCGGAAACCATCCTTTCCGCGGTGATTCACCTGGAAAAAAAAACCCCGCACATGCACGTAACCTTCGTGCCCCTCACGGCGGACAACCGCCTGTCCGCCAAGGAGATCATCGGCAACCGCAACAGCTGATTCAGTGGCAGGACGATTTCTACCGGCACATGACCCGGCAATATCCCCAGCTGGAGCGGGGCGAGAGCGCCGCCGAAACAGGCCGGGACCACATCCCGCCCCGGGTGTTCAAGCAAATGGCCCGGCTCAACAAGCAAAAGGAACGCCTGGAAGCCCTGCTGGACGGGGTGAACCTGCTCAACTACAAGGCCCGCGCCCAGCAGATTGGCGAGACGCTGGACTGGTATCTTCCCGACGTGGCCAAGTTGCGGGCGCAGCTGAAGCGGTACAACATTGCCTTCACGGATACCATGGCCGAAAATCAGGCCCTGAAAGCCGAAAATGCGCAGCTGAACGCCCGGCTGGAGCAGACCCGGCAAAGGAGCTTTGCCAAGCAGCTGGAGGACGCCAAGCTGCGCAAAGACTACGCCGCAGCCCTGGGCGTGCTGGAGCGTATCCCTCCAGAGGTGCTGGACACCTACGCCGGCAGGGAAGCGCGGGAAAGCGCCCGCAGCGACACCGGCAAAAACCATCAGGAACGATAAGCAAAGGAGGTGAGATTGCATTGCATGACCATCGTGTGATACAATTTCCTACGGAGGCCGTGCGCAAAGGAAACGCCCCGCCTACCTACGGGAAACAGACGGCTTCCGCCTACCTTGAAAACTCCACATCCGACGGGGCGGATATGTCGAAGGGAGCATTCGACATGTCCAAGAAAAGAATCCGACAGCGCGCAAAGATCGGCGATCAATGCGTTTGGCTCTCCGGGGAAACCCAGCAGGAAATCCTCGATGACTACCTGCGGCAGGCCATTGCGGCGGGGCTGGTGGTTCCGGCGGACGCCGTGGAAGCGGCGCACGTCCACAAAACGCCCACGGTGCGCCAGTTTGTGGAGGAAACCTACGCCCCCACCTTCATGGCCCGGCTGGCCCCGAAAACCGTCGCCAATTACCGGCTGTACCTGGAGCTGAACATTCTGCCCTTTCTGGGGGACATGCCCATGGACCAGGTGACCGTGGCCACCATCCAGCAGTTCTATGACTGGATGGCCACGGCTGGGGAGCGCGGACGTAAGAAGAACCTCAACGCCTGCACCATCCAGCGAGTTTCCGGGCTGGCCAGCCGCATCTTCAAGGTGGCGGTGGAAATGAAGATCATCCCGGAAACGCCCTTCAAACATTCCCTGCTGAACATCCGCGCGGAGGACGCCGGGCACCACAAGGCCATGACGGACGCGGAGATCCAGCGAGTGCGCCAGGCCATCCCACACCTGCAGGACCGGGATGAGCGGCTCTACATGGGCCTGCTGGCCTACACAGGCATGCGCCCGGAGGAGGCCCTGGGCATGTGCTGGGAAAACGTTGCCCTGGAGCAGCAATACGCCAAGGTGGTGCAGGCCGTTACCTACCCGGGTAACAGCCGGGCATACATCGGCAAGCCCAAAACGGCCCATGCCGCCCGGACGGTGCTGCTGCCCAAGGTGCTGGTGGACATCCTGCGTCCGGAGCAGCAACCCCGCGGCTTCATCCTGGGGGGAGACAAGCCCTGGTGCTACTCCCACAAAGCGCGGGTAAGTAAGCGGGCCCTGGCGCACCTGCACCTGAAAGGGTACAGCGACGCGGACTTCCGCACCACCTTCGGCACGCAGATGAAGGAGTACGGCAAAACTTCCGCGGAGGTGGCGGATCTCATGGGCCACGCGGACACCCGCATGGTGGAACGGGTCTACGCCAGAACCCGGCATGAAGGCGTTATGAAGCACCTGTACGCGGTGGAAAAAATCACCGAAAAAAGGGCCGCCATGTGACACTTTATGTGACAAAGCCCAAGTCCGCAAACGCCCGAAATACCTGGGCTTGCGGGCCCTAAAAGGGGCAAGTATGCGACAAAATGTGTGACAAAAGGCCCAAAACCCTGCAAAAGGGTCAAAAAAAGCGGGAGGTTTCCCCGCGAAACCTTCCGCCTTTGGGCCCGTTCCGCAGCGGTAGGAAAGCCCGCAAACCCTTGAAAAACCTAGCAAAAAAGCCACCCGACAATCGGGTGGCTTCGCTATGGTGGGATTAGGAGGGCTCGAACCTCTGACCTCCACGATGTCAACGTGGCGCTCTAACCAACTGAGCTATAATCCCAAGGTCACGCAACACAGTATAGCATATACAGGAAGGGATTGCAAGCACTTTTTCACCGGCCTCCCAAAAATTTCCGTTCAGAACCCGGCGAAATTGTGGAACACTACCGGCGCAGAAAACATGGAAGGTGCGGTGGAAGGGTGCGGAAAATCTGGGCTTCTTATGGGTGCCTTGCCGTAACGGCCGCGGTGGCGGCGGTGATGCTTGCCACGCCGTTGGCAGCGGGAAGCGGCGAAACCGAGCGCGCCGTGAAGGTGGAAACGGCCACGGTATGCCTGGGAACAGTGGAGCGCGTGCTGGCGCTTAGCGGACGGGTGCGGTATGAAACGGAATACGGGGCGTTGGCTCCCTCCACAGGCCTGGTGGCGGAGGTATACGTCCGCCCCGGCCAGCGGGTCAGCGCGGGGCAAGCGCTGTTTCGCATGGACGGCACGGCGCAGGAGGCAGCGGTCACCGCCTGCCTTGCCCGGGGAGAAAGCATAAGCGGCGCGCTGCCAACGGAGCTGACCGGCACGGCGGAAGCCCTGCAATCCGCCGCCTGGGAAAACCTTGCGGCCTCGCAGCTGGCCCTGGAGGCCTTAACCGTCCGCGCCCAGGTAGATGGACTGGTGCAGCAGGTGAACGTCACCGCTCACTCCGGCGTTACGGCGGGCACGCTGGCCATGGCGCTCAGCGGCGAGCAGCAACAGGTGGTTGCCAGCGCCGCCCTGCGGGACGCGGAGAAGCTGCAGCTCGGACAGCGGGCGCGCATTCTGGTGCAGGGCGTTGAACAGGCGCAGGCGACCGTGGAGAGCATCGGCGCCGCGGCCACGGACGCCGCCACCGGCCAGGTCACCTGCCAGGTGACGCTCGCCCTGGACCAGCGGCTGGAGCTGCCCCTGGGCGCGCAGGTGGAAGCAGAGGTGGAGTTGTTGCGGGCGGAAAACGTCACCGTGGTGCCTTTGCAGGCGCTGTCCCAGGAGGGGAGCGTGTGGTGGATCGCCGACGGGCGCGCCTGGGAAACCGACGCCGCCGTGGTGGCGCAGGACGAGGTGTCCGCCTGGGTCGCGCTCCCCGAAGGGACCTCCGTGGTGGTGAGCAGCGCCAGGGAACTTTCCCCGGGGCAGCGGATAAAGGAGATGACGCCTTGAAGCTGCGGGATGCCGCGGGCCTCTCCGCGCTGAACGTGCGAAAGAATCCGGTGCGCACCCTGCTCACCATACTGGGGCTTGGGGTGGGCATCGGCGCCATATTGACCGTATGGACGCTGGGGGGCGCAGGCGAAACCCAGGTGGAGGCGGAAATCGCCCGCCTGGGCGTGGACAAGGTGTGGATCACGGCCAGCAGCTTCAGCGACCGCGCCCTCACCGCCGGCGACGGGCCGCTGGTAACCGCCGCCACCGGCGCGCCCGCCTGTGCCGGAGCAGCCACCCTGGGCGCGGTGCTCCTGGGGGATACGCCCGTCTACGCCCAGCTTTCCGGTCTGGACGCCAGCGCCCAGGAGGTGCACGCCCTGCAGGTGGAGTCAGGGCGGTTTTTTCTGCCGGGGGAATTCCTCGCCGGGGACACGGTCACGGTGGTAGACCACGCCCTGGCCGCCTCCCTCTCCCCCGAGGATCCGGAAGCGCTGGTTGGCAAACGGCTCACCGTGGGCAACCGGCAAATGCGGATCGTTGGCATCGTGGCCGACCAGACGGTGCAGCTGCTCAGCGGCTGCCAGGGCACGGCCTATATGCCCCTGACCACCTTTCTGGACACCTTCGGCGGGCAGGTGCAGGAGCTGACCCTCTCCATTCCCAAGGGGCAGCAGGCGGACGCCGTGGCGGAGAGCGCCCTGGCGGCCCTTTCCGCCCAGGGAGGGGAATTTGACGCCATGTCCCTGGCGGAGGAAATCGACGCGGCCCGGGCGGTGGTCCGCATTTTCGTGATGGTGCTCGCCTGCGTGGCGGCGGTGTGCATGCTCACCGGCGGCATCGGGGTGATGAACATCCTGCTGGTCAGCGTCCGGGAGCGGCGGCGGGAAATCGGCGTCATCAAAGCCGTGGGCGGCACCAGCGCCCAGGTGGGGCTGCTGTTTCTGCTGGAGGCCGCCAGCTACGCGGTGCTGGGCGGCGTGCTGGGGGTGGCCCTGGGCGGCGTGATGGTACGCCTGTTTGGCGGATGGATCGGGCTCAGCGCCGCCCTGACCCTGGAAACCGTGCTGCCCACCCTGGCCGGCGCCACGGCGCTGGGGCTGCTCTTCGGGGTGGCGCCGGCGCTGCGGGCGGCGCGGATGGTGCCCGTGGAGGCCCTACGACAGGAATAATCCCTGCTCCGGTACAGCGGGGCGCTCCGCCTGCCCCTGGGTCAGCGCCTTGCGGTATTGCAGCGGCGCCATCCCCGTCTGGCGCAAAAATACGCGGTTGAAATGCGGCAGCGAATTGAAGCCCGCACGGCTGGCCACCTCCGAAACCCGCAATCGGGTGGATGCAAGCAGATACCGGGCGCGCTGCAGGCGCACCGCGGTCAGGTATTCCACCAGGGTGCAGCCCGTCACTTCCTTAAACGCCCGGGAGAGGTGGTACTTGCTCACATACAGCGCCTGGGCCACTTCCTCCAGGGTAACCTCCTGGTCGTAGTGGGCGTCCAGGTAGCGGATCACGCCCTCCGCCAGGCGGTGGCGCGGGGACAGATCCCGCGGAACCGCCGGCGCTCCCCGGGCATGCTCGTCCACATAGCTCAGCAGGCAGAGCAGATAAAGCCGCGCCCGGGCCGCATACCCCGGGGCTTCCTCCTCCAGGCATTCGGCAATGCAGCGCAGAAAGCCCTCCACCTGCTCCTGCTGCGGTGGCGGCAGCTGCATCGCCATGCTGGCGTTGTTTTCCAGCGCGGCCAGGCGCATGCCAAAGTCCGCCAGCGCGGCCGGGTCCAGCTCAATCAGGATGCGCTCGTGACGCTCCGCCAGGGTGCGGTGCAGCACGTTGGTTCCCACGAACACAAAGGCGCCCCGGCGCAGGGCATAGCTTCGCCCGTCGATAAAGTACACGCACTCCCCCTCCAGCAGATAATAGATCTCCCAGAAGGCATGCGCGTGCAGCACCTTCATTTCAAAGGGATTGGCCCGGCGCAGGCGCTCCATGCGCATGCCGGGGATCCTTTTGGCAAACACCACCGCGTCCACAGGTTTCCCCTCCTCTGTGCAGCAGTATAGCACAGCCGTCGCAAAAAGCGCAAGAAAAATCAAGAAACGGTGAATGAGCACACAAAAAGCGGAGAAATCGCGCTTTTCTTGCGCTATACTGTGCAGGAAGAATTGCGAGCGCTCCCCCGGGGGCGAAGGAGGAAAGCTTCCATGCGGTACGAAAACGGCAAGGTGCTGGATTTGCAGATCGCTTACGTGGGCGGCGGTTCCCGCGGCTGGGCCTGGGGCTTCATGACCGACCTGACCGGCGACGGTCAGATGGAGGGCACGGTGCGCCTGTACGACATTGACCGGGACGCGGCGGAGAAGAACGCCATCATCGGCCGGAAGCTGGCTGAGCATCCGGAAGCCAAGGCGCACTGGAGCTACACCGTGTCGGGCTCCCTGCAGGAAGCCATGACCGGCGCGGACTTTGTGGTGATTTCCATTCTGCCCGGCACCTTTGACGAGATGGAGGCGGACGTGCACCTGCCCGAGCGGCTGGGCGTGTGGCAGTCCGTGGGCGACACGGCGGGCCCCGGCGGCCTGAGCCGCGCCATGCGCACCCTGCCCATGATGGCGGAGATTGCCGAGGCCGTCAAGGCCTACGCCCCCAACGCCTGGGTAATCAACTACACCAACCCCATGACCACCTGCATGCGCACCCTGTACGCCACCTTCCCGCAGATCAAGGCCTTCGGTTGCTGCCACGAGGTGTTCGGCACCCAGAAGCTGCTGTGCGCCATGCTGGAGGAGGAATACGGCATTCCCGGCGTCACCCGGCAGGAGATCCACACCGGGGTCATCGGCATCAACCACTTCACCTGGCTGAACAGCGCCACCTACCAGGGCATGGACCTGTTCCCCATGTATCGCAAATTTGCCGAGAAGTACCGGGACAGCGGCTTCACCAAGGGCATGGATGACAACTGGATGAACAACTCCTTTGTGTGCAGCCACAAGGTAAAGTTTGACCTGTTCCTGCGCTACGGCCTCATCGCCGCGGCGGGCGACCGGCATCTGGTGGAGTTCCTGCCTCCCTGGTACCTGAAGGATCCGGAAACCGTGCGCTCCTGGGGCTTTGGCCTGACCACCGTGGCTTGGCGCAAGAACGACCTGAAGGAGCGCCTGGCCCGCCGGGACCGCCTGCTCTCCGGCGAAGAGGAGCTGGATATGAAGGGCTCCGGCGAGGAAGGGCACCTGCTCATCAAGGCGCTGCTGGGCCTGGGCGAAATGGTATCCAACGTGAACATCCCCAACCGTGGACAGATCACCAACCTGCCCCTGGACGCGGTGGTGGAAACCAACGCCCTGTTCCGCCGGGACAGCATCGCCCCCATTCATGCGGGCAGCCTGCCCATGGGCATCGACGCCCTGGTGACCCGCCAGGTGCTCAACCAGGAGGCCACGGTACGCGCCGCGCTGACCTGCGACCGTCAGCTGGCCCTGAATACCCTGATGAACGATCCGCAGATGGGCCACGTCACCCTCCAGGATGGCAAGAAGCTCCTTGATGACCTGCTGGAGGCGCAGCGCAAGTATCTGCCCAAGCAGTGGTTTGAATAAATATACATTGTCAGGCATGCGGTCCCCATCCGGGCCGCATGCCTTTTTTTTCGTTCCTCCACCGGTGTGGAAATTCTCAGTGGTGCTGGCAGGGGATTTCCGGCACGAAGCCATTGACTTTCCCATAGCCCCTATGCATTCATGGTTCGTTTACATCTGCATATGAAGGAGGATGACCCGATGAAAAAGCTTTTGGTTGTCGCACTTTCCTTTCTTCTGACGCTGTGCTTGGCTGTACCTGCCCTGGGCGAGGGGTTGGCGGTGGGCACCTATGATCCCGCGACCGCCGGAGAGGTGGAAATCGGCTTCGGCTGGTGGGGCAATCAGGTCCGCGATGAAGTGACCAAGGCCGCCACGGACTATTTCACCGAGAACTATCCCAACATCACCTTCAACCTGAATACGCAGAGCTGGAACAACTACTGGGCGCTGATGAGCACCTATGCGGCCAACAACGACCTGCCCGACCTGATGCAGCAGGACTACGCCTACATCGAGCAGTGGGTGGAGGCCGACGATCTGCTGGACCTGACCCCCTATGTGGAAAGCGGCGCGCTGGACCTGTCGAAGGTGCCGCAGAACATCATCGACACCGGTAAGGTGGGCGACGGCCTGTACGCTATCTGCGCCGGCGTGAACGCCCCGGCCATGCTCTACAACAAGACCCTGACCGATTCCCTGGGCATCGAAGTGCCCCAAAATATCACCTGGGACGAGTTCGTGGAGATCTCCCGCAAGATCTACGACGAGACCGGCGTGGGCGTGATCTACGGCGACGGCAACTCCGAAAATCCCCTGACCTACTACGCCCGCAGCCTGGGCTACACCGCCCTGTGGGATGCCAACGGCCTGCTGCCTAACGCTGAGGAAATGACCGGCTACTATCAGCGGCTGCTGGATGGCGTGGCTGAGGGCTGGATGTTTGACACCGACAAGCTGGCTGGCGTGAACACCGCCGACCTGGCCCAGTATCCGCTGGTTTATGGCGCTACCAACGACGTGCGCTGCTGGTGCACCCTGGCCTTCTCCAACCAGATCGCCGCGTACCAGACTGCCGCAACCGCCGACGGCATTGAGCTGGGCATCTCCACCTGGCCTTCCCTGGATCCTGTGGCCTCCAACTACCTCAAGCCCGGCCAGTTCTTCTCCGTCACCACCGACGCGGAAAATCCCGACCTGGCGGTGGCCATCCTGAACTACCTGATCAACGACGTGAAGGGCAATGAGATTCTGCGCGCCGAGCGCGGCGTGCCCGCCAACAGCGAAGTGGCTGCGGCCATCGCCGACGCGGTGAACGAGGTGGATCCCACCTACGGCATCGCGGTGGAGTATCTGGCCTTTGTGGAAAAAAACAGCAGCCCCATCTTCCCGCCGCTGCCAAGCTACGCTGGCACCGCCCAGACCGAGTACATCCAGCTGATGTCCGAGGAATGCCTGCTCAAGGGCGCTTCTATCACCGCGGAGGAAGCGGCTGAAACGCTGGTGGACGGCATCAACGAAATTGCCGAGAGCTATTAAGCCCTCTGCTTGCAGGCGCTTTGCCATCCCTGACAGCGCCAGATGAATTAAGAGGGGGGCGTTTATCGCCCTCCTCTTCTCTATCCCCCCTGGATGTTCCAGCAAGGAGGTACGCACGTCATGACTGCCCTATCCAACCGGCCCAAGAGAAATCTTGCATCCTGGCTGAATCAGGAGAGTACCGCGGGATACATGTTCAGCCTACCGTTTATCTTCGGCTTTTTGATGTTTATGGTCATCCCCATGGGGCTTTCCCTGTTCTATTCCTTCTGCAAATATGACATTCAAAACGCCCCGGAATGGATTGGCTTGGACAACTACATCAAAATACTTACCGATGACGCCACCTTCACCAAGTCCCTTACCGTCACCTGCTACTACGCATTGATCGGCACGCCGCTGAAGGTGATTTTTGCGCTAATCGTGGCGCTGATCCTGAACCATGAGAGCAAGGCGGTGCCCTTTTACCGGGCGACCTACTACCTGCCCTCCATCATCGGCGGCTCCGTGGCTGTGGCCATACTGTGGCGGCGGCTGTTCGAAGCCAACGGCACCATCAATGCGTTGCTGGGACAGATCTTTCCTTTCCTTACCGGATACAACTGGTTCAGCGAGGGTCCGGCCATCTGGGTGCTGATCATCCTGACCGTATGGCAGTTCGGTTCCTCCATGCTGATTTTCCTGGCTGCCCTCAAGCAGATTCCCCGTGAACTGTACGAAGCCTCCCATGTGGATGGCGCCAACAGCTGGCAGCAGTTCTGGAAGGTAACCCTGCCGCTGCTGACACCCACCATTTTCTTTAACCTGGTACAGCAGACCATCAATTCCTTCCTGGCTTTCACCCAGTGTAAGCTGATCACCAACGGCGATCCCAGAAAGTCCACGCTGTTCTACACCGTTTATCAGTATCAGAAGGCTTTCCCCGCCGTAGGCAAGAGCCAAATGGGGTATGCGTCGGCGCTGGCATGGATCATGCTGATCATTGTGTCGGTGGTAACGGCGCTGCTGTTCTGGAGCCGGAGCAAATGGGTATACGACGATTGATGAAAGAAGGTGCGCAAGCATGGTAGGCAAGAAACGCTACCAGGAGGGAATCTATCATATTCTCGTACTCTTTGGCGCGCTGGTGATGATCTACCCGTTGCTGTGGATGATCCTCTCCTCCTTCAAGCCCACGGAAATGGTGCTTCCCACCGCCGCTAACTTAATCCCCAGCACCTGGACGTTGGACAACTATGTCCGGGGCTGGCAGGGATTCATGGGTTACACCTTTGGTACGTTCTTCCTGAACTCGTTTATTATTTCCCTGTCCTCCACCTTTGGCACGCTGATGTCCTCGGCCTTTGTGGCTTATGCGCTGCAGCGGCTGAAGTTCAAGCTCCGGGGCCTGCTGTTCGTTCTGGTGCTCTCCACCATGATGCTCCCCGCGCAGATCCTGATGATCCCGCAGTTCATGTGGTACCGTCACCTGAACTGGGTGGGCACCTACTACCCGATGATCCTGCCATACTTCTTCGCCATCCAGGGCTTCTTCGTCTACCTGATCATGAACTTCATCGGCGGCATCCCCAAGACCCTGGACGAAGCCGCGAAGATCGACGGCTGCTCCTATTATGGCATCTTTTTCCGCATCATTCTTCCGCTGATCGTGCCCGCGCTGGTCACCTCGGCCATTTTCTCCTTCATCTGGCGCTGGGATGATTACCTTTCCGCGCTGCTGTACGTCAATCGGGCCAGCATGCGCCCTGTGTCCCTGGCGCTGCAGCTGTTCAACGATCCCTCTTCCGGCTCGGACATCGGTTCCACGCTGGCCATGTCCACGCTGTCCATTGTGCCGGCGACCATTATCTTCCTGATTTTCCAGAAATCCCTGGTGGAAGGCATTGCCTCCACCGGCATCAAGGGCTAAGCAAGCGCAAAGGTTTGCCACAAGTCGCTCTGCAAACAGAAACAAGCGGGATGCCCCTTGGGAGGCATCCCGCTTCAGGCTGTCAAAAAACTCCCCAGAGGCGTCGGAGGGGCCGCAGCCCCTTCGACTTCTATTCGTGTAAGCCGGCTCCGCCGGCTTCGCGGGTGATTGATTTTGCTTGCAAAATCAATTCCTTACAACTTCGGACGACCTCTGGTTGGCCGAAGCTGCTCCCTCGAAAAAGTGGGTTTCCCCACTTTTTCGACACGCTGTGCCGCCCTTCGGGCCGCGTTGTCTGTTGAGAAAAGCCGTGCCTTTTTTCCAGCGTCATCAAGAAGAAACGTCCCGCTTCGCAGGCGCACGATGTATGGCCCGCGTGGCAATCAGGGAGAAGCCCCTGACGGTAGCTCCTGCAGCCGCTTGGGCCGGCAGGGCTATTCCTCGAAGCTCATCTGCTCAAACTGTTCTCGGGAAATCAGCACCTGCCTGGGCTTGGCGCCAGCGGCGGAGCTGATCACACCCCGCCGGGTCATCTCGTCAATGAGCCGGCCCGCCCGGGCGTAGCCGATGCGCAGGCGGCGCTGCAGCATGGAGATGGAGGTCTGCCCGTCCATGATGGCCATTTCAATGGCTTCGGGCAGCAGCGGGTCCACCCCTTCGGTGGTATTCCCGGCGTCCACAATGTCCGCGCCTCCATCTTCTTCCGCGGCGCTGCGCTCCAGGGTTTCCAGCACGTCGGGATCGTAGTCCGCCTGGCTGTGCTGGCGGATGAAGTCGGTGACCCGGTTTACCTCGCTGTCGGTGAGGAAGCAGCCCTGGACGCGGATGGGCGTGAATTCGCCGTTGGGCAGGTACAGCATATCGCCGTAGCCCAGCAGCTTTTCCGCGCCGTTGCGGTCCAGGATGGTGCGGCTGTCCACATTGCTGGAGACCTTGAAGGCGATCCGGCTGGGGATGTTTGCCTTGATCAGGCCGGTAATCACATCCACGGAGGGGCGCTGGGTGGCGACCACCAGATGGATGCCCGCGGCACGGGCCAGCTGCGCCAGGCGGCAGATGTATTCTTCCACTTCTTTTTTGCAGCTCATCATCAGGTCGGCCAACTCATCAATGACGATCAGGATTCGGGGCATGGGCCGCTCGCCCTCTTCCAGGGCGGCGTTGTAGCCGGTGATCTCCCGAACGCCCCGGTCGGTGAACTTCTGGTAGCGCTCCATCATTTCTGTGACCGCCCAGCTCAACGCGCCCGCAGCCTTATGGGGATCGCTGACCACGGGGATCAGCAGGTGAGGGATGCCGTTGTAGCATTGCAGCTCCACCACCTTGGGGTCCACGAGAATCATGCGCACCTGCTCGGGGGAGGAGCGGAAGAGGATGGAGTTGATCATGGCGTTCACGCACACGGATTTACCGCTGCCTGTGGCGCCGGCGATGAGCAGATGCGGCATCCGGGCCAGGTCGCACACGATGGGTAAACCGGCGATGTCCTTGCCCAGGGCCACGCCCAGGGGGGAGGTGAGGTCCTTCATCTCCCGGGTTTCCAGTACCTCCCGCAGGGTTACGGGGGTTACGGTCTTGTTGGGCACCTCGACCCCCACCAGGGATTTGCCGGGAATGGGAGCCTCAATGCGGACGGACTTCACCTCCATGTTCATGGCGATGTTGCGGTCCAGCTCTGTGACCTTGTTCACCTTGATGCCAGCGGCCATTTCCAGCTCAAAGCGGGAGATGGCCGGGCCATGGGTTACATGGCGCACCCGGGCGGGAATTTTGAAGGATTTCAGCGTTTCCTCCAGCCGCTGGGAGCGGAAAACATCCTCCTCCTGGCCGGCCGGGTTGGGCGGCGCGGGGGTTTTCAGCAGCGCCAGGCTGGGATAGACATAGGGGATGGGGACAGGCGGCTGATCATCGGCCGCGGCCTCCATCCCCTCCCGTCGAGGGGGGAGCTTTAATTCGGGGGCCCATATATCCTGGGGCCGGTCTTCCTGCTGAAGCACCGGCGTTCGCGCGGTGGCGGAGGTGGCCGGCGCGTCCGGCTGATAGCGTCCCTGCAGCCGGTTTTCCTGCTGCCGCACCGTGGGCTGCGCTGCCTGCCCTACCGGCGGCGTCGCCTCCGCCTCCACCCGGGCGGCAGGGGCCTCATAGGGGGGAGCGGCAGGGGTTTCAATGGGCGCCTGCTGCTGCATGGCATGCAGGCGATGGGTGATGGGCGTCTCCTGGGGCGTATAGGCGGCGGACTGCGGCGCGCCCGTCTGCTGGGCGTATCCCGCCGCCGGCTCCCAGGCGATCTCCTCTTGCGGCGCTATGGGCGGCCAGGCGGGTTCCTCCATGGGCGGTTCGGGCGCGGCGGCGCGCTCATTCTTGCGGCCAAAGATTTTGGATCGCTTGGGCCGCCGCTCCTCCGTGCGCTCTTGGGTCAACTGGCGCTGATCTGCGAATTCCTCGTACAGATAGCCGCCCTTCATGGGCGCGTACTCCGCCTGATAGGCCTCCTGGGGAACGAATCCGCCGGTATAGACAGCTTCCTGCCGCTGCCCATTCCCTTGCTCCGGCGCGCCGCCGCGCTGGGGCGGATAGTATCCGGTGGCCGGCGGCGCGGCATACCCGCCCTGGGCATAGCCGGGCCAAGGCTGCTGGGCAGGGGGAACGGGTCCGGTGGCGGGCGGGTAGCTTCCTGTTTGCACAGGCGCGGACTGGGGTGGATAAGGCGCCTGTTGCTTGGCAACCTCCTGTTGGCGCAGATAATTCAGCTCACGTTGGGTCAGCTGACGCTGTTGCTCCTGCTGCTCCTGCTTGTGCTGCTGGCTGCGGTGGCGCAGCTTTTCCATCAGCTGCTTGATATCCAAGCGGAGCAGCAGCACCCCGCAGCCGGCCATGGCCAGCAGCGTCACGATGACGCCGCCCACAATGCCCAGCACCTTCCACAGCGGCCAGCTGAGCAGCATCCCCAGCAGGCCGCCGCCCATGCGGCTGTTGGCCCCGGTATTGTACGCCTGAGCCAGAAACGCTTCATAGGCGTCGGGGGCGGAGCCGTAGTTTTTCGCCAGGTTTAATTGCCGGATATAGCTCATCAGGGAGGTGGCCGGCGATCCGGTGGTGGAAAGCAGATTCAGCAGATTCAGCGCCAGCAGATACAGCAGTACCGCAAGTCCCCAGGCGCGCAGCGAAGGCTTCGTCCGCGTGGAGAGAATCAGCAGTACGCCGCCCCAGACCGGAATGACGGGCAGTAAAAAGGCGAGGCTGCCCGCCAGGCCGTAGCAAATTTGCCGGGCGCCTGCGAAAACGGCGCCATTCATGGAAATGGCCACGGACAGGAAGATCAATACGCCCAGGGCGATGGACGTGAGCCCCAGCAATTACCGGGCCAGCAACTGATCGCTGCTCCACTGGGGCG
>DBFBGQ010000059.1:0-58352 GCA_048201975.1 Candidatus Egerieenecus sp. | reverse complement strand
GCCTGAGGCTTCCATGAGGGAGCCTCAAGCTGCAGAAAAAGGCATGCTTTTTCACACCAGCATGAAAAATGAAATTGGTGTCTCGCTAACTTGCAAAAGTTTCATCACGTATGGGGTCCGAAGGGGTCCAGGGGGCGATCGGAAAGCCCCCTGGTCGCGCCCGCAGGCGCGACATCTCCTGCGCTTGCAGGAATACAATGGAAATCTTGCATGAATTTCGCGAGCAAATACTTTGTCAACGCTCTGAGGCTTCCATGAGGGAGCCTTTCCTTTTTGTTTCGCTGGAGGATACAAGCAAAATACCGCCGGGAGAGCGCGGAAGCCTTGCATTTGGCGGCCATGGCGGCTATAATAAACAAATGTGCCGCGCCTGCGACAGACGCGGAGCGGACGCTCCTGCGGGAGCGCGAGGGAGGGAATCGCATGGATCATTTGCTGGAACAGCTTAATGCGCCCATTTTGTATGCCCTGGTGGGCGGAGCGATTTTGCTGGTGGTCGCCATGAGCGTCACATTCATGGTGAAAAGCTGGCGGGCGGGTTTGCGCCTGGGGATGGACCGCGCAGTGCTGAAGAAAACGGTGGTCTCCAGCGCCACCTTTACGCTGCTGCCTGCTTTCAGCATTCTGCTGGGTGTAGTGGCGCTGTCGGGCAGCCTGGGGATACCGCTGCCCTGGCTGCGCCTGTCGGTGATCGGCAACCTGCAGTATGAGGTCAATGTGGCGGAGATTGCCGCCACGGGGATCGGCCTGTCGGGTCTCAAGATCTCCGAGCTGACGCCCCAGGCCTATGTGACCATCGCCCTGGTCATGACCTGCGGCATTTTGGGCGGAGCGCTGCTGTGCCTGTTCACCCTGAAGGCATACAGCAAGAAGCTGCGCGGAAACAAGGCGCAGAAGCCTGGGGAGGGCAAGGCTTCCTTTGGCGACTGGGCCATGGTGGCCATGTTTGTCGGCATGTGCGCCGCCTATATCGGCAGCTATGTGGGGCAGGCCGTGCAGGCCAGCTATCTTCCGCTGCTGACCGCCCTGGTGGCTGCGGCGGCCATGGCCCTGTGCGAGTGGTTCGAACGGAAAAAGCAGGTGCATTGGCTGGAAAACTTTGACCTGGCGGCCAGCATGCTGGTGGCCATGGCCGCGGCTGTGGGTCTCCACGCGCTGCTGTAAAGGAGGAGCAACATGGAAAAGCAACAACCCCTTACGACCCCGGAGGAAAAGCAGCGCTGGTTTGAACAGTACAACCGCGGCATCCACCGCCTGGGCCGCGGCTGGACGCTGGTGTGCCTGGTGGCGCTGGTGGGCATGCCTTTCCTGATGGGCTGGGCGCTGAACGCCATGCCGGACATGCATGTGTTTTGGCGAGGCTTCCTGAACGTGGCGATCATTTACTACCCCACCAGCGTGGTGGAATATCTGATTTACGTGCCCATGCTGGGCAGCGGCGCCAGCTACCTGAGCTTCATCACGGGGAATCTCTCCAACCTGAAAATCCCCTGCGCCATCAATGCCCGGGATCTGGCCAACGCCAAGGTGGGGACCCCGGAGAACGAGGTGATCTCCACTCTGTCGGTGGCCACCAGCTCCCTGGTGACGGTGGTGGTGTTGGCCCTGGGCGTGGCGCTGCTGGTGCCCCTGCAGCCCATTCTGGAAAATCCCGCGTTGACCCCCGCTTTTGACAATGTGGTGCCCGCGCTCTTTGGCGCCCTGGGCCTGAAGTATTTCCTCAAGGGCAAGAAGTTCGCCGCCATTCCGCTGGTGATTGCCAGCCTGGTGTGCATCCTGATGCCTTCCATGATCCGGCAGACCAGCGTGCTGCTGATTGTCATCGGCGGGCTCACCATTGCGGTGGCGTGGTTTTTCTATAAGAAGGGGGCGCTGGAAAAATGATCGTACTCTACGCGGTGCTGCTGGCGATAGCCGTGGCGCTGCTGGCGGCGCTGCTTCGCGCCGCGGCGCTGAAGCCGACGCCTGCGGTGAAGGCTGAACCGCCCAAGGCGGATCCTGCACGTGCCCGGCGCTATGCCGAAAAGCTGTCCGCCATGGTCCGCCTGGAAACCGTGTCCAGCCGTTTTGATCCGGATCGCAGCAAGTTCGAACGCTTTCAGGCGGCGCTGCCGTCGCTTTTTCCCCGGGTATTTGCGGCCTGCGAGACGGCGCATCCCGGCGCGGGACTGGTGCTCCGGCTGAAGGGCAAGGGCGGCTCCGGCAAGGAACCGATCCTGCTCATGAGCCATCACGACGTGGTGGCGGCTTCGGAGCAGGGGTGGAAGCACGGGCCCTTCTCCGGAGAGATCGACGCCGAGGGCCGCGTATGGGGCCGGGGCACGGTGGACACCAAAGGAAGCCTCATGTGCGAGCTGCAGGCGCTGGAGGAGCTGCTGGAGGCGGGCTGGCAACCGGAAACGGACGTGTACATTACTTCCTCCTGCACGGAGGAGTGGAGCGGCGATAGCGCGCCCGCCATCGTGGCATACCTGAAGGAGCGGAAGGTTCACCTGGGCATGCTGGTGGATGAGGGCGGCATGATCCTGCGGGAGCCCATCGCCGGGGTAAAAGGGCGGTACTGCATTGTAGGCGTGCTGGAAAAGGGCTACGGCGACGTGAAGTTCATTGCCCGGGGCAAGGGCGGCCATGCCAGCGCCCCCGGCAAGCATACGCCGCTGCCGCGGCTGGGCGCCTTCATGAATGATGTGGAAAAGCACAACCCCTTCCGGGTGGAGATTACCCCCACCGTTCGAGAGATGTTTGACCGCATGGCGCCCAATATGAGCTTTCCCATGAAGCTGATTTTTGCCAACCTGTGGCTCTTCGGCCCCCTGGTGAAAAAGCTCATGCCCGCCATCAGCCCGGCCGGCGCGGCCATGATGCAGACCACCTGCGCCTTTACCACCGCCAAGGGCTCGGATGGGCTGAACGTGCTCCCCGCCGAGGCGTATGTGACGGCCAACATGCGCTTCATTCATCACCAGCCCAACGAGGAGAGCATCGCCCTGCTGCGCAAGCGGGCGGAGAAATACGGCATCGAAACGGAGATCCTGTACCAGGACCACCCCTGCAAACCGGTGGATTATCAGGGCGCGCCTTTCCGGCTGCTGGAAAAGGTGGCGGGGGAAATCTACCCCGGTTACGGCGTGGCGCCCTATGTGATGACCGGCGGCACCGATGCGAAATACTATGGCGATCTATGCGACGACGCCCTGCGCTTTGCGCCCATTGAAATTGACGCCCAGCAGTATGCCAGCGTCCACAGCGCGAACGAGAATCTCTATGCTTCTGCGCTGCCTCCTGCCGTGGACTTTTACAAATCGCTGCTGCGCGCCTATCAGGAAAGCTGATTTCCCGAACCGAGAAAGGAGAACAATGCCATGATGACCGTATCGGACATGTATGATCTGACCCATACCCGCGCCCGCGGGCTCCTGGAAAGCGTGACCTATCCCTGGGAGGCGCTTGGTGGAATCGGGGACGCCATCAAGCGGCTGGGGCCCACCCTGGACCCGGCGGTCTATGACCATCCCCAGGAGGATGTGTGGATTGCCAGGAGCGCAACCGTGGCGCCCACGGCTTCCATTACCGGCCCGTGCATCATCGGGGAAAACACCGAGGTGCGCCAGTGCGCCTTCATCCGCGGCAACGCACTGGTGGGCGACGGCTGCGTGGTGGGCAACTCCACGGAGTTGAAAAACGTAATCCTCTTTGACGGCGTGCAGGTACCCCATTACAATTACGTGGGCGATTCCATTCTGGGCTGGCACAGCCACATGGGCGCTGGCTCCATCACATCCAACGTGAAGAGCGACAAGAGCCTGGTGATCATCCGCGACGGCCAGGAGCAGGTGGAAACCGGCCGCAAAAAAGTGGGCGCCATGCTGGCGGATGATGTGGAGATCGGTTGCGGATCGGTGCTGAACCCCGGTACGGTGGTGGGACGCGGCTCCCGGGTCTATCCACTCACCAGCGTGCGCGGCGTGATCCCGGCGGGGCACATCTGCAAGCAGGATGGCACAAAGGTAGCGATTCGGAAATAATGGCAAACAAAACAGAAGCGTCCGCATCCCGGAGCCGGAAAACGGCTGCCAGGGTGCGGGCGCTTCTTTTCAGCGGATGTCAAAGTTGAAGTAGGTATCCGGGTATGGCTCGTCCATGAGCCGGTAATGCCACCATTCGTTTTCATACGCGACGAATCCTGCGGCTTCCATCTCCCGGCGCAGCAGACGGCGGTTTTCCAGCGCCTGGGTGGGAAGCGCGGTGAAGCTGTGGTGGGATTCCGCGCCCATGCGGTCAAAGCAGCTGCCCATATCCAGGGGGACGCCCTGGCGCGTCAGCGTGAGATCAATGGTGGAACCCCGGCTGTGGCCGGAGCGCTGTGCGATGTACCCCAGCTGGAACAGCGTGCGCTTGTCCAGCCCAGGATAGAATTCCGCCTGGGTGCGGCCATCCTCCGGGGCCTGGCTCCAGCGTAAGAAGCAATCCACCGCCTTTTGCGGGCGGTAGGCATCATAGATGCACAGGCCGTATCCCTGAGCTTCCAGGGAGCGCAAGGCATGCCCCAGCGCCTCGGCGGCCTCCCGTGTGGCCAGAGCTTTGGGGGCGTCATAGCCATCCAGGGGCTGCCCCGTCAGGTTATGGGCCGTGGCGTAGCGGATTTCCAGCATCAGGGCAGGAAACATCTCATCCAGGGAAACAAAGCCGTCATGCATGGCTGGCCACCTCCTATTCCGTATGATAGCACGCATGTCAAGGGTGTGCGCGGGATCTTCATCCGCTGGGAGGGAAACGCGGCGACGTCCGCCGCTGCGGAGAAATTCCTGGCGCCGGTATTGCATCTGCCTGGAAAAGGAATATAATAATCATGTTTGCAATCGCGAGGAGGCGGCCGGGATGTTGTTTTCCAAAGAGGACCTGCGCAAGCTGCTGATGCCGCTGATGCTGGAACAGCTGCTGGCGGTGACTATCGGCATGATGGATACCATGATGGTATCCACCTGTGGCGAAGCGGCCGTATCCGGCATCTCACTGGTCGACTCCATCAACGTGCTGCTGATCAACGTGTTTTCCGCGCTGGCCACGGGGGGAGCGGTGGTCGCTTCCCAGTACCTGGGGCGGAAGGAGCGGGAAAACGCGGGTATGGCGGCCAAGCAGCTGTTTTATACCGTGGTGCTGGTTTCCGGCACGGTCATGGCGGTTTTTTTGATTCTGCGCTACCCGCTGCTGGACCTGGTGTTCGGCCACATTGAAGCCGATGTGATGGCCAATGCGCAGACCTATTTCCTGATTACGGCGCTGTCCTATCCCTTCATTGCCATGTACAACGCTTCGGCGGCGCTGCTGCGGGCCATGGGCAACGCCAAGGCGTCCCTGATCACGTCGCTGATCATGAACCTGATCAACGTGGTGGGGAACGCCGTCCTGATCTACGGTTGCGGCTGGGGCGTGGCTGGGGCCGGCATCGCTACCCTGGCGTCCCGCATCGTGGGGGCCGCGGTTATGCAGCAAAGCCTGCGCAGGCCGGAGAACCTGATCCCCTGCCCGAACCTGCGCAAGCTGGAGTGGCGGTGGGACATGGTCAAGCGCATCCTTTCGGTGGGCGTTCCCACGGGCCTGGAAAACGGCTTTTTTCAGCTGGGGAAGCTGCTGCTGCTGGGCATGGTGAGCACCTTTGGCACGGCCAGCATTGCGGCCAACGCGGTGGGCAACAGCCTGACGACCCTGCAGGTGCTTCCGGGCAACGCCATCGGCCTGGGCATGGTGACGGTGGTGGGGCGTTGCGTGGGCGCAAAGGAATTCGGCCAGGCCCGCATGTATGTGAAAAAGCTCATGCTCATGGCCTACGGCTACATGAGCGTGCTGAACGTGCTGCTGCTGATTTGCGTGGGGTGGCTCACCGGGCTGTACGGTTTGACCCCGGAAGCGGACGCCATGGCACGGCAGATCATCATCATCCACGGTGTGGGCAGCATTTTCCTGTGGCCCACATCCTTTGTGCTGCCCAATGCGCTGCGCGCAGCCAACGACGCACGCTTTACCATGGCGGTTTCCTGCCTGTCCATGGCGCTGTTCCGCGTGGCTTCGGGCTTTCTGCTGGCAAAGCAGTTGGGCATGGGCGTTGTGGGCGTGTGGGTGGCCATGCAAATTGACTGGACCTTCCGCATCATTTGTTTCGTGTGGCGTTTTCTCAGCGGCGTGTGGGAGAAAAAGCAGCTCATTTAACGCTTCCAGGGAAAATATTCCATGGGAAATCCTCGGCTTTTCCGGGCATGCTATGCCCACAGAAAGGTGGAGGGTTGGCATGCTGGAAAAGAAATTTCGTTGCCTGGCGCTGCTGCTGGTTGCGGCGCTTTTTTTCCCGTCCCTGGCCGCGGCTGCGCCGCTGGAGGAAGGGGTACCTTTGGAGATCTCCTCTCCGTCGGTGATGCTGGCGGAGGCGAGCACCGGTACGGTGATCTTTGAAAAAAACGCGGACGAGCGGCGGGAAGTGGCCTCCATCACCAAGCTGATGACTGCGCTGCTGGTGTTTGAGGCCCTGGAGGATAACGACATCGCGCTGACGGATCAGGTGACGGTATCCAAGCGTGCCGCGGCCATGGAGGGAAGCCAGGCGCTGCTGGACGCCGATACGGCCTACAAGCTGGAGGACCTGTTGCGCACCATGATCATGGCCAGCGCCAACGACAGCGCGGTGGCCCTGGCGGAATATCTGGCAGGGTCGGAGGAAAGCTTTGTCCAGCGGATGAACCAGCGGGCCGAAGCTCTGGGCATGGATGATACGCACTATGTGAACTGCACGGGCTATCCCCAGGAGGGGCAGTATACCACCGCCAGGGACGTGATGACGCTCTCCTGCGAGGTGAGCCGGCATCCGGCCTACCATACCTATGCCAGCGTGTGGGTGGATACCCTGGTGCATCCCAGCGGCCGGGTTACGGACCTGACCAATACCAACCGGCTGGTGCGGTTTTACGAGGGCTGCGACGGCTTCAAAACAGGCTCCACGGATGCGGCGAAGTTCTGCGTCAGCGCCACGGCGGAAAAAAACGGCATGCGGCTGATCGCTGTGGTGCTTGGCTGCGAGAACAGTCAGACGCGCTTCAACGAGGCGCGCAGCATGCTGGAGTATGGCTTTGCCAACTATCAGCGGGTCACCATCGCCCAGAAGGGCCAGCGCCTGGGCGAAAGTCTCAAGGTGAACCGGGGCAGCGCGGAGAGCGTTGAGCTGCTTTTGGGCAGCGGGCTGAGCATGCTTTTGCGCAACGGCCAGTCCAGTCAGCTGAAAATGGAGCTGGTGGTGCCCGAGAGCGTGGACGCGCCGGTGGAAGCCGGACAGGTGGTGGGCTTTGCGCGGGTGCTGCTGGGGGAAACGGTGGTGGCCAAGCTGAATGTGGCGGCCGCTTCCGCTGTGCCGCTGCCCGGCTTTATCGAAGGGTTCTTCCGCATCATCAACGCCTGGCGCTAAGGCTTGCAGGATCGCCTCTTTCGCGTTATAATGTACGGGCGTTGCCCGTATCAACGTGAAGAGGGGGATGAAAGTGTTTTCGCGTATCCAGGGTTGGTTTTCCATGCTGCAATCCGATCCGCTGGGCTTGCTGGTCTATTTGCTCTACCTGGTGGTTACCGTGCTGCTCAGCCTGATCCTGCACGAGGTGGCCCACGGCTATGTGGCGCTGCGCTGCGGGGATGCCACGGCCAAGTGGATGGGCCGGCTGAGCCTGGACCCACGCAAGCATTTGGATCCCATTGGCACGGTGTTTATGTTTCTCTTTGGCATCGGCTGGGCCAAGCCGGTGCCGGTAAATCCGCGCAACTTCCGGAATTACCGCCGGGATGATTTCCTGGTGTCCATTGCGGGCATCGTGACCAATCTGTCCCTGTTCCTCCTGTGCACCGCGTTGGCGGTGGGGGTGAACGCGGTGATGTTCCAGGCAGATTTTCTCCAGGAATTCAAGTCGGCTTTCGGCTCGCTGGAATATCTGATCAGCCCGTATTATAATTACGGCGCCAGCATCGCCTACGGAGAAGCCTCGGAGCAGCTGCTTTCGGTGATGGCCCATCCCTGGCTGCAATATGTCCAGCGGTTTTTGCTGAATATGAGCCTGGTGAATCTGTCCCTGGCGGTGTTCAATTTTCTGCCCATCCCCCCCTTGGACGGTTATCATATCGTCAACGACCTGCTCCTGCGGGGACGGTTCCAGCTGACGGCGCAGACCTTTCGCATCGCCCAGGTTGTGCTCTTGGTGCTCTGCTTTTCCGGGGTGCTTTCCGAGCTGCTGTATTTTATCAACAGCAATGTGTACAGCGCGGTGACGCATCTGTTCCTGCTGATGGCGGGTGGTGCCTGAGCCATGGGGATGACGTTTGCCCTGAAGGATTTTGACGGCCCGCTGGATCTGCTGCTCCACCTGATCAACAAGGCGCAGGTGGACATCAAGGATATTTTTGTTTCCCAGATCACCGACCAATACATCGAGCATGTGCAGAACGCCGTGGATCTGGACATGGACGATGCCACGGACTTTTTGGTGATGGCTGCCACGCTGCTGGAAATCAAGAGCCGGGCCATGCTTCCGCGCCCGCCCCGCCTGGAGGAGGACGAGGAGGATCCTGAGCAGGCGTTGATTCGCCGCCTGGAGGAGTATAAGCGCTTTCGGGAAACTGCCGCGGAGATGCAGCGCTTTGAAGAGGCGGCTGCTACCATGTATGCCAAACTTCCGGAGGAATATCCTCTGCCGCCCCAGAGCGTGGAGCTTACGGGCCTCACCCTGGAGGGGTTGGTTTCGGCCTTTCTGCGGATTTATCACAGGCGGCCGGCAGAGCCGGAAACACGGGAGGTCAACCATTACGCTCCCCGGGATATCCGGCGGGATGAGCACAACGTGCAGGAATGCATGCTGGTGCTGCTGAAGGGGCTCAAGGGGCGGGGTAGCCTGCGCTTTGAGGAAGTCTTCAGTGACGCGCCCACCAAGGAAGAGGTGGTAACGCTTTTCCTGGCGCTGCTGGAGCTGTTGCGGCTGGGGGAAACACACATTGTGCAGGAAGGCACCTATGGCGATATCCTGCTGCTGCCGGGAAGGAGCGAGTACGTTGACGAAGAAAGCTGATCTGCTCACCCAGGAGGTGCGCGGACGCATTGAGGCCATTCTTTTTGTGGCGGGGGAGCCGGTGCTGGTCAGCGACCTGGCCAAGGCGCTGGAAATGCCGGAGGCGGACGTCAACCGCGTGCTGGAGCTGCTGGTCAACGAATACGACTTTGAGCAGCGGGGGTTTTGCCTCAAGCGCTTTGGCAAGCACGTGCAGCTGGCCACCCGCTCCATTTATGCGGATTGGGTGGAGCGCCTGCTTCAGCCCGTGCAAAAGCAGAGCCTGAGCCAGGCGGCCATGGAGACGCTGGCGGTGGTAGCCTACCGGCAGCCGGTGACCCGGGCCGAGGTGGAGCAGATTCGCGGGGTCAAATGCGACTATTCCCTGGCGTCGCTGACGCAGAAGGGGCTGATTGAAGAGGTTGGCCGTAAGGATACCGTGGGACATCCCATCCTTTTCGGCACCACGGATGAGTTCTTGAATCACTTCGGCATCAGCCGGCTGGATCAGCTGCCGCCCCTGCCGCAAGAGCTGCAACCCAAGGAGAACGACGCTCCCGCCGGGGACGAGCAGCTGCTGATTCCCTAACGAAAATTCCTTTTTGATTGCTCAAAGCAATAAGAAAGCCCGCAATCCCGGCAAGGGATCGCGGGCCTTTGTTGTAGGGTCCTAGTTATGCAGCAAGGAAGGAGGGCGCTTCATTCAGGAAGAAGAACATGCCGGTTACATCCGTTTCAAAGACGATCATGCCATCCAGAATTTCATAGGGCACTTCCACCCATTCGCCGTTTTCATTGAGCTGCACCAGCTTCAAGGGGGTTGCGTTCTCCTGAGAAACAGGAATGCGAACCTCAAACCTTCCGGCGGGTTGCAACGTTTGGCCATCCTGAACCAGGGTAATCAACAGCAATTTCTTTACATTGGAGGGAACTTCAACGGAGAGCGCTTCCTCGGTCTCCAGCTCCGCTTCATAAACCAGCAACTGAACATCGTTGGCCTTGGCTGTGGGTTGATCCACATAGGCAAAGGCGGCATTTTCCACGATGGTGGTTTGCACTGCAATCTCTGTGTTTTCGGGCTGATTCACCGTGTTGGCAACGCGATAAACCGTATAACCACACACGGAACAGCATCCATACTCCCACTGGTCCATGGTCGTGTAGATGAAGTTGCAGGGGAGGGCACGCTTGGCGTTGCATGTTGCGCAGAATACCGCGTGGGTGCCATCGTTTTGCCGTTGATAGACTGTGCCAAAATGATGACCTGTTGCCGGAAGGGTTTGCGTATACGTGCTGTTACAACGGTTGCAGGTCATATCTTCATAGCCATTGCGCTCACAGGTCGGGGCGACCCGGTCTGTGCGCTGCCATTCATGCCCAAGCGCGGGGAGCTCCTGGTAATCCATCTCACCGCAAAGCGTGCAGCGCATTGTACGGCTTCCAGCGGATTCACAAGTTGCATCCTCCTGACTGGCAATCTGCCAATCGTGCTGGCAGGGAGGGATGACCTCATCCTTGGTTTCGCCGCACTTGGAGCAGGTGTAGTGGACGGTGTTGCCATCTTGGCCAGAGATCTGCCAATCATGCTCGCAGGGAGGAATGACCTCATCCTTGGTTTCGCCGCACTTGGAGCAGGTATAGTGGATGGCGCTGCTATCCTGCCCGGTTACTTGCCAGTCGTGCCCTGTGGCGGGATCGGAGACGATCACCGTCTCACCACAGAAGGAGCACTCCATTTTTTTCTGGCCGTGCTGGGTGCACGTAGGCGCCTGGATCTCTTCCACCAAAGAGAGAATGTATTGCACTTTTCCGCAATATTCGCAGGTAATGGCGTGGGTTTCCGGGTTATGGGATGATTCGTTTTCTGGGTAGGGGCAAGAAACGTTGCTGCCATGGTAGGGCGCGGAACACTGCGCGCAGACATTGGGCGCATAGCAGTAGGCGTAATGTTCACCACGATATACTTCCGCATTGCAGTCGGCGCAATAGGCCCAACAGCTCGTGTCATCGTGGTCCCAGATCCATTCGCCCACATGATCCACGGGAATATTGTTGCCCTGATAAATGCAGTTGACGCATTGGGTGGGGGCGGTGCAGTTTGCTACATGCTCATAGCGCGTGCCTTCTAACTCTTGATTGCATGCGGTGCAGAAATCCCAGCACTCGTTTTCATCATATTTCCGATGGACAAATTCGTGGTAGATATTTTTGATATTGCCCACGTAGCCGCAGTTCCAGCAGACGTTTCCGGGACCGAAGCAGACGGCTTCGTGTTCCCGGTGTTCCGATTCGTAATTGCATGCGGTGCATTTGACCCAGCATTCCGTATCATTGTATTCCTCGATCAGTTCACCGTCATGCATGACGACATCCATGTCGCCCACATATCCGCACTTGAGACATACGTTCGGTTGGGAGCAGGTGGAGTAATGCGCATCCCGGGAACCAGCAGCTTCCTGGCCACAATCGTTGCAAACTCGCCAGCATTCGGTTTCGTTGTATTCCGTATGGGTGGACCTATGGGATATTTGCGCAATCGTTCCCTGGTAGCCACACCAGCCACATATATTGGGCGCGGTACACCACGCTGCGTGGTAAGGATCCTTGTGATGTTGCAACCGCTCACCGCACGCGGAACAAATCGGCCAACACTCCGTCTCGTTGTACCACCAGGTGGTCTCTGCGTGCTCCACTCTTGCGATGGCGCCTACATAGCCGCACCGCGTGCAGACTGTCGGTGCAGTGCAGGCGGCTCTATGGTCAAAACGGGATGAGACCTGGCCGCATTCGGCACAGAGTTGCCAGCATTCTGTTTCATTGCTTTGCCAGATCCAGACGTGCTGGCATATGTCCGTAGACGTACCTAGGCCTTCTGCCATACCCAAAGGACACAGCGAAGTGAAAAGAAGCACAATGCAGAGAAACACCGATAGCTTTTTCATGGATCAATCCTCCTAGAAGAAAAGAATGGGTGCCGGATTTGAAGGGGAGAAGAGATGAACGCATGACTCTTTTCCATTATATAAAAGAACACATGCCTTGTCAAATATTTTGCAAAAAGATTTGAAATTTCTATGAGGTGTTTGATCAAAGTGCGCGCCCGCTGTTGCATTTTTTGCAGTAGCCTGCTAATTGTTACAACCTTGACAAAAAATTTCATAACCAGGCAGGAAATAGGAGGATAATGGAGAAAATAAGAAATCGGGTAAAGTTTGAACCCTTCAAATATCTATCCTTATGCCGTAGGGCATAGATGGCAGGATTCATGGAAGGAGAGCGGACATGAACAACACACAAGACCTGAAGCAGGTGCTGCAGAAGAAGCAGGAGATCCTGCAGGGGAATGCTGAGCGCGTGGCCAAGCAGCGCGCCCAGGGGAAACTGACCGCCCGGGAGCGGGTGGCCAAGCTTGTGGATCAAGGCAGCTTTGTGGAAATGGATGTCCTGGTCAGCGACAAAGACGGCGGCGCGGGCGTAGTTACCGGTTATGGCACGGTGCAGGATCGTCCCGTGTATTTGTTTGCCCAGGATTATACGGTCCACGGCGGCGCCATGGGACGGGCGCAGGCCAAGAAGATTCTCAAGGTGCTCGATCTGGCGCAGAAGACCGGCGCGCCGGTGGTGGCGCTGTGCGACAGCAACGGCGTGCGCCTGGATGAGGGCGCGGCGGCCATGAACGCCTATGCGGAAGTGTTCGCCAAGATGACCCGGCTGTCCGGCGTGTGCCCCATGATCGCGCTGGTGCTTGGCCCCTGCGCCGGCGGCGCGGCCATGATCAGCCAGATTGCCGACGTGAGCATTCAGGCCGGGAAGGTGGGCCAACTGATGGTTTACGGTCCGCAGGTGATCGGCGCGGTGAATGGCGAGAGCCTGGATGCCGAGGCCGTGGGCGGGACGAAGGCCATGGCGGCTCAGGGCGGCGTGGCGCTGACCGCTGCCGATGAGGACGAGGCCATTGCTCTGGCGGTGCGCGTGCTGGATCTGCTGCCGGGTTCCAATGCGGAGGATGCTCCGCTGGTGGAGCCTGACGACATGAACCGCCTGCTGCCGGCCATTGCGCCGGACGACAGCGATGCGCTGATGGCCGCCATGGCGGACGACGCTAGCCTGATTGAGCTGTACGCGGAGTGGGGTAAGGAGCTACGCGTGGCGCTGTGCCGCATGGGCGGCCGCAGCGTGGGCCTGGTATGCGGCAACGCCAAGGAAAACGAGGGAATGATTTCCCCGGCGGCGGCGGCCAAGGCGGCGCGGTTCATTCGCCTGTGCGACTGCTATTCCCTGCCGGTGGTCAGCCTGATCAACAGCAAGGGCGTGGCGGTGCCCTCCGCCAAGACCCAGTCCTGGACCATGATCACCTCCAGCCAGCTGCTTTATGCGTATGCGGAGGCGACTTGCCCCAAGGTTTCCGTGGTGGTGGGCAACGCCATTGGCCAGGCTTATGTGGCCATGGGCGGCAAGGCCAACGCGGATGTGTGCTACGCCTGGCCGGGGGCGGTGATTTCCGCTCTGACGCCCGAGGCTGCCGTCCAGGTGCTGTATGTGGATGAGCTGAAGGAGGACAAAAAGCCCGCCCTGGAGAGCCGGGCGGAACTGGAAGCCAAGTATGCCGCCGAGGTGGCCGACGGCGTGGCTGCTGCCCGGGACGGCATGATCGACGATGTCTGCGAGCCTGCGCAGACCCGCAAGCTGGTCCTGGCGGCCCTGGAGATGCTGTCCTCCAAGCGGGATTCCAACCCGCCGAAAAAGCACGGCAACCTGCCGCTGTAACGGAAAGGAACGTGTGATGACATGGATATGCTGATATTTGGCCTGAGCGTAACGGTTGTCGGCATGCTGATCGTTTTCTTCGGGCTGGTCATACTGATCGGCCTGATCAAGGTGGTCACCAAGCTGACGGATAGCGCCAAGCAAACCAAGGAGGCGGCGCCTGCTGCGCCGGTTCCTCCGCCTGCGCCCGCTCCCGTGCCCGCTGCGCCCGCCCCTGCCGCGCCTGCCGCTCCCGCCCAAGACGACGCGCTGATCGCGGTGATTTCCGCGGCCATCGCCGCCGTTATGGGAGAGAACCAAGGCTTTGTGGTTCGCCGTGTGCGCCGCATTTCCAATGCTCCCGCCTGGCAGAGAGCCGGACGCGAAGAGCAGGTATACAGCCGCTTTTAACAACGGAAAACTTTTGAAATGATTTTGAGGAGGACATCATCATGCGTAAGTTTATGATTACCGTGAACGGCGCCAGCTACGAAGTGGAAGTGGAAGAAATCGGCGGCGTGCCTGCCGCTGCCCCCGTGCGTCCCGCTGCGCCCGTTGCTCCCGCGCCTGTGGCAGCTCCTGCGCCTGCCGCGGCTCCCGCTCCTGCGCCTGCCGCCCCCGCTGCGCCTGTGGCTGGGGAAACCGTGAAAGCTCCCATGCCCGGCAACATCCTGGACGTGAAGGTCAAGGCCGGCGACAGCGTAACCAAGGGACAGACCCTGGTGGTGCTGGAGGCCATGAAGATGGAAAACGAGATCCCCGCGCCTCGGGATGGCAAGGTGCTGCAGGTGATCGTCGCCAAGGGCGCCACGGTGGAAGCCGGCGCGGCGATGGTTGTTCTGGGCTGAGATTGCTGCCGAGGAAAGTGAGTTGATACGATGTCGATTGATATTCTCGGTACGCTCAAGGAGCTTTACCTGACCTCCGGCATCGCCATGTACGCCTCCAACCCTCAGGCGTTGATCATGGTGGCGGTGGCTTGCTTGTTGATGTACCTGGCCATTGTAAAAAAATTTGAACCGCTGCTCCTGCTGCCCATCGCGTTTGGCATGCTGCTGACCAACCTGCTGGGGAGCGACATTTTCCATGAGGAGCTCTTCGCCGGCGGCCACGTGAACTGGGGCCTGTTCGGCGGCGCAACGCTGGTGAACACCGCCAACCTGGCGGACCTGAGCAACCTGACCGTCAATGCCGCCGGCGCGATCCTGACGCCCTCGGGGTCCATTCTGGGCAACATCACCGCCACACTTTCCGAGGCGGTGCGGCTGACGGAGACCGGCGCCATTGTGAGCCAGGCCACCGGCGAAGTGATCTATGAATCCATCAACGTGGTGCTCAACAGCGGCTGCTACCTGCAGAATGGGCAGGTATTCAATGCCCTGGGCGAACTGGTGGCCACCTCCGGCAAGACCATCAGCGCGGGTCTGCTGGACTACCTGTACCTGGGCGTCAAGCTGGGCATTTACCCCTGCCTGATTTTCATGGGTGTTGGCGCGGGCACCGACTTCGGTCCCTTGATTGCCAATCCCAAGACGCTGCTCCTGGGCGCTGCGGCGCAGCTGGGCATTTTCCTGACCTTTATGGGCGCGGTGCTGCTGGGCTTCACGGCTTCGGAAGCCAGCGCCATCGGCATCATTGGCGGCGCGGACGGCCCCACGGCCATTTGGCTGACGGGTAAACTGGCGCCCCATCTGCTTGGACCTATCGCCGTGGCGGCGTACAGCTACATGGCGCTGGTGCCTGTGATTCAGCCGCCCATCATGAAAGCGCTGACCACCAAGAAGGAGCGCACCATCGTGATGGAGCAGCTTCGTCCCGTGTCCAAGAAGCAGAAGATTCTGTTCCCCATCATTGTGACGATCCTGGTGGCGCTGCTGCTGCCCTCCGCCGCTCCGCTGGTGGGCTGCCTGATGCTGGGCAACCTGTTCAAGGAGTGCGGCGTGGTGGAACGCCTGAACAAGACCGCGCAGAACGAACTGATGAACATCGTGACCATCTTCCTGGGCGTTACGGTGGGCGCCACGGCTACGGCCAGCACCTTCCTGTCCGTCAATACGCTCAAGATCATCGCCCTGGGCATCGTCGCCTTCGGCATGGGCACGGCGGGCGGCGTGCTGCTGGCCAAACTGATGAACAAGCTCTCCGGCGGCAAGATCAATCCGCTGATTGGCTCTGCCGGTGTATCCGCGGTTCCCATGGCGGCCCGCGTGTCCCAGAAGGTGGGCCAGGAGGCCAATCCCGGCAACTTCCTGCTGATGCACGCCATGGGTCCCAACGTGGCCGGCGTTATCGGCTCCGCCATTGCCGCGGGCGTGCTGCTGTCCATGTTTGGTTGACGGCCGGATTTTTGACTGCATAGTAAGGAGGCTTTTCCTATGCCGAAAGTGCAAATTACCGATACCATCCTGCGTGACGGTCATCAGTCCCAGGCCGCCACGCGGATGCGGACCGACGAGATGCTCCCGGTCTGCGATATGCTGGACAAGGTGGGGTATTATTCCCTGGAGTGCTGGGGCGGCGCCACCTACGACGCCTGCCTGCGCTTCCTGAACGAGGATCCTTGGGAGCGGCTGCGCAAGCTGCGCAAGGCGCTGCCCAACACCAAAACCCAGATGCTCCTGCGGGGCCAGAACCTGCTGGGCTATCGTCCCTACTCCGACGACGTGGTGGAGTTTTTCGTCAAGAAGGCCGTGGAGAACGGCATTGACATCATCCGCTGCTTCGACGCCCTCAACGACCTGCGCAACATGGAAACAGCCGTGAAGGCCACCAAGAAGTATGGCGGCATTGCGGAAATTGCCATGAGCTACACCGAGTCCCCCGTGCATAACGAAGATTACTTCGTCAAACTGGCGCAGGACATCGAAAAGATGGGCGCGGACCTGATCTGCATCAAGGACATGGCCAACCTGCTGCTGCCCTACAAGGCCTACAGCCTGGTGAAGCGGCTGAAGAAGGAAACCAGCCTGCCCATCGTGCTGCACACCCACAACACCACCGGCACCGGCGATATGGTGCTGCTGAAGGCCATTGAGGCGGGCGTGGACGTGGTGGATACCTGTCTGAGCCCCCTGGGCAGCGGCACCTCCCAGCCCGCCACCGAGTCCCTGGTGGCCACGCTGAAGGGAACCGAGTACGATACGGGCTTTGATCTGGATCTGCTGGCCAAGCTGGCGGAGCACTTCCGCGGGGTGGCGGACCGGCTGACCAAGGAAGGCTGGCGCGATCCCTCCCGGGTGCTGGGCGTGGATGTGAAGACGCTGCAGTATCAGGTGCCTGGCGGCATGCTGTCCAACCTGATCGGTCAGCTGAAGGCGGCCAACGCCATGGACAAGTATTACGACGTGCTGGCGGAGATTCCGCACGTGCGCAAGGACTTCGGTTATCCGCCCCTGGTGACGCCCACCTCCCAGATTGTGGGCACCCAGGCGGTGATGAACGTGCTCTACGGCGAGCGCTACAAGATGGTGCCCAAGGAGAGCAAGGGCCTGCTCCGCGGCGAGTATGGCAAGCTGCCCGCGCCCGTGAACGAGGCTGTACGCAAGCAGTGCATCGGCAACGATAAGGTGATCACCTGCCGCTTTGCCGATACCCTGCCCCCGGAACTGGATAAGCTGCGGGAGGAGATGCGCGAATGGTATCAGTGCGAGGAAGACGTGCTGACCTACGCCATGTTCCCCAAGGTTGCGCCCAAGTACTTTGAGTATCGCCAGGCGCAGCAGATGAAAATCGACAGCGGTATGCTGGACAAGGCCGATAAGACCATGCCCGTATAAACGCCGAACGTTCACCGGGGAGGCCATGCCGGCCCAAAGGCATGGCCTCCCTTTTTTGCGCAAAACCGGCGGGGATAAGGCAGAGGGCGAATGGTTTGACGCCGTTTCCGACAATTTGGTGGCGCTGCATGGGTTTTCACACGGCCTTCGTTGCATATGCGGACCCCCTTTGCTATAATGTGACACGAAAAAGGAGGTGTTCCCGATGATTCGGTTGGAACACGTAAGCAAGCAGTATGGAAAGGGCAAAATAAAGGCCCTGGACGATCTGACGCTGCATGTGGAGAAGGGGAAGGTATTTGGCTTTATCGGCCCCAACGGCGCGGGCAAAACCACTACCATCAAGATCCTCACGGGGATTCTTGCACCCACGGAGGGCAGGGTGGTGATCGGCGGACAGGATATGGTGGAGAATCCGCTGGCGGCAAAGCGGCTGATCGGCTTTGTGCCGGACAGCCATGAGATGTATGAGCGCCTGACCGGTATGGAGTACCTGAATTTCATGGCGGATATCTACGGGGTGGACGCGGCGGCCCGCAAGGCGCATATTGAAAAATATCTGGCGCATTTTGAGCTGGAGGATGCCGCGGGGGACCAGATTCGCAGCTATTCCCGAGGCATGAAGCAGAAGCTGACCATTATCGGCGCGCTGATCCATCAACCGCCTGTGTGGGTACTGGATGAGCCCATGGTGGGCCTGGACCCCAAAGCGACGCACCTGCTCAAGGAAGAGATGCGCCGCCACTGCGAGGCGGGGAATACGGTTTTCTTCTCCACCCACGTGCTGGATGTGGCGGAAAAGCTCTGCGATGAGATCGCCATTATCAACAAGGGCAAGCTGATTGCCGAAGGGACCCTGGAGGAGCTGCGCAGCGGCGAAAAGGGCGCCAGCCTGGAGCAGCTGTTCCTGGAGATGACCGGCGAAGCGGAGGATGCGGCGTTATGAGTAGCTTTCAGATCCTGATGCGGTTGCAGATCCGCAACCGCCTGGCGGTGCTGCGCGGCGGTGGTCTGCGCGGAGCCGACGGCAAGATCAAAATGGGGAAGCTGATTGGCGGCGTTTTCATTGGCCTAGCCTATTTGATGCTTCTGGGCATGGTGGTGAGCCTGGAGTTCCTGCTTTTTGAGGGCTTGAGGACCATTGGCCAGCCGGAGCTGCTGCTGTCCATGGCGCTGACGGTGGTCATGGCGGGCATGGTGTTCATGAGCTTTTTCTATGTGCTCACCTCCCTGTATTACGGGCGGGATACGGTTTTTCTGGCCAGCCTGCCGGTGACCTCCCGCACGGTGTTCGGCACAAAGCTCACCGAGATCCTCCTGGGGGAGACGGGCATCGCCGCGCTGGCGCTGCTGCCGGCCATTGTGCTGTATGGCGTTTATGTCCAGGCGGGGATTGGCTACTATGTTTCGGCGCTGTTGGTCGCGTTGACCAGCGCCATGATGCCTGTGGCGGTGGTGACGCTGTTGGCTACGCTCATTGTTCGCCTGACCGGCGGCAGCCGCCATCGGGACGCGGTGATGATGGTATACAGCGTGCTCATCATGGTGGTGGTGCTAACCGTGGAGTTTTCCGTGATGGGGCGCATTCCCGAGGACGCGGGCATGATGTATTTCGTGCAGCTGATGCTGGATAAGCAGATGCTCATGCGCCAGATGGCGCAGGCATTCCCGCCCTCCTGGTGGGCCATGCAGGGGTTGATGGGCAACCTGGGCAGCCTGCTGGGATACCTGGGCTGCGCTGTGGCCGCATATGCGGCGGTATGGCTGCTGCTGGGGAAAGGATACCTGAGCCGCACCCTCTCCCTGACGGAAAACACCGTGCGCCGCAAGGCGCGCAAGCGGGGGGAGATTCATCCCCACAGTCCGCTGACGGCCCTGTTTTTGCGGGAGTGGCGCGAGATTCTGCGCACGCCGGTGTATGCCTACAACTGCCTGACAGGTTGCATCATCATGCCCCTGATGCTGGTGGGCATGTACTTTGGCGGCAGGGAGGCGGCGGAGGCTGACAGCCTAAGCGTGATGCTCATCGTGGTGAACGGCATGCTGTCGCAGGTGCCCCAGGCCTATCTGTTCCTGGGATTGGTGGCCGTGATCACCTTTGTGTGCTGCATCAATCCGGCGGTGGATACTGCGGTATCCCGGGAGGGGGGACGGCATATGCTCAGCCGCATGCTGCCCGTTTCCACACGCACGCAGCTGCAGGCCAAGCTGCTCATGGGTATGACCATTAACCTGATTTCCGCGGTGGTTGGCGCGGCGATGTTCCTGTTCCTGCTGCCGAAGTTCGCTCCGGTGATTCTGCTGGCGCTGCTGTTCAGCCAGGTGACCAACTGGGGGCTTTCCTCCTTCAGCCTGGCCCTGGATGCTGCCCGGCCCAAGTTCCACTGGCGCAACGAGATGCAGGCCATCAAACAGAACGGCAACATTGCCCTGGGCATGCTGGTCTCCTTCCTGCTGCTCATCGTGCCGGTGGCGGTTTTCTTCCTGCTGTGGAGCCAGTCCCTGGCGGTGCGTACCGCCGTGGTGATTGGCGTCTGCGTGCTGGAGTCCGTGGCGGGCTATGCCGTTTTGATGCGCGTGGCGGATACCACCTACGCCCGGATGGAGGACGAAGCCTGAAGCCTGCCCCAGGCGGAAAGGCCTTGACAGGTCCGCCTGAAATGGTTTATGATACTGTTTGCGAGGTGACTAGGCGATCGCGTGCCCATTGACAGGGTATGAGGAAAGTCCGAGCACCACAGGGCAAGGGTGCCGGTTAACGGCCGGTGGAGGCGACTCCAAGGAAAGTGCAACAGAGATACACCGCCAGCGCTTGCGCTGGTAAGGCTGGAAAGGCGAGGTAAGAGCTCACCCGCGGCTTGGCGACTTGTCCGCGATGTAAACCCCACCCGGTGCAAGGTCGGCATAGGGGCCCATGCGGCGGCCCGTCGCGCCCCTTACGACTGCTTGAGCCCGCGCGGTAACGCCGGGCCTGGATAGATGATCGTCCACGACAGAACTCGGCTTATCAGTCACGCTCGCAGCAAACATGAAAAAAGGCGGCAACCCGGAAGCGATTCCGGCTTTGCCGCCTCTTTTCTGTTTGTTTCTGCGATGGGGGTTATGCCTGGAAGGTCCGCACGCGGATCACGCCGTCCAGGGCAGCAATGGCGTTCACCGCCGCTTCCGAAGGCAGATCCGTCATCTCCATCACGGTTACGGCCAATGCCTTGCGGCTCTTGTTCACCATGGTGTCAATGTTGATGCCCTCGCGGCTGACGCAGGCGGAGATGGTGGAAAGCATGTTGGGAATGTTCTCATGGATCACCAGAATACGCGCCGCCGTGGGGGCGGTCAGAGGCAGCTCAGGCAGGTTGACGCTGTTGTGAATGCTGCCCCATTCCAAGTAGTCCCGCATTTGAGCGGCTGCCATGCGGGCGCAGTTTTCCTCGCTCTCAGGGGTGGAAGCGCCCAGGTGGGGGATGCAGATGGCATGCTCCACACCCAGAATTTCCTGGGTGGGGAAGTCGGTGACATAGCAGGCCAGCTGACCGGAAGCCAACGCCTGACGGACATCGCCCAGGTTGGCAATCTCCCCGCGGCTGAAGTTCATCAGGTGCGCGCCGGGCTTCATCTTGGCCAGGAAATCCGCGTTGATGCATTCGCGGGTCTGGTCGTTCAGCGGCACGTGGATGGTCAGGTAATCCGCCTGGGCCAGCACTTCGTCCTGGTTGGCGGCGCGGTTTACCTGAGCGGAGAGGCTCCAGGCGCTTTCCACGGAGATGAAGGGATCATAGCCTACCACTTTCATCCCCAGGCCACGGGCGGCCGCGTTGGCCACAATGGCGCCAATGGCGCCCAGGCCGATTACGCCCAGGGTCTTTCCACGCAGTTCGGGGCCCACGAATTGCCCCTTGCCCTTTTCCACCTGCTTGGCCACGTCGTCGCCCTGAAGCCCCTGGGCCCAGGCGATGCCGCCGATGATGTTCCGGCTGGCCAGCAGCATGCCTGCCATGACCAGCTCCGCCACGGCGTTGGCGTTGGCGCCGGGGGTATTGAAAACCACGATGCCCGCCTTGGAGCAGGCGTCGATGGGGATGTTGTTCACTCCGGCGCCCGCCCGGGCGATGGCCAGCAGATGATCCCCCAGGGGCATTTCGTGCATGTTGGCGCTGCGTACCAGGATACCGTCCGGGATGGGCTCCTCCTTGGAAACGGTATACATGTCAGCGGAAAGCTCGCTGTGGATCACATCGGATATGGCGTTCAGGGTTTGAATTTTGAACATGGATGCTGCCTCCTTGCGCTCAGGCGTTTTCCGCTTCGAATTGCTTCATGAATGCTACGAGTTTTTCCACGCCGGCCTTGGGCATGGCGTTGTAGATGCTGGCCCGCATGCCGCCCACGGTGCGGTGGCCCTTGAGGTTGACCAATCCCGCCTGGGTGGCCGCCTTGACGAAGGCCGCGTCCTTGTCCGGGTCGCCGGTGACAAAGGTGACGTTCATGCGGCTGCGGTATTTCTTCTGCGCGGTGGGCTTGAACAGGCGGCTGTTGTCCAGGAAATCATAGAGCAAGGCGGCTTTTTCGATGTTCCGCTGCTCCATGGCCGCCACGCCGCCCTGCGCCTTCACCCACTGGAAGGTGAGCCCGGCCAGGTAGATTCCCCAGGTATTGGGCGTGTTGTACATGCTGCCGGCCTTGGCCTGTACTTCCCAGTTGAGCAGCTTGGGGCAAAGGGGATTGGCCTTGCCCAGCAGATCCTTGCGGACGATGACCACGCACAGGCCGCTGGGGCCGATGTTCTTCTGCGCGCCGGCATAGATCACCCCGAAGCGCCTCACATCCATGACTTCGGAGAGGATCATGCTGCTGGCGTCGGTAACCAGCGGGGGCGTCACCTGGGGCAGATCCACATAGCGGGTGCCGTAAATGGTGTTGTTGCTGGTGATGTGGACATAGTCCGCATCAGGATCAAAAGGAGCGTTGGTCAAATCGGGCACGTAGGTGTACGTATCTTCCCGGGAGGAGGCCACCACGTTTACCTGACCATAGCGCTTGCCCTCCTCCGCCGCCAGATGGGCAAAGTTGCCGCTGTCCACGTAGTCCGCCTTGCCTGTGACCATCAGGTTCAAGGGAACCGCGGAAAACTGCTGGGTCGCTCCGCCCTGGAGGAAAAGCACCTCATACTCCTCGGGGATGGCCATCAGGTCCCGCAGGTCCGCCACGGCGCGATCATAGATATCCGTGTACATCTTGCTGCGGTGGCTCATTTCCATCACGGACATGCCGGACGTGCCGTAGCAAAGCATCTCCCTCTGTGCCTGCTCAAGCACGGGTTCAGCCAGCATGGAAGGTCCCGGGGAAAAATTGTATACGCGCTCCGTCATGTAAAATCCCTCCTGTGATAGATGGTATTTTTTTTCAATTTCATGTGGGACAATTATTGCCCGCCGGGCGACAATTGAACCATTGGAGATATTATGCAACGGAATCAGAGAAAATGCAAGCCGCATACACCATAAAAACAATCAAGATAAAATTTTCACAAAGAATGGGGAAAATTTGCGCGATGTCTATTGCATCCGAAAGAAATATGCTATAATGACCGCATCCGCAGAAAGGAAAAAGCCAAGGAAAAAACGCTGCATGAGATCAAGGAGGCAGAACCATGGAACAGATCCGCGAAACATTGCCCCGTTGGGATCGCGTGCGCCTCACGGGCGGCATGCTGGCAGACATACAGAAAAACGTAGGCAAGAAGATGCTGCCCTTCCAATGGCGCGCCCTGAACGACGAAATTCCCGATATTGAAAAAAGCCACTGCGTAGAGAATTTCCGCATTGCCGCCGGAGAAAGCCAGGGGAAATATTACGGCATGGTGTTCCAGGATAGCGACCTGGCCAAGTGGCTGGAGGCGGTAGCCTACCAGCTGGCGCTGGGGGGCTGCGAGGAATTGCGGGCCAAGGCGGAAGAGGCCATTGACCTGATCGTTCGGGCGCAGATGCCCGATGGATACCTGAACACATTTTTCCAATGCACGGCCCCGGAGAAGCGCTGGACCAACCTGCGGGATTGCCATGAGCTCTACTGCGCGGGACACATGATGGAGGCGGCCGTGGCATGGTATCAGGCCACCGGTGAGCGCAAGCTGCTGGACGCCATGCTGCGCTTTGCCCGCCACATTGCCCAGCGCATGGGCCATGGGGAAGGGCAGATTCCTGGAGTGCCCGGCCATGAGGAGATCGAGCTGGCGCTGTGCCGGATGTACGATGCGACCGGGGAGGATTTCCTGCTGGAGCTGGCCAGCTATTTCGTGGACGAGCGCGGCCAGAAGCCGGACTACCTGGTGACGGAGCATCCCGACCATCAGAATGATTTCTGGCCGGGTATGTCGGTGCCCGATCCGCAGTACGCGCAGCATCAGGCGCCGGTACGCCAGCAGGAAAAGCTGGAGGGGCATGCGGTCCGCGCGCTTTACCTGGTGACGGGCATGGCGGCGGTGGCCCAGCGCAAAAAGGACCAGGGTCTGCTGGAGGCGGCCCGGCGTCTGTTCTTCAACGCGGTGGACAAACGGATGTACATCACCGGCGGCGTCGGTTCCACCTGCCTCGGCGAGGCGTTCACCTATGACTACGATCTGCCCAACGATACGGCCTATGCGGAGACCTGCGCTTCCATTGCGCTGATTTTCGCAGCCCGTGCGCTGCTGCAAACGGAGCGCGACGGCGTTTATGGAGACGTGATGGAACGGGCGCTGTACAACACCTGCCTGGCGGGGATGGACGTAACCCAGGACGCCTTCTTCTATGTGAACCCGCTTTCGGTGCTGCCGGAGGCCAGCAAGAAGGATCCCACGAAGAAGCATGTGCTGCCCACCCGTCCGGGATGGTTCGGCTGCTCCTGCTGCCCGCCGAACCTGGCGCGGCTGCTCAGCTCCCTGGGCCAGTACGCCTATGGCGTGGCCGGGGAAGAGGTGCGCGTGCACCTTTACCTGGATGGCGTTGCGGAGCTGGAGACCGCCCATGGCCCGGTGCGCGTGACGGTTCGCACCGATTATCCCGCCAGCGGTGAGATTCGCCTGACGGTGAACGGGGACTGCGATCTTGCGCTGCGCCTGCCCGCATGGTGTCACGGCAGCTTTGACCTGTCCGTGAACGGGCAGGAGGTCTTCCCACCGGTGGACAAGGGCTATCTGCTGCTGCGGGGCCTGCGGGGAGAAACCCAGTTGGCGTTCACCCTGCCCATGACCCCGCGGCGGGTATATGCGCATACCGCAGTGCGGGCGGACCTGGGTCGCGTCGCGGTGATGCGGGGACCCGTGGTCTACTGCCTGGAGAGCGCGGACAACGGACCGGATCTCCACCTGCTGGCGCTGCCGCGGAATACCACGCTGATCCAGGCGTGGGACGAGAATCTCTTTGGCGGCGCATGGCGGATCCGGGCAATGGGCCTGAAGCGGCAGTTGGACGACGCCTCCGCGCCCCTGTACACGGAAACGCCGCCGAAGCTCTACCCTGCGCAGCTGAACTGGATCCCGTATTATCTGTGGGCCAACCGGGGCGAAGGGGAGATGGAGGTATGGCTGCGGGAGATTGTGCTTGGCGTGTAAGCGCCGGCGCATTGCAGGCAACGATGCTGTACGCCAAGGACCAGGGGGCCGTACCGTTGGTGTGGCTGCATGCGTCCCCGCAGACCGGCAGCGCCGTACTGGACTTAATTGAAACGCCCTGCGCCCTGGCCTGTGTGGAGGGCGCGGATTGGAACCGGGACCTTAGTCCCTGGCCCGCAGCGCGGGTCTTTGCACGGGGCGCCGACTTTGCTGGCGGCGCCCCGGCGTATTTGCCGGCCCTCCGGGCGCTGATGGAGCAGGCGGAATCCTCGCTGCCCTTTCCGCAGCAAGGGCGATACCTGACCGGGTATTCCCTGGCGGGGCTTTTCGCGCTGTATGCCTGGTTGCAGGGTCTGCCCCTGGATGGAGTTGGCAGCTTCTCCGGCTCGGTGTGGTTTGACGGCTTTGCGGACTGGGCCATGGACCGGGAGCCGGCGCCTGCGCGGTTGGCCCTCAGCGTGGGGGATCGGGAAAGGCGCACGGGCAATCCGCGCATGGCCCGGGTGGAGGACTGCACGCGGCTGCTGGCCGGGCATTGGGCAAAGAAAATGCCCGTCCGCTTCTGGCTGGAGAAGGGCGGGCATTTTGACCATACCGACGCGCGGATGGCTCGTGGCATCAATTGGCTGCTGGGCTTGGCGAAGGAATAGGGGAATCACGTCTCCGGCGTTGCGGGGAACCACATGCGCTCCGACAGCTGGAAAGGGGTATCCGCCTGGATCTTTTCCCAGATCCGCGTGAAGTCATCCCCTTGCGCAAGCACGGGGCAGAAATTGTTTACCGCCGGATCGCCGGAGGAGGAGGTCAGCACGGGCAGCAGCCCCACCACCACCCCCTGGTAGCGTCCCAGCTCGTCAAACCGCAGCCGGAGCTGGGCCAGCATGCCATCGAAGGTGGTCATGTCGTGGGTGCCGCCGAACATCAAATTTCCCAGGCTGTACAGGATCACCGCGCCCTCCTGGGTGTCCACGCCCTGCACCACATGAGGATGGGTGCCGATCAATATGTTTGCCCCTGCGGAAATGGCCGCCTGTGCCATCTGCTCCTGCAAGTCGTTGTGGTTGGGATCATATTCGGTGCCCCAATGGCAGGAGTAGAGGATCACCTCGCACTGGGCGGCCTTGAGCTGCTCCACATCACGCTGGATCACGCTGGGATCCTGCTTGTAGGTGGTTTCCCGGCACCCTCCGAAGCCGATTTTGTGGCCGTTGATTTCCCAGACGTAGAGATCGCCATAGCCGCTGTAGGCCACGCCCACGGCCTCGAGGGCTTCCCGGGTGGTGGCCTGGCCCGCGGATTGGTAGTCGATCACGTGATTGTTGGCCAGGTTGACCTGCTCAATGCTGGCGTCTACCAGGGCCTGGGCATAGGCGGTGGCTCCGCGGAAGATGTACTGCTTGTTCTTGGTCATGCTGCTGGCATCGTCCTTGAGCACGCACTCCAGGTTGACCAGGGTCATGTCGTCGTTTTCGAAAAGTTCCGTAAGGTTGGCGAAGGGATAGGCCAAACCATATTGTTCCAGATAGGCAGGCAACCCCTCGGGGCTGTCCTGCCATTTTTCGCGGGTGCCCAACACCACGTCTCCGCCCAGGGTGACCACCAGTTCCATCTCCAGGGGGCCCAGCTCGGGCACTGTGGACTCCTGCGGCGTGGCGGGTTCTCCACCGGAGACCGCGATAGCTTCCTGTTGCCGGGCTTCCAGATCATCCAGAATGAGCAGCTTGCTGTGATAGGGCAGGCGCGTCCACAGCCAATAGGCATTGACGCCGCTTTCTCCGGCGTCGTTCTGGATGCGCACGCAGCCATGGGAGGCCTTGCTTCCCAGCTGCGCGCCCTGTGTGGTGAAGTCCTTCCATTCCTGCGTGTTGCGGTAGCCGCATTGATGCAGCAGGTTGCCGCCGTCGTAACGGATCACATAATCGTACTGGTAGCCGCTCAGGGAAAAATCGCTCATATGCTCCAGGGTGAAGAATGCGCCTGCGGCGGTTTCCTGGTACAGCTTGTTCTTTTCCACCTTTCCAGTGCTGACCTTCATTTCCGCAATCCGCGTTCCCTGGTAAAATACCGCCAGGGTTTGCGTGCGCTTGTCCAGCAGCAGGCCATAGTCGCTTTCCGCGGGCAGGGTCATCAGCCGGTCCTCCTGCACATAGCCTTCCGTCCAGGAGCCATCCTCGTGGTTGTACGCTCCCACCTTGACCCAGCCGTCCTGGGGCGCGGACAAGATTTGCACCCCCTGGGATTGGCCGTGTATGGTGCCCAGGGAGGCGCTGGCGGTGGAAGGTTCGGCGTAAAGCTTCTGATGAGAGGTGCTCTTCAGGTCCACCACGGTGAGGGGCTGCTGCATGCAGGCCCAGATTTCCTCATCGGTGGCGCCGTCTGCGGGGAGATAGCTTTCCGCCACCTGCAGGGCGGGCTGCTCATAGGCGCCGTCCACCAGCGTGACGGGGATGTCCACCGCGTAGTCCGGGTTCTCCTCTGCCCAGAAGCGGAGCACATAGTCCCCGGCGGGCTGACGCTGGCCATTGATGACGCCGTCCCAGTCATAGTGAAAGCTCTTGTAGGTGGAGATGGCCTTACGCTTGGTGACGATGGGATTTTCCATGTCTTCCGCGCGGTAAAAGGCGGTGCAGAGCATGCCGGTGCGCAGGAGCTTCACCTCGGCAAACCAGGAAAGGCCGCCGTCCAGGTAGATGGTTTTGCCGCTGGGCAGGGCATAGATCAGGACCTGCTTGCTGCGTCCCACCTTGACGCTGCGGCTGACGCTGGAGATCCCCTCGGCGGTGGTAAAGGTGGCGGTGAGCGTGTAGGTATTCTGCTGCAGCGGCTCCTGGTTTATGCCCAACCCATCCCAGGTGAAGGGCGTGGTTCCAGCCGGCACAGGCAGGTCCTGGGCCAGGCGAAGGCATTCCCGGCCCAGGCCGTCGGTGAGCACCAGGGTGACCGTGCCCGCCTGGGGTGTGGTCAGGAGCAGCTCCTGCTGGTCATAACCCGCGATCTGCTTGGGTACGCTCAGGTCATACGCCGCATCTTCGGCCCAGGCACAGCCCACCGCCAATAGCGCTACCGCCAGAAGCAGCCAGAATTTTCGCAAAAAAATCCCCCCGTGATGTCGGCATTTGTCCTCATCTTACGAAAAAATGCGGAAAATGTCAATTCAGGGGGGACAGGTTTTACATTCGGCGGTTCAGCCCTGGGGCTGCGGATTCCAGGCATGGCTGGCGTAGACCTCCGCGTCCTGCCAGGGAGTGACTGCGCCGCTGGCCAGCGTCTGTTGCAGGTCGATGATACGCTGGTTGCTGCTGCCGCGGAAGCGCAGGGAAATATCGTGCAGCGCCTGCACGAATTCCCCGTCCACCAGCACGTCCACCAGGGCCAGCATGCGGTCCGTTTCCGGGCAGCGGCACCGGGCGGGCTCCCGCCCCAGCAGCTGCTCCAGGGTATACCCGGAGTAGCACCATACGCTCTTGCCCGGGCAGCGCTGGCGGAAACGTTGCAGGAAGGGGAGCAGCGCTTTTTGGTTTTCCGGTTCCATGGGTTCGCCGCCCAGCAGCGTCAGCCCGGCAATGTAACCGGCTTGGCAGTCCTGGATGATCTGCTCCTCGGTGGCGTGGGTAAAGGGCTGGCCGTAGTGAAAATCCCAGGCCACGGCATTAAAACAGTTTTCACAGCGGTGCGTGCAGCCGGAAACGAACAGGCTCACGCGCACGCCCGGTCCGTTGGCGATATCGTAAGGCTTGATATTGGCGTAATACATACCCGTGGCGCATCTCCTTACAGGTGGAGCACACGCTCCTTAATTTCCTGGGTGCGGCCCTGGTTCCAGAACTGGGTGCCAATGTATCCGCAGGTGCGGCGGGCGACGTTGAGCGTGTTCTGATCCCGGTTGCCGCAGCGGGGGCATTGCCACAGGAGCTTGCCGTTCTCCTCCACAATGCCGATCTCCCCATCGTAACCGCAGCACTGGCAGTAATCGGATTTGGTGTTCAGCTCCGCATACATGATGTTGTCGTAGATAAACTGGATGACGCTGATCACCGCTTCCAGGTTATCCTGCATGTTGGGCACTTCCACATAGCTCACCGCGCCGCCGGTGGACAGGGCCTGGAACTGAGCCTCGAAGCGTAGCTTGGAGAAGGCGTCGATCTCCTCGGTGACGTTCACATGGTAGCTGTTGGTGATGTACCCCTTGTCCGTAACCCCCTTGATGATGCCGAAGCGGCGCTGGAGGCACTTGGCAAACTTATAGGTGGTGCTCTCAATGGGGGAGCCATAGATGCTGAAGAAGATATTCTCTTCCCGGGTCCAACGGGCGCAGGCATCGTTCATGTGCCGCATCACATCCAGGGCAAAGCCCGTGGCGCTGGGATCCGTGTGGGATTTGCCCGTCATATAGCGGACGCATTCACATAGCCCCGCATAGCCCAGGGAGATGGTGGAGTAGCCGCCATAGAGCAGCTTGTCGATGGGCTCGCCCTTTTTCAGCCGGGCGATGGCGCCATACTGCCAGAGGATGGGCGCGGCGTCGCTGAGGGTGCCCTTGAGGCGGTTGTGCCGGCACATAAGCGCCCGGTAGCACAGGGCCAGCCGCTCGTCAAAGATCTCCCAGAACCGGTCCATATTGCCCCTGGAGCTCAGCGCCACATCCACCAGGTTGATGGTGACCACGCCCTGGTTGAAGCGGCCGTAGAACTTGTATTGGCCGTTCTCATCCTTCCAGGGGTTCAGCGCGCTGCGGCAGCCCATGACCGGGAAGCAGTTGCCCTCCTTGAGCTCCTTCATTTTCTTTTCGGAGATATAGTCGGGCACCATGCGCTTGGCGGTGCACTTGGCCGCCAGTTGGGTCAGGTAGAAATACTCCGTGCCCTCCCGGATGTTATCCTCCTCCAGCACGTAGATCAGCTTGGGGAATGCGGGGGTAATCCATACGCCGGCTTCGTTTTTTACGCCCTGATAGCGCTGATGCAGCGTCTCTTCGATGATGAGCGCCAGGTCCTTCTTCTCCTGGGGATTGCGGGCCTCGTTCAGGTACATGAACACCGTGAGGAAGGGCGCCTGGCCATTGGTGGTCATCAGGGTGATCACCTGATACTGGATGGTTTGCACGCCCTTCTGGATCTCCCGGCGCAGGCGCATTTCCACAATGCGGTCTATGATCTCCTGGGCGGGATGGCTGCCCATGGCCTCGATTTCGCCCAAGACCTCCTGGCGGATCTTGTCCCGGGAGATCTGCACAAAGGGAGCCAGGTGGGTAAGGCTGATGCTTTGTCCGCCATATTGGTTGGAAGCCACTTGGGCGATGATCTGGGTGGCGATGTTGCAGGCGGTGGAGAAGCTGTGGGGCTTTTCAATCAGCGTTTCGCTGATGACCGTGCCGTTTTGCAGCATGTCGTCCAGGTTCACCAGGTCGCAGTTATGCATGTGCTGGGCATAATAATCGGCGTCGTGGAAGTGGATGATGCCCTCCTGATCCGCATCCACCACCTCCTTGGGCAGCAGCAGGCGGCGGGTCAGGTCCCGGCTGACTTCACCGGCCATGTAATCCCGCTGCACGCTGTTGACCACCGGGTCCTTGTTGGCGTTTTCCTGTTTGACCTCTTCGTTGTTGCACTCGATCAGGGAGAGGATCCGGTCGTCGGTGGTGTTAGCCTTGCGAACCAGGGAGCGGTTATAACGGTACCGCACATATCCCTTGGCCACTTCAAAGGCTCCGCTGGCCATGATCTGGTTTTCCACCATGTCCTGGATCTCCTCCACGGAGACCGCGCGGTTCATCTTCTCGCACTTATAGGCAATATACGCTGCCGCTTCCTGGATCTGTTCCTGCGTCATCTCCCGGCGCAGGCTGGCGTCGTTGGCCTTGCTGATGGCCAGTACAATCTTGGAGGAGTTGAAATCCACCTCGGAACCGTTCCGCTTGATTACTTTCATGTAGTCCCATCTCTCCTCTGCAGATAATTTCGAAAGCGCTCCCTATTGTACGAATCCTGTCGAAAAAAATCTGTTGCCAGAATCACAGTTCAGGAATATAATATACAGCATAGGCCACTTGGGAAAGGAGACAACACAAAATATGGTGGATGTAACCTGGGAGGAAACCTGGACGCAACAGGGGTTTGCGGGCGCCGGACGGACCGTGCGCTGCGCCAAGGGAGAGCGGATTTTCCCCAAAGGGCCGGAGGAGGACAGCGTCGCACTGGTGGAGGAGGGCCTGGTGTACCTCTGTGCGGAAAACGAACAATACGCCCGCGGAATCCTCAGCTTTTTCCGGCCAGGGGAAGTGATGGATGCGGCCATGCTGCTGTCCTTGGGGCAGGGGGTTTGCTACTTTATGGCGAAGTATCCTGCCCGGCTCACGGTTTTTCACAGGCAGGAGGCGCTTGCGTCCATGGCCGCGCATCCGCAGTCGGAGGCGTGGGGGCGTCGCCTGACGCAGATGGCCCAGGACTGGATGTGGCAGGGATACATGCTGCGGCAGCGCTCGCCCCGGCAGCGGCTGATGGCCTTTTTCCGCCGGGAAGCTCAGCGGCAGGGTGGGCCGGTCCTGCGCCTGCCCCTGCCGCAGAGCGACCTGGCGGAATTTCTGGGCGTGGACCGGGCCGCCATGGCCCGGGAGCTGACCCGCATGAAGCGGGAAGGGCTGCTTTCCGGGTCCCGGCGCGACTGGACGCTGCTGGAAAGAAAGTAAGGAAAAATGTTCGGACGGTGTTTTTTTACAAAAACAGGGTTGACAGCAGCGCCTGGGGCTGGTATACTCACTCCAACGCCAGGAGGAAAGGAGCGGCTTCGCATGACGTATGCAGCATGGAACACGATGAACGCCATGATGATGTGCGAGGGTATGTGCATGTGCATGTACTCCGCTTTGTTATGCGTTCGCCGCCATGTATAGATTTTTAGGCCATGGTGCAGGGAGGGCGTCCGCATAGGGACGGCCTCCTTTTTCTTTTCCTCCCCCGGCAGACACAGGAAGGATGAACGTTGCCATGATCGAGCTGGAACACCTGAGCAAAACCTTTCCCGGCAAGGATAGCGTCCACGCCCTGCGGGACGTGACCCTGACGGTGCAAAAGGGAGAAATCTACGGCGTGATCGGCTACTCCGGCGCGGGAAAATCCACGCTGATCCGGTGTATCAACCTGCTGGAGCGCCCGGACAAGGGCACGGTGCGGGTGGACGGCGTGGAGCTCACCGCCTTGCGGGCCGCCGCGTTGAACCGGGAGCGGCGGAAGATCGGCATGATTTTTCAGCAGTTCAATCTTTTTTCCACCCGTACGGTGCTGGACAACGTGGCGTATCCCCTGCGCTTCAGCGGCATGAGCCGCAGAGCGGTGCGGGAGAAGGCCGAGGCGCTTTTGCGGTATGTGGAGCTGGAGGACAAGCGGGACGCCTATCCCTCCCAGCTCTCCGGCGGGCAAAAGCAGCGGGTGGCCATTGCCAGGGCTCTGGCCTGCGATCCCAAGGTGCTGCTGTGCGATGAGGCTACCAGCGCCCTGGATCCCCAGACCACCGCTTCCATCCTGCAGTTGATCCAGCGGCTGAACCGGGAGATGGGCATCACCGTGGTCATGATCACCCATCAAATGCAGGTGGTCAAGGAAGCCTGTCACCGGGTGGCGGTGATGGAAAGCGGCCGGGTGGTGGAGGAGGGCGACGTGTTCTCCATTTTCGCCCACCCCAAGCAGGAGATCACCCGCACCTTTGTGGACAGCACTACCAACCTGAACAAGGTGGAAGAATTGTTGGAGGAGGGTGCGGAGATCACCCGCCTCAAGCCCGGGGAAAAGCTGGTGCGCCTGAGCTACCAGCGGGGAAGCGCGGCGGAGGCCATCGTCTCCACCGTGTCCCGGGATTTCGGGGTGGATGTGAACATCGTGCTGGGCAGCGTGGAGCTCATCGGAGGCGTGCCCCTGGGCGGCCTGGTGGTGGTGTTCTCCGGCCGGGCGGAGGGCATCGAGCGCGCGCTGGCATATTTCCGGGAAAAGAACGTGGGCGTGGAGGTGATTGCGCATGCAGACCCTGCTTGAGCAGCTGTTTCCCAATGTGATGGCTTCCCCGGAGAAATTTTGGGAGAGCGTATGGGCCACGCTGGTGATGACCGGCTGGGCCGGCGCGCTGATGTTTGTGATCGGGCTGTGCCTGGGGCTGCTGATGGTGGTGCTCAAGCCCGGCGGCATTCTGGCGTGCCCGGTGGCATATCAGGTACTGGATAAGGTGGTGAACCTGATCCGCTCCATTCCATTCGTGATCCTCATTGCGCTCTTGATGTATGTGAGCAAGGCGATCATGGGCACGCGCATCGGCATTCGCGGAGTGATCGTGCCGCTGGTGGTGGGCTCGGCGCCCTTCTTTTCCCGGCAGGTGGAAGCGGCGCTCAGCGACATCCCCGCGGGGCTCATCGAGGCGGCCAAGGCCATGGGCAGCGGCCCCCTGGGCATCATTTTCCGCGTTTATCTGAAGGAGGGCGCGGCGGCCATCGCCCGGGGCACCACCATTACCCTGATCAGCCTCATTGGCCTGACCGCCATGGCGGGCTATGTGGGCGCGGGCGGCTTGGGGGATTACTCCATCACCTATGGCTACAACTACAATCGCATGGATATCGTCTGGGCCTCGGTGATCGCCATTGTGGCGCTGGTGTGCGTCATCCAAATGATCGGTACCTGGATTGCCAGGCGGAACACCCATTGATCTGGTTCAACGCAACGACGAAAAATGAAGGAGGAACATCATCATGAAAAAGGTATTCGCGGCGCTCCTGACCCTGGTTGTGCTCCTGACCCCTGTGCTCTCCCTGGCGGAAACCGTGACCATCGGCGTGACCGGCGCCTTCTATGACGACCTGTGGAAGCCCGCCATCGACGCCCTGGCGGAGGAAGGCATTACGGTGGAGCTGGTGCAGTTCTCCGACTTCGCGCTTCCCAACAACGCCCTGAACGGCGGCGATATCAGCATGAACGCCTTCCAGCACCACGCTTATTTCGACAACGACGTGGCCACCAATGGCTACGATCTGCAGGTGCTGGCCGATACCTTTGTGATCACCATGAACCTTTATTCCCAGAAGTATGAAACCATTGAGGCGTTGACCTCCGCCGCGGCGGAAGGCGCCAAGCTCAGCGTGGCCGTGCCCAATGACGCCACCAACTATGGCCGGGCCCTGCTGCTGCTGGAGGATGCGGGATTGCTGACCTTGGGGGAATACGAGGGCACGCCCAATGAGGAAAATATCGCTTCCAGCCAGGTGGAGCTGGTTATGGTGAACGCCGCCATGACCTATCAGTACCTGGCGGATGTGGACGCCGCGGTGATCAACGGCAATTACGCGGCCAGCTACGGCGTGGATCCTGCCAGCGCCATCTATTATGAGACCATCGACCTGAGCGACGACCAATTCATCTGCCTGATCGCCGTGCGCTCCGCCGACGTTGAAAATCCCACCTATCAGCGGATTGCCGAAGTGTTCTGCTCTGAAATCACCCAGGAGGTCATGGACACCACCTTCAAGGGCTTCTTCCAGTCCGCCTGGGCGGAAGCGGAAACGGAAGCTGAAGCGGAGTGAGGCAGCATATGCGAGAGGATTTGCTGAAGCTGATCGGCGATCCGGCGCGGGTCGTCACGGAGCAGATAGAGGAGAAATACCTTTCGGATACCCTGGGCAGGCGGCGGGGCACTGCGGCGGCGCTGGTGTTCCCCCTGTCCACGGAGGAGGTTTCGGCGGTGATGCGCTATGCGTACCAGCGGCGCATCCCCGTCACTCCCCGGGGCGCGGGCACCAATCTGGTGGGGTCCACGGTGCCCCGGGGCCAGGGAATTATCCTGGACTTTTCCCGGATGAACCGCATTCTGGAGGTGGATGAGGCCACCTTTACCGCCACGGTGGAGCCTGGCGTGCTGCTCCAGGATTTTCAGGCCCACGTGGAGGCCATGGGGCTGTTTTATCCGCCGGACCCCGGCGAAAAGGAATCCACCCTGGCAGGCAATATTTCTACCAACGCCGGAGGCATGCGGGCGGTGAAGTACGGCGTTACCCGCGACTACGTGCGCGGGCTGGAAATTGTGCTGGCCGACGGTCAGGTGATGACTGTGGGCTCCAAGAATGTGAAGGACGCCAGCGGCCTGCCGTTGAAGCAACTGTTCATCGGCGCAGAGGGTACCCTGGGCGTGATTACCAAATGCGTGCTGCGCCTGCTGCCCAAGCCGGAGAAGTCGCTGTCGGTGCTGGTGCCCTATGGGGAATTGAAAACCGGCATTGCCAGCGTCCATGCGGTGCTCATGGCGGACGCCAACCCCACGGCGGTGGAGTTCATCGAACGCAGCGTGGTGGAGCTGGGGGAACGGTACACCGGTGTGCGGTTCCCGTGTCCCCAGGCTCAGGCATATCTGCTGCTGACGTTTGACGGTCATGGGGAAACCGTGGAGAAGAACGCCCAGCGGGTGCGGCAGGTGGTGCGGGACAGCGGCGCCCTGGACTATATCGAGCTGACGGATCCTGCCCTGGCGGCGGACATCTGGCGGGTGCGTGGATGCTTCGTGAAGGCGGTGGAGGCCGTATCCGAGCAGGAGCCGGTGGATCTGGTGGTGCCCATCGACAGAACCGCGGAGTTCATCGCCTACGTGCATGAGCTGGAGGCGGAGAGCGGCATGCAGATGGTCTCCTTCGGTCACGCGGGGGACGGCAACGTGCACTTGTGCATTGTGCGGGGGCAGCGGGATGAGGAAACCTGGACCCGGGAGCTGCACGCAAACATGGAGCGGCTCTACCGCAAGGCCTATGAGCTGGGAGGGCTGACCTCCGGGGAACATGGCGTGGGCCTGGCTAAGCGCCCCTATTTCCTGGAGAATACGCCGGAGATCAATCTGACGGTGATGCGCGGCGTCAAGGCGGCCCTGGACAGCCGGCACATCCTCAACGATCACATATCTTATTTGAAGTGAGGCAACGCGCATGCAAAAGCTATCCAGCCGCACCGCCGGCTTTACCGATTCCGTCATTCGCCGGATGACCCGGGTCTCCCTGGAATATGGGGCGGTGAACCTGTCCCAGGGGTTTCCGGACTTTGATCCGCCCAGGGAGCTCACCCAACGCCTGGCCCAGGTGGCCCAGGAGGGCCCGCATCAATATGCCATTACCTGGGGCGCGGCCAACTTCCGCAAGGCCCTGGCGGACAAGCAGTCCCGCCTGATGGGCATGGAAATCGACCCGGAGGCCCAGATTGTGGTCACCTGCGGCAGCACGGAGGCCATGATGGCCGCCATGATGACCGTTACCGACCCGGGGGATAAGGTGGCGGTGTTTTCGCCCTTTTACGAGAACTATGGCGCGGACGCAATCCTCTGCGGCGCTGAACCGCTGTATGTGCCCCTGCGGCCTCCGGCCTTTGATTTTGATCCCCAGGTGCTGGAGGATGCCTTCCGCCAGGGCGCCAAGGCGCTGATCCTGTGCAATCCCTCCAATCCCTGCGGCAAGGTGTTTACCAGGGAAGAACTGCTGGTCATTGCCGGGCTGGTGGAAAAATACGACGCATACGTAATTACCGACGAGGTGTATGAGCATATCGTGTATGCGCCCAACGTCCATGTGTATTTTGCCTCCTTGCCGGGCATGGCCCAGCGGACGCTGAGCTGCTCGTCCCTGTCCAAGACGTATTCCATTACCGGCTGGCGGCTGGGGTACATCATCGCATCTCCGGAAATAATTGATACGGCCAGGAAGGTACATGACTTCCTTACCGTGGGAGCGGCCGCGCCCTTGCAAGAGGCGGCGGTGGCAGGGCTGACGCTGCCGCAGAGCTATTATACCTGGCTTACGGAGAAGTACACCCACATGCGCGGGCTGTTCTGCGATGGATTGGAGCGCTTGGGCCTGCGCTTCGTCCGGCCCCAGGGCGCGTATTATGTGCTGGTGGACATCGGCGACTTCGGCTGGCAGGACGACGTGGCCTTCTGCGAGGCGCTGGCCAGGGAAGTGGGCGTGGGCGCCGTGCCAGGCTCCAGCTTCTTCCGGGAGGATGTCCGCAGCCTGATCCGCCTGCACTTTGCCAAGCGGGACGAAACGCTGCTGGAGGCGCTGAACCGCCTGGAGGGTATCGGCAAGCTGAAAAAGTAAATTTCCAAAGGAACGCCCGCCGGAGAACAGAATTCCGGCGGGCGTTTCAGATAATGGCCTAAAGGACGTCTTGGGCGGGGCGCAGGCAAAAGTGCCGGTGGCGACAAAGGCATTGCTTTTACCAGCGCAGTTCACATTGGCCGGTGGCATGCTGAAATTCCCAGCGTATATAGTATCTGCCTTTTCCCTCCAGCGCAATGGCCTGGGTGGGAGCGTGTTCGCCGAGCCTCAACAGCGGCCGCTTCTGCTGATCCAGCAAAAGGACTTCGGCGCTTCCCTTGGATAGCCGGGTTTGCAGCACGAACGCATAGATTTTGCTTTCCGGAAAATTCCCCGCATGCCTGACCCATCCGGTGCAGGCCTCCAGCGTCGCACGGTCCAGATGCTTTCCTGGATGAAACACAAAGAGAATGGCGCGGATGCTTTTCGTCGTCGCAATGCTCCGGAGATATTGCAGTACCTTCAAAGCGTTTCCTCCTGTTGATCCCGGTGAAAAAGCCGGGGAGCATTCTCGCCTGTCAGTGCGCGGCATGATGGCGGAAAAGCGGTTCCATGCCCGGAAGGAATCATTCTTCCTGCACCAGGCATACGGCCTGGGCGCTGATGCCTTCCTGCGCGCCCTCAAATCCCAGGCGCTCGGTGGTGGTGGCCTTGACGTTGACGCGGTCCACCGCCAGACCCAGGACGCTGGCGACGTTTTTTCGCATTTGCGGGATGTGGGGGAGCAGCTTGGGCTTTTGCGCCACGATGGTCACGTCGCAATTGGTGACCCTGGCGTGCCGGCTCCGCAGCAGCTCCGCCACCTTGGCCAGCAGCGCCATGCTGTCTGCGCCCGCATAGGCGTCGTCCGTGTCCGGGAAGTGCTTGCCGATATCTCCCAGCGCCATGGCGCCCAGCATGGCGTCCATAAGCGCGTGCAGGGCAACGTCCGCGTCGCTGTGTCCCAGCAGTCCCAGCGTATGGGGGATTTCGACTCCGCACAATACCAGCCGCCTGCCTTCCACCAGGCGGTGTACGTCATATCCTTGTCCCACCCGCAGAATGGGCGGACGATGCTCCCGGCGTTGTTTCAGCAGCGTTTCCGCCCAGAACAAGTCCCGGGGCGTGGTGAGCTTCAGGTTGTCCTCGCTGCCTTCGGTGAGCTGCACCGCCACGCCCAGCCGCTCCACCAGGGAGGCGTCATCCGTGCCCCGGTAGCCGTCCTGCTCCGCCTGCAGATGCGCTTTGCGCAGCAGGGCGGCGGTAAAGCCCTGGGGGGTTTGCACGGCACGCAGCTGGGCGCGTTGGGGCGTGTCGATAACCCTTTCCTCAGCGTCTACCAGCTTGATGGTGTCCACCATCCGAACCGACGCCACGCCCGTGCCACAGCGGTCCACGCTGTCCATTACCCGGCGGATGACCTCCGGGGTAACCAGCGCCCGCGCCGCATCGTGGACCAGCACCTTGTCGCAGTGCTCGGGCAGGGCTTCCAGTCCGCTGCGCACGGAGGCCTGCCGGTCCGTGCCCCCGGGGGCGTAGGTACGGATCAACCCGGCCAGACCCCAGCTGGACATCAGGGAGCGGCAGGTGGTCATCTCCTCGGGGCGGGTTACCAGCACCACGCCCTCCACCAGCCCGCGGAAGGCTTCCACCGACCGGCACAGTATGGGTTCGCCGTCCAGGGGCAACAGCACCTTGTTGCATTCGGCGCCCATGCGGCTGCCGCTGCCGCCAGCCAATACGATGGCATACCAGGCCATGGCACTCCCTCCTTAGCTGCGCTCCCGCGTGACTTCCGCGTCCTCGGAGAGCACGCGATACATCTCCGTCGCGCCTTCTTTGCGCACATGCTCCGCAACCGAAAGAATTTCATACCGCCCATAGCGGTCGCCGAAGCGTATGACCATTTCGTCCCCCGGCTTTACCTCTGCGCCAGGCTTGGCCACCTTGCCGTTCAGGGTGACACGGCCGCCAGCGCAGGCCTCGTTGGCCACAGTGCGGCGCTTGATGATCCGGGATACCTTCAAATATTTGTCCAGTCGCATGGATGCAGGTCTCCTTCATAAAGCCGGTCAAGCCACCGGCGAGTTAGAAAAACGCCCGCAGGAGCATTTTCCCGCGGGCGCACTTTCCCATTGCGTTACTTGTTGACGATGTCCTTCAGAGCCTTACCAGCCTTGAAGACGGGAGCCTTCGAGGCCTCGATCTGGATTTCCTCGCCGGTGCGGGGATTCCGGGCGGTGCGAGCGGGCCGGGCCTTCACTTCGAAGGAGCCGAAGCCGACAATCTGAATCTTGTCGCCATTGGCCAGGGACTCGCTGACAACGTCCACAAAGGCGTTGATGGCCTTTTCGGCATCCTTCTTATTGGAGCCGGTCTTTTCCGCCAGGGCGGCGATCAGTTCAGTCTTGTTCATGGGAAATTCCTCCTTGCTGTGTTCCGTGCAAATACGGCTTGATTGAGTCGTACCCGACTGAAATCCCCTCCGGGGAATACGCCGCCGGGATAAGCGACGCCCGGACGCGGGCTTCAGGGTCAGGCGCGTCCGGATGACGCTTTGACCTTCTCCCAGTATACATCCATTTCACGTAAAGTCAAGCCCTCCAACGATTTTCCGTCTCTTTTGAGAAGAATTTCCATGGAGGCAAACCGGCGGATAAATTTTTCGGTGGCGCTTTTTAGCAAAAGTTCCGGCTGTTTGGCGCATAGCCGCGCCACGTTCACAACGGAGAACAGCAGATCGCCCAATTCCTCGCCAGGATCTCCCTGACGCTCCAATTCCTGCCGCACTTCCTGGGTTTCCTCGCGCACCTTGTCCAGGGCCTCGGCGGGGCTGTCCCAGTCAAAGCCCACTTGGTGGGCCTTGTTTTGCACCTTGGCGGCCCGCATGAGCGCCGGAAGGGAGGCAGGCACATCCTGCATGGCGTCGGTCACGGTTTCCAGGCGCTTTTCTCGCTTTTTGAGCTGCTCCCAGCTCTGCTGTGCATCGCCGGTATCCTCGCATGACGAATCCCGGAAGATGCGCGGGTGGCGGAACATCATTTTCCGGCAGATGGCCGTGGTGATGTCCATGTCGGTAAAAGCGCCGTGCTCAGCGCCAATCCGCCCGTGGAACACTGCCTGAAGCAGCACGTCTCCCAGCTCGTCCGCAATGCGGCTGTCATCGCCGCTGTCAATGGCGTCCAGGGTTTCATAGGCCTCTTCCACCAGGTAGGGGCGCAGCGAGTCGTGGGTCTGCTCCTTGTCCCAGGGGCAGCCCTCCGGACCGCGCAGGATGGCCATGATCTCCTCCAGGTCCGTAAAGAGAAAGCGGTCCCGCTGCTTCAGGGACGCGGGGGGGATATAGGCGCAGCAGGTGTGGTCGTAGCGCTTCTGCCGGTCCAGCTCGTACAGCGGCAGGAGCTTCGCTTCCCGGGGATGCTTTTCCGAGGGCGGAAAGAAAGCGATTTCCATCTCCTCCCGGTACAGCTCCATGAGCCACAGTTTTACATCGCCCGCCAGGGCAGGATTGTCGATTTCGGTAATCAGCAGCGGCGTGCGGGGATCGTACAGCGCGCCGCTCAGGGCCATGGCGGGAAGCGTGCGAAGGCCCTCCCGCGGGTCCTGCATCCGGGCGGGCAGGGCCGCCAGGCACGCCTGCGCCGCGCATACCCCCGGGAGCACCGTTACGCGCCCGCTTTCCGGCGCGCGCTGCATCAGGCAGGCCACGCTGGCGTCGCAGGAGGCGTCCATGACCGCGTAAATCACCGGAGCCTCTTCCGCCGCCTGCAACAGATGCTCCGCAATGGCCTGGTTCAGGGCGTCAAAGTCCTCGTATTGGTCGTAGAGATCATCCAGGGCGGCGTATTCCCGGCCGCTCTCCCGCAGATAGGCCGCGCAGCCGTGGCGCTCCGTGCGCAGGATCAGCCGGCCTGGGCCGCGCAGGCAGCGCTCCGTGCCCAGGGTCATCAATTCGGGCGCGCCAGGCCCCAGGGAAACGACGGTAATCGGGTGCAGCATGCGTGTGCCTCCTCATGCATTTATGAATGCTTTTTTCTGCTTCCCCGGCGGAAGGCGCGGAAATCTTCGGGGGTGATAGCCTTTACCAGCAGCGCGACGCCGATGTAAACCGCCATACCCACCAGCACCTCGGTCAGAGTCCACAGGCGGTTCATGGGCAGCAGTTCCCGCAGGATGAATACCACCAGCCCCATGGCGGCGGTGGCGACGCCGGGGCGGATGATCCAGCCCATCCAGTTGAATTTCAGCTGCCCGTGCTTGAGCACATAGTACAGGTTCAGCACCATGGATACCGAATAGCAGACGATGGAAGAAATGGGCGCGCCGTGGATGTTGATTTCGGGAATGCCCACCAGCGTATAGTTCAGCGCGATCTTGCAGGCCACGCCGGCCAGAAGGGTGTACATGGGGATGCGCTGCTTGTGCAGACCCTGGAGAATGCTGCTGGTGGCCTGCACCACGGTGAACAGCACCACCGTCAGGCTGGAAACGCTCAGCAGCTCGCTGGCGATGCGCAGGTGCTCCGCCGTCAGGGTTTCGGCATAGAAGAAGGCCATGATGGGCTCTGCCAGCAGGCTCATGCCGATGGAGCAGGGGAAGCCAATGAGAAAGGCGAAACGCAGCCCAAGGTCGCTCTGGCGGACGATGGCCTTGCGGTCATGGACGGCCATGGCCGCGGAGATGGCGGGAACCAGGCTCATGGCCACCGCCAGGGCAAGCCCCGTGGGAATGTTGATCAAACGGATCACCAGCCCGGAGAAAAGCCCGTACAGCGGCAGCGCCACATCCCGGGAGAGCCCGGCGACCATCATGCGGTTGAGCAGCATGGCTGAATCAACAAACTGCGCCAGGGGCACAATGCAGGCGCTTATGGTGATGGGGATGGAAATGCGCACCAGGCGGCTGCCCAGGGTGCGGCCGGAAAGCAGCTCCGCGTCGGGATCCTGGGGAAGCTGACGCAAGGCGTCCCGGCGGCGCAGGTACAGCAGCACCATGTACAGCAATGCCACCGCTTCCACCAGCGTGATGCCCAGCAACGCGCCTGCTGCGCCATAAGCGATGCTGCGCTGATACCCCAGATAGGCCAGGGGCAGGGAAATGAATACCTTGCCTATCTGTTCGATCAGCTGCGAGGTTGCGGTGGGCACCATGTTCTGCTGCCCTTGCATGAAGCCGCGAAAGGCGGATAGCGCGCAGACCAGGATCAGGCACGGTGCAATGGCGATGTAGCCCGGCGCGGCCAGCGGCTCGCCCACCCGTTCGGCCAGGAACTGGTTCCCTGCCAGCATCAACAGCGTGCAGATGCATCCCAGCGCGGTGAGCATCCACAGGGCGATGCGAAACACCCGCCGGGCATTGCGGGGATCATCCCGGGCCAGGCAATGGGAAACCATGCGGGAAATGGCCACCGGCAGACCGGCGGAGGAAACGGTCAGTAGCAGATTGTAGGTGGGGAAAACCAGCTGGAACAGGGCTACGCCTTCCGCGCCGATCAGCCAGGTGAGCGGTATGCTGAAAAGCACGCCCACCAGCTTGCAAATAATCCCTGTGATACCCAGCACGGTCATTCCACCAACAATGGACTTCTGCGTTTTGGTCAACTGCATAACTTCCTTTACAATATGATGCTATTCGCTTTATTATACGCCCGATCGCTGAGGAAAACAAGCGCCCTTCCCCGCGCTGGTCAGCTTTCCGCCCTTAGGATACGCCGGGGGGAAAGAAAAATCGCGGGAAGATCGTTTTTCCTACTTGACATTTCTGCTGCATCATATATAATAACGAATGAGCACTTGTTCAATTGTAATTCAGTGCATCGCATATGGAGGGAAGCGCTATGAAAAAGACCTATTCCCTGGAGCATCTGGATTGCGCGGCCTGCGCGGCCAAAATGGAGGAAGCTGCCGCCCATGTGACGGGGGTGGAGGAGCTGCGCGTCAATTTTATGGCCCGCACAATGACGCTTGCCGCGCCCGAGGAGAGCTTCGACCGGGTGGCGCGGGAGGTGGTCCAGGTATGCCGCCGCGTGGAGCCGGAGTGCCGCATCCGGGAAACGGACGCCTCCAAGCGGGAGCATCAGTCGCACGGCCATGCGCATGCCGGCGAGCACGTCCATGATGGGGGAGACTCACAGGAGAAACATTCCCTGGCGGTCATCGGCGTGGGCGCGGCGCTGTTTGCGGCAGGCCTTCTGCTCCCAGCGGGCACAGGGCGATGGGCGGCGCTGCTTGCGGCCTATGCTGTGTCCGGCTGGCAGGTGCTGCTGCGGGCGGTGAAAAACATTCTGCGCGGACAGGTGTTTGACGAGAACTTCCTCATGGCGGTGGCTTCCCTGGGTGCGATGCTCATGGGCGAAACCACCGAGGGCGTGGCCGTGATGCTCTTTTACCAGATTGGGGAATGGTTCCAGGACAGGGCAGTGGATAAGAGCCGGGCGTCCATCGCGCACCTGCTGGATATTCGTCCGGACCACGCGAACCATGTGTTGGCGGACGGCAGGGTGGAAGTGGTTTCGCCCCAGTCGCTGCACGCCGGGGATCTGCTCCTGGTGAAGCCAGGGGAGCGGGTGCCTCTGGATGGGGTGGTGGTGGAGGGCGCATCCACATTGAATACCTCCGCCCTTACGGGGGAATCCCTGCCCCGGGACGTGGGCGAGGGTGATACGGTGCTCAGCGGCTGCGTGAACCAGACTGGCGTGCTGCGTCTGCGTGCCACTGGCGCTTACGAGGATTCCACCGTGGCGCGCATCCTGCGCCTGGTGGAGGATTCTGGCGAGCGCAAGGCCAAGACCGAGCGGTTTATTACCCGCTTTGCCCGGTGGTACACCCCGGCGGTATGCATTGCCGCCGCGCTGTTGGCTCTGGTGCCGCCGCTTTTTGTGGGGAACTGGATGGAATGGATCCGCCGGGCGCTGACCTTCCTGGTGATTTCCTGCCCCTGCGCGCTGGTGATCTCCGTGCCGCTGACGTTTTTTGGCGGCGTGGGCTGCGCGTCCCGCCGCGGTGTGCTGATCAAGGGCGCCAACTACCTGGAGCTGTTGGCACGTACGGACATCGCCGTTTTTGACAAGACGGGGACGCTGACCCGGGGCACCTTTGAGGTAACGGCCATCCATCCCAACCAGACCACCGAAGAGGAATTGCTGGAGCTGGCCGCGTTGGCGGAGAGCTACTCGGATCACCCCATTTCCGCATCCCTGCGCGCGGCCTGGAACCGCGCCCTGGACCGCAACCGCGTCACCGGCGTTCAGGAGATTGCCGGGCGCGGGATCCAGGCCCAGGTGGACGGCAAGCCCGTCTACGCGGGCAACGAACGTCTTATGGCGGATGTGGGGGTGAGCTGCAGGCCCTGCCACCGGCAGGGGACCATCGTGCACGTGGCTGCGGACGGGGCATATATGGGTCACATCGTCATCGCCGACCGGGTCAAGGAGGGTTCGGCACAGGCGGTGGCAGAGCTGAAAGCCCTGGGCGTGGCGCGAACGGTGATGCTCACGGGGGACCGGCGGACGGTGGCGGAGTGCGTGGCCAAGGAGTTGCAGGTGGATGAGGTGCATGCCGAGCTGCTCCCTGGAGACAAGGTGGAGCAGGTGGAACGGCTGATGCAGGGAAAGCCGGCGGAGACCACGCTAGCCTTTGTGGGGGACGGCATCAACGATGCGCCGGTGCTGCGCCGGGCGGACCTGGGCATCGCCATGGGCGGCGTTGGTTCCGATGCGGCCATCGAGGCGGCGGATATTGTGCTCATGGATGACGATCCCCGCAAGCTGCCTTGCGCCATTCGCATCGCCCGGCGAACCATGCGCATCGCCCGGCAGAATATTGTGTTTGCCCTGGGCGTGAAAGGGATCATCCTGGTTATGGGCGCCTTCGGCCTGGCGAACATGTGGCTGGCGGTGTTCGCGGATGTGGGCGTTTCCTTCCTTGCGATTCTCAACGCCATGCGCGCCATGCGGGTGAAGTAAAGCTCGTTTTCTGCAAACAGCAAAAGCGGCTCCCCCGGTTTCTGGAACCAGGGGAGCCGTTTTGAGTAGGGGTTATGTGGCGTTACACCTTGAAGTTCACCGAGGTGTCGCCCTGGCTGTTCTTGCCGAAAACATAGTCGTTGCCGGGCAGGATGGCGTTGAGCAGCACGCCCACCAGGGACGCCACGGCCAGGCCGGAGAGGCTGATATGGATGCCGTCCACCTGGAAGGCGATGGCGCCCGCAGTGGAGAAGTTGATGCCCAGGGCCAGGGACATGATCAGCGCGGAAATGATCACGTTGCGGCTCTTGGTGAAGTCCACCTGATTTTCCACGATGTTGCGTACGCCCACCGCGGAGATCATGCCGTAGAGGATCAGGCTCACGCCGCCGATGGTCGCCGTGGGCATGCAGGAAACCAGCGCCGCAAACTTGGGGGAGAAGGAGAACAGCACCGCGATCACCGCCGCGAGACGGACCACCCGGGGATCATAGACCTTCGTCAGGGCCAGCACGCCGGTGTTTTCGCCGTAGGTGGTGTTGGCCGGCGCGCCAAAGACGGCCGCCATGGAGGTGGCCAGTCCGTCGCCCAGCAGGGAGCGGTGCAGGCCGGGATCCTGGATGAAGTTCTTTTCCACCGTGGAAGAAATGGCGCACATGTCGCCGATGTGCTCCATCATGGTGGCCAGAGCGATGGGCATCATCATGGCGATGGCGGAAGCAAGCAGGGACGTGTCAACGTTGCCCGCCAGGCTGAACACCGTGTCCGACCAGGCGAAGGGCAGGCCGATCCAGGCGGCTTCCGCCACGGGGGTGAAGTCCACCTGGCCGCACAGCGCCGCCACCAGATAGGAACCCACCACGCCCAGCAGGATGGGGATGATCTTCAGCATGCCCTTGCCCCAGATGTTGAACACCACCACGATCAACACCGCCAGAATGGCGATCCACCAGTTGTTGGCACAGTTGTTTACCGCGCTGTTGGCCAGGTTGATGCCTATGCAGATGATGATGGGGCCGGTCACCACCGGCGGGAAATAGCGCATGACCTTCCCCGCGCCAAAGAGGCGGAACAGCTGGGAGACGATCAGATACAGCAGTCCGGCGCAGGCCACGCCCACGCCCGCATAGGGGATCCAGTTTGCGCCGGTGCCGCTGTCCACCACCAGGCTCTTGACCGTGGCGTAACCGGTCAGGAAAGCGAAGGAGGAACCCAGGAACGCCGGGACTTTTCTCTTGGTCAGCAGGTGGAACAGCAACGTGCCCAGACCGGCGAAGAGCAGCGTGGAGCTTACGCTCAGGCCGGTGAGCGTGGGCACCAGCACCGTCGCGCCGAACATGGCGAAAACGTGCTGGAAGCCCAGCAACAACATTTTACCGGGAGCCAACTGAGACTTTGTCATAGGTAGTAATCTCCCTTCCCTTGCTTAAGTTAGCCATGCCTGTATGAGAATCGGGGGCGCGCCCCGGTGGTCATCCGTTACCGGCCCGCGTCGTAGAGGGCTACGCCGTCCCCGCCGTCGATCTCCATCATCTGCACACCGATTCTTTCGCTCTGGGCGGTGGGCACGTTTTTGCCCACATAGTCCGCCCGGATGGGCAGCTCCCGGTGACCACGGTCGATGAGCACCGCCAGACGGATCTTAGCGGGACGGCCGCGATCCATCACCGCGTCCATGGCGGCTCGGGCGGTTCGGCCGGTATAGAGTACGTCGTCCACCAGAATAATGGTCTTTCCCGTTACAGGCAGGTCCAGGCGGGTGGCATCCACCTGCGGCTGATCATAGAGCCTGGACAGGTCGTCCCGGTACAGGGTAATGTCCAGCTCGCACACAGGCACCTGCACGCCCTCCACCCGCTGGATCACGTCGGCCAGCCGCTGGGCCAGAGGAACGCCTCGACGGCGTATGCCCACCAGAATCACGTCCTGCAAATCGCCGGCCCGCTCCATGATTTCATGGGCCATTCGGGTCAGCACCCGGGCCATGGTGTCGCTGTCCATCAGTTGCGCCTTGGGAATTCCTGCGCCGATCATTGCTACCGCTCCTTTCCCGTGCCCCTGCACGGCCAAAACAAAAGCCTCTTCCCCGGGGCGGGAAGAGGCAGCATGACGCATGCGGATCAACGGAACAGCGCTTACACCTTCCCAGCCTCGCAGGACTGACCTTAAAGGGTTGCTTTCATTTCCGGCGCATAGTATAGCACAGCGCCGCACCATTTGTAAAGAACTGTGATGGATTTTTTGCACAGGTTCCTCAAGGCGTCCGTCAGGGGAATTTTATGGATTGACAATCCGCAGTATGGACTTTATAATGAAGCATGGCTGTGAAGAGAAGAGCGGACGCGCGCCGGCCCAAAGAGAAGGGGAGCTTGGCTGAAAATCCCCTGACGGCAGCGCCCGGAGACGCCTCGGAGCCTTCCCGTGAAAGCGGGACGCATGCCCTCGCGTTATCATGGGGGAAACAAAGATGTCGATTGGGACATGAAGATGGGTGGCACCGCGATGTTGATTCGCCCCATGCAAGCGCTGCGTGGGGCTTTTCTCATACCGGGGCGGTGCGGCGGCAAAGGAGGAAGCGGAATATGTTGATTCAGGCGCCACGGGGTACCAAGGATGTGCTTCCACAGGATAGCTACCGCTGGCAGGCGGTGGAGGCGAAGATGCGCCAGGCGGCGGCCATGGCCGGTTACCGGGAGGTGCGCACCCCCGTGTTCGAGCATACGGAGCTGTTTGCCCGGGGCGTGGGCGATACCACCGATATTGTGCAAAAAGAAATGTATACCTTCAAGGACAAGGGCGACCGTTCCCTAACCCTCAAACCTGAGGGCACCGCCGGGGCTGTCCGCGCGTTCCTGGAAAGCAACCTCTACGCCGACGCCCTTCCGTGCAAAATGTATTATTTGGATGCGCCTATTTTCCGCTATGAGGCGCCCCAGAGCGGCCGGCTGCGGGAGCACCACCAGTTTGGCCTGGAGTGCTTCGGCGCGCAGGACGCCACCACCGATGCGGAGCTGATCCTGCTGGCGTACCGCCTGGTCAGCGAGCTGGGGGTAAAAAACCTGACGGTGAAGATCAATTCCATCGGCTGCCCCACCTGCCGGCCCAAGTATCACGCCCGGCTCAAGGAGTATCTGGCGGACCGGATCGGCGAGATGTGCCCCACCTGCCGCACCCGTTTTGAGCGCAACCCCTTGCGGGTATTGGATTGCAAGGAAAAGCACTGCCAGGAGCTGGTCCAGGATGCGCCCTCCGTGCTGGATCTGCTCTGCGAGGACTGTGCGGCGCACTTTGCGCAGCTGCAGGCGTGCCTGCAGGCCGCCGGCATCCCCTACGTGGTGGACAGCCGCATCGTTCGCGGGCTGGATTACTACACCAAGACCGTGTTCGAGCTGATTACACAGACCCCCGAGGGAAACCTGACCGTGTGCGGCGGCGGACGTTACGACAACCTGGTGGAAGAGCTGGGCGGGCCGTCCGTCCCTGCAGCGGGCTTCGGCATGGGCATTGAGCGCCTTTTGATGCTGCTGGACAGCGATGGCGTGGAGCTGCCTTGCCCGCGTACGCTGGATGTGTTCGTCACCTATATGGGGTCTGCCAAGCTGGCCGCCTTCCAGCTGGTGGAGGCGCTGCGGGCCGCGGGGCTCAAGGCGGATATGGATCACTGCGGCCGGAGCCTGAAGGCGCAGTTCAAGTTTGCCAACAAGACCGGCGCGCCCCTGACCGCTACCCTGGGGGAGGAGGAGCTGGCCCAGGGCGTGGTGAAACTGCGGGACATGAATACCCGCCAAGAGCAGGTTGCGCCCCTGGCGCAGGCCGCCCAGGCTGTGCGGGAAATGCTGGCGCGGTAACCGGGAAAGGAGTCGGTATGCTGTATTTGAAGGCGCTGAATCTCGAGGACGCGGCGGCGGAGTATGCCTGCCTGCAGGATCTGCCCAGTGAATGCGGGTTCGGCAACGAATGCTACGGCATTTCCTACGAGGCCTTCGTGAAGGAGGAGATTCCCCGGCGGCTGCGCATTGCCCAGGGGTTGGACGTTCCCCAGGGCCGCGTGCCGGATACGTATTATTTCCTGTGGGACGGCGACCGGCCTGTGGCGATATTCAAGCTGCGGCATTACCTGAACGACGCCCTGCGGGAGGGCGCTGGACATATCGGCTATGGCGTGCGGCGCGCCTGTCGGGGACGGGGCTACGCCACCCGCGGGCTGGCGCTGGCCATCGAGAAGGCCCGGGAAATCGTTCCCGAAGACGAGATTTACTTTTCCGTAAGCAAGAATAACCCTGCGTCCCTGCGGGTGCAGTTGAAAAACGGCGCGCGCATCCACCATGAGGACGAGCAGGAATACTATACCAGAATCAAGCTTTGATGCGTGAGGAGCGAGGAACATGATACAGAATCGGACCCATACCTGCGGCGAGCTGCGGGCAAGCCATGCGGGGGAGCAGGTACAACTCTGCGGCTGGATGGAAAACCTGCGGGAAGTGAGCGGTAGTCTGGCCTTTCTGGTTTTGCGGGACTTTTACGGCACCACGCAGATTGTCCTGGAAAGCGAGGAAATGCTGCAAAAGGTAGCCGGGCTGAACAAGGAAAGCGTGCTGTGCGTTCACGGTACGGTGCGGGAGCGCTCCAGCAAAAATCCCAACATGCCCACCGGCGAGGTGGAAGTGGTGCCCGACGCCATCGAGGTGCTGGGCCGCTGCCGCTATAACGCCCTGCCCTTTCAGATTAACCACAGCCGGGAGGCGGACGAGTCCCTTCGGCTGAAACACCGCTATCTTGACCTGCGCAACCCTGAGGTGAAAAAGAACATCGTCCTGCGGTGCAAGGTGATTTCCGCCTTGCGCAGCGCCATGGCCGACCATGACTTTCTGGAGATCACCACGCCCATATTGACGGCGTCCTCCCCGGAGGGCGCGCGAGATTATCTGGTGCCCGCCCGGAAGCATCCCGGCATGTTCTACGCCTTGCCTCAGGCGCCCCAGCAGTTCAAGCAGCTGCTGATGACCTCCGGCTTTGACCGCTATTTCCAAATCGCGCCCTGCTTCCGGGACGAGGACGCCCGCGGCGACCGCAGCCCCGGAGAGTTCTATCAGCTGGATATGGAAATGGCTTTCGCCTCCCAGGAGGATGTTTTCGCCGTGCTGGAGGATGTGCTGCCGCCCATTTTTGCCAAGTACGGCACCTATTCCGTGGCGTCCACGGCGCCCTTCCGGCGCATTCCGTACCTGGAGGCCATGGAGCGCTACGGTTCCGACAAACCGGACCTGCGCATCGACCTGACCTGCCAGGATGTGACGGAGCTGCTGGCGGACTGCGGCTTCGGGCCCTTTGCCGGGCAGCGGATCAAGGCGGTGCCGGTGAGCGGCTTCACCGCCACCCGCAAGCAGATCGATAAGCTCTGCGCTGACGCGGAGGTGATTTCCGGCAACAAGGCGTACTGGTTCAAGCTGGATGAGAAGGGAGAAATTTCCGGCGGCATCGCCAAATTCCTCCAGGAGAAAAAGCAGGCGCTTATTGACGCGCTGGGCCTAACGCCCAACACCTTTGTCGCCCTGAGCAGCGGCAAGAATTTGGCCGCCCAGAAGACCGCCGGCGTGCTCCGCCGCCTGCTGGGCGAACTGTGCCCCCAGCACATGGACAGGGAGCGCTATGAATTCTGCTGGATCGTGGATTTCCCCATGTACGAAATTGGCGAGGAGAGCGGGGAACTGGAGTTTTGCCATAACCCCTTCTCCATGCCCAACGGCGGGCTGGAGGTGCTGACCAAGGCCGCGGCAGGGGAGATCGACCCGCTGACCATTACCGCCTACCAGTACGACCTGGTGTGCAACGGCGTGGAGCTTTCCTCCGGCGCGGTGCGCAACCATGACCCGGAAATCATGATCAAGGCCTTCCAGCTGGTGCGGCTGGGCGAGGAGGATGTCAAGGCCAAGTTCCCCGCCATGTACAACGCCTTCTGCTACGGCGCGCCGCCGCATGCGGGCATCGCGCCCGGCGTGGACCGCATGGTTATGCTCCTGGCCAGCGAGGAGAGCATCCGCGAGGTGATTCCTTTCCCCATGAACAAAAATGCCCAGGATTTGATGATGGGCGCCCCCGGACGGGTGGAACAGAAGCAGCTGGATGAGCTGCATATCGCGCTGGTGGAGGAGAAACCGGCCCAGGCGTAAGTTTTTCCCTGGGCTGCGGCCCAGGGAATCCTTTTTTGCCGGTTGCATTGTTGTCAAGCGCGGGAAAATCTGTTATACTAAGTCAGAAACCCAAGGAGGTGTGCAAACATGGCAAGCAAGAAGGATAATCTGCCCCAGACGGTGGAGAACGATATGGAACAGGGAAACACCATTACCTACGCCAACGAAGTGGTCGCCATCATTGCCGGCGTGGCCGCGGGCGAGGTGGAGGGCATTGCAGGCATGTGCTCGGTGAGCGGCATCGACATCCTGGGCCGCAACAAAAACATTACCCGGGGCGTCAAGGTGGAAATCGGCACGGAAGAAGCCAGCGTGGATCTCTACATCATTGTGGAGTATGGCACGCCCATCCAGAAGGCCGCCCAGGATGCGCAGGAAAACGTCCGCAAGGCCATTGAAACCATGACGGGCCTGCATGTGGTCCGGGTGGACGTGCATGTGCAGGGGGTCAGCTTTGAAAAGGAAAACAGCGTGCTGGAGGCCAACAAGCAGGTGAAGCTGGAAGCGGGCGAGGCGGCCAAGCCGGTGCTTATGCCCGAAACGCCTGCGCCCCAGGACGAGGAACCCGCCGAAGAAACCAAGGGCTAAAGATGCGTCCGGGGACGGGGAGGTGCGGACATGAAGATACGTGTGCTGGATCGGATCCTGGTTTTCCTGGCAGGCGTGCTGTTGATTGCCGCCGGGATTGCGGTGGTAGCTGGTCTTTTCTGGAACATACCAGTTGCAGGCATCCTTGAAACGCTGCTGGGAGAGAACGCCATTGCCATTGCCGCAGCATGCGTGCTGGTGCTGCTGGGCGTGTACTGCATGGGCATGATGTTCCGCCGCTATAAGGGCAAGCGGGGCTTTGTGGTGCAGCGCACCGAAGGCGGTGAGCTGAGCATCTCCATCAAGGCCATTGAAAACCTGGTGCAGAAGTGCATCGATAAGCACGAGGAGCTTCATGTGCTCTCCACCGGGCTGGAAAACAGCCGGGACGGCTTGGTGATCAAGCTGCGCATCGGCCTGGCCAGCGGCGTTTCCATCCCCCTGGTGGTTAGCGCGCTGCAAAAGCAGATCAAGCAGTACATCACCGCGTGCTCGGGCATCGACGTCCGGGAGGTCAAGGTGCAGGTGGAGACCGCTTCGGCGAACCTGAAGGCTTCCCCCTATGCGGTGCCGGACATGCTGGCCACCCCCGTGACGGAAAAGCTGGCCAGCGCTACCCAGGAGCCCGCTTCGGTCCATAGCCCGGTGACCATCGTCCCGCCCGAGGCGGAGACCGCGGCCAAGCGGCCGCTGCACCAGCGAATCTTCGGCCGGGAGGAGCAGCCCATGGACGTGCCTGCGCCGCCCAAGGCAGAGCAGCAGGACGCCTCCGCGGAGCCTGTGCCTGAGGCTTCCACGCCTGCGGCGGAAGAACCTGAGACACCTGAGGCGGAGGCTGCGGTGGAAATGGAGGACGCCCGGGACGAAGCGACGGAGGCGACGGAAGCGTCAGAGACGCCCGAGCATCCCATAACGGCGGAGGAAGATCAGGAAGAGCCCGCTCCCGCGCTGGAAAACGGGTTCCCCACGCAGCCGGTTTCCCAAGGAGAAGAGGAGGAACGTCATGAAGTCGCTCAATGATATCCTTCGGGAAATGGTTACCTGGGGCACGCCTGCCTGCGGCGCGTTCTGCGGCGCAGTCGGCATTGTGGTGGCGGTGCTGCTGCTCACCATCGGTTTCTGGGAGACGGTGCTGGTGGCGCTGTTCTGCGCCGCGGGCGTGTTTCTGGGCGCGGTGAAAGATAAAAGCGCCTACTGCAAAAAGGTGATCAACAAATTATTTCCACCAAAGGCATAAAACAAAGGAACGGATGTGTGAACCATGGCGCGAGTTACCGCACGGGCTGCGGTTATGCAAATGATTTATGAGCACCTTGCCGGGGGCGAGGGCGGCGAAGAAACCCTGCAAATGGTCTACGACCAGCTGCGCCGGGATGGCGTGCCCGGCGTGGACGAGGTCCGGACCTCGGAACCCGGCGAAGCGGATCGCGCGTACATCGCCCGGGTGCTGGACGGCGTTATGGCTCATCTGCAGGAGCTGGACGAAAAGATTGCCGCCGCCAGCGTGGACTGGACGCTGGACCGCATGCCCATGGTGGATTTGACCATCCTGCGCCTGGCCGCCTATGAAATGCTGTATGAGGCGGATGTGCCCGGCAGCGTGGCCATCAATGAGGCGGTGGAGTTGGCCAACCGCTACTCCGAGCCCACCAGCGGCCGGTTCATCAATGGCGTGCTGGGCACGATCCTGCGGGAAAAAGAGGCGGCGAAATGAACGCGGATGCGGTAGTGCTGGGCTTTGACACCAGCTGCTACACCACCTCGGTGGCGGCGGCGGACATGCTTGGCCAACCGGTGGCCAGCTGCCGCCGGTTGCTTCCGGTGGCGCAGGGTGAGCGGGGGCTCCGGCAGAGCGAAGCGGTCTTCATTCATGTGCGGCAGCTCCCAATATTGATGGAGGAATTGGCGGAGAAGATCCGCGGCCGCAGGATTGCTGCGGTTTGCGCCTCCACGCGCCCCAGACAAGAGGAAAAATCCTATATGCCGGTGTTTCAGGCGGGGGATGCCCAGGCGCGTGGCTTGGCCGCGCTGCTGGGCGTCCCTTGCTTTGCTTCCGACCATCAGCGGGGACACCTGGAGGCTGCGCTGGTGGACGCCGGCGCGGCGGAGGGTCCGCTGCTGGCGCTGCATCTCTCCGGCGGCACCACGGAGCTGCTGGCCTATGACGGAGAGAGGATCACGCCCCTGGGCGGCAGCCTGGATCTGCATGCCGGCCAGGTGGTGGACCGGACGGGCGTGGCCCTGGGCCTGCCCTTTCCGGCGGGGCCGTCCCTGGAGGAGCTGGCCCGGCGGGGCGCGTCCCAGGCGCGGCTGCCGGTGAGCATGGAGCAGGGAGGGCTGTGCTGCCATCTCTCCGGCGCAGAAACGCAGCTGCAGCGATGGATACGCGACGGCGCGTTGCCACCGGAGGATATCGCCCGGGAGGTCTACGATCTGCTGGCGCGCACGGTGGCGCGCATGGTAGCGGCGGGGGCTGCGCATACAGGCATGCGACAGGCGCTGCTGGCGGGGGGCGTGGCTTCCTCGGCGCTGTTCCGGGAGCTGGTCGTCCTTCGCACGGCCAAGCTGGACCGCGGGCTGCGCCTGTATTTTGGAAAGCCGGAATATAGCGGCGACAACGCGGTGGGCGCGGCGCGGATCGGCGTGAAGCTGCTGCGAGAACGTGCGTCCGCTGCAAAGGTGAAAACGCAAGGAGGGTGATAACCATGTCGGCACAGCTACTGGACGGAAAGGCCATGTCCAAGGAACTGCGGGAACAGCTTGCGGTCCGCGTGGAGGCGCTCAAGGCCCGGGGCGTTACCCCGGGGCTGGCTGTTATTTTGGTGGGGGACGACCCTGCCAGCCAGATCTATGTGAAGAACAAGGGGTTGGGGTGCGCCCAGGTGGGTATGCATTCCGAAACCATCCGCCTGCCGGAAACCGCTACCCAGCAGGAGCTGGAAGCGCAGATTGACCGCCTGAACGGGGATCCGGCCATTCACGGCATACTTGTGCAGCTGCCCCTGCCCGCGGGACTGGACGAGCGTGCAGCGCTGGCCCGCATTGTCCCGGAGAAGGATGTGGACGGCTTCCATATTCTGAACGCGGGGAAGCTGTTCACGGGCCAGGACGGCGTGGTGGCATGCACGCCCAAGGGGGCCATGGAGATGATCCGCCGCACGGGGATTTCCCTCTCGGGCAAAGAGGCTGTGGTGGTGGGGCGGAGCAACATCGTGGGCAAGCCCATGGCCATGCTGCTGCTGGCGCAAAATGCCACCGTGACCATGTGCCACTCCCGCACGCAGCATTTGGCAGAGCATACCCGCCGGGCCGACGTGCTGGTGGCGGCTGTGGGCAAGCCCCGCTTCATCACCGCGGACATGGTCAAGCCTGGCGCGGTGGTGATTGATGTGGGGATCAACCGCGTGGATGGCAAGGTGGTGGGCGACGTGGACTTTGACGCCGTGAAGGAGGTCGCCTCCTGGATTACGCCCGTACCCGGCGGTGTGGGGCGCATGACCATCACCATGCTGCTGGAGAACGCCATCGAGGCCGCTGAAAGAACGGTGAAATGATGGAGCGGGAGTGGATCCTTTCCGTCAGCGATCTGAATGAGTACGTTCGCAGATCCCTGGCTGCCGATCCCATGCTGCAAGGGCTGCGGCTTCGCGGGGAAATCAGCAACTTCAAGCGCCATACTTCCGGACATTGGTATTTCACCCTCAAGGACGATCAAAGCCGGATCAATTGCGTCATGTTCCGCCAGTACAATATGGGCGTGTCCCTTCGCCCTGTGGACGGCATGGCGGTGATCGTTTCCGGCAGCGTCAGCCTGTATGTTCAGGGGGGCGCGTACCAGCTGTACGTGCAGGCCATGCGCCCGGACGGCATGGGCGCGCTCTACGCGCAGTTTGAGGCCCTTAAGGCGCGCCTGGCGCGGGAAGGCCTCTTCGACGCGGGGAAAAAGCGCCCGCTGCCGTTGGTGCCTCGGGGGATCGCCATCGTGACCTCCGCTACGGGAGCGGTGCTGCACGATATCCGCACGGTATCCGCCCGACGGAATCCGGCCATTCCGCTGACGCTGCTGCCCGTGCGGGTGCAGGGGGAAGGCGCCGCGGAGGAAGTGGCTGCGGCCATACGGCGGGCCGGCCGGCTCCCTGGGGTGGATGTGATCATCACCGGCCGCGGCGGCGGCTCATTGGAGGATCTGTGGGCCTTTAACGAGGAATGCGTGGTGCGGGCCATCGCGGAAAGTCCGGTGCCGGTCATTTCTGCCGTGGGCCATGAGACGGACGTCACCCTGGCGGACTTTGCCGCGGACGTGCGCGCCGCCACGCCCTCCATGGCTGCGGAACTGGCCGTCCAGGACCGGACGGAGCTTCTTGCGCAGCTGGCGGCGCTTCGTCGGCAATTGGAGCAAGCGGCGCTACAGCGGGTGCTGCTGCACAGGCAGGTTCTCGGCGAACTGCGCGCCCGGCTGATTGCCTGTCATCCCGCGCAGCGATTGGCTGCGCAGGAGCACCGCCTGGCGGCTGTGGCGTCGGGCATCCGCGGGGCCATGACGCGCCGGTGGGAGCAGGCGCAGGCGGCTGTGGCGCAGCAGCGCGCCAAGCTGGAGGCGCTGGGACCCATGGCGGTGCTGGGGCGGGGGTACGCGCTGGTGCTGCATGGCGGCGCGCCCGTAACCTCCGCGGCGCGGGCAAGCAGAGCGCAAAGGCTTACCCTGCGCTTTCATGACGGCGCGGTAGGCGTGCGCGTAGAAAAGGAGAATGCCCATGGCAACGAAGAAAAAAGCGACCTTTGAAGAGCAGCTGGCGCAGGTGGAAACCATTCTGACCCGCATGGAGGCGGGGGGACAGCCCATCGAAGAGGCGCTGAAGGATTACGAGGCGGGATTAAAGCTCATCGCAGGCATGGAAAAGGAGCTTGCCGTCATGAACCAGCGAATGACCGTGTTGGGCGGGGAAGGCGCCGCCGGGGAGGAAGCATGACGCGCTATGAAGATCTGGAGCGGCTGGTGAACCAGCGCTTGTCCGCCAGCCTGGAAAGCCTGGGAGAAATTCCCCAGGCGTTGCGGGAGGCTATGCTGTATTCCCTGGAGGCGGGCGGAAAACGCCTGCGGCCGGTGCTGCTGTTGGCGGCCTACGGCCTTTTGCAGGAGGATGTGCAGCCCGCGCTGCCCTACGCCTGCGCGCTGGAGATGATCCACACCTACAGCCTGATCCACGATGATCTGCCTGCCATGGATAACGATGATCTGCGCCGGGGAAAGCCGACCAATCATGTGCGCTTTGGGGAGGCGGTGGCCATCCTGGCGGGCGACGGGCTTCTCAACGCGGCCTTTGAACTGATGCTCCGGGCTGCGGCGGAGGCGGAGAGCCTGGCGGGGCTGCGGGCAGCGGAGGCCATTGCCCGCCGCGCCGGAGTTACCGGCATGATTGCCGGGCAGACCATGGACGTAACCCAGGAGGGCACTGCCCCTACCTTGGAGAAGGTGAGCTACATCCATGCGCACAAAACCGCCGACCTGCTCACCGCGCCCATGGAGGCCGGGTTGATCCTGGCCGGAGCCTCCGGGGAACAGCTGGAGGCGGGCAGGCAATACGGCTATCATCTGGGGATTGCTTTCCAGATGGTGGACGACTTGCTGGACCTGGAGGGCGACGCGGCGCTGCTGGGCAAGCGCACGGGCATGGACGCGCAGCTGGGCAAATTGACCTGGCCCGCCTGTGTGGGCGTGGAGCGCACCCGCCAGGCGGCCGCGGAGCACATTTCGCTGGCTGTGAAGGCCCTGGCCATTTTTGAAGAAAATGCGAATTTTCTCAAAGCTCTTGCGCAAAGTACCCTGACAAGGGTACAATAAGGTATAGGGTACATATGTGGGAGGAGGGGAAGGCGTGCACAACCTGTCGGAGCTTCTGCAAAACGAGGTGCTCATTTGCTCGCTGGTATCCTGGTTTATCGCCCAGGTGCTGAAGATTCCCACCTACCTGCTGATTGAGAAGGAGCTGAACTGGAGGCGGTTTTTCGGCTCCGGGGGCATGCCCTCTTCGCATTCCTCCTTCGTGGTGGCGTTGGCGCTGATGACCGGATTCACCGTGGGGTTCCGGTCCGTGGCCTTCGCCATTGCGTTTACCCTGGCGGCCATCGTCATGTATGACGCCATGGGCGTGCGGCGGGAAACGGGTACCCAAGCCCAGGTGATCAATGAGATCCTGCGGAATGTGTTCGTCAACGGGAAGCCCATTTCCGACGATGACCTAAAGGAGCTCATTGGTCATACGCCCCTGGAGGTTCTGGGCGGCGTGATCATCGGCATACTGACAACCATTGGTTTTCTCATCTGGTAATACGAATCAAAGTGG
>DBFBGQ010000058.1:0-5625 GCA_048201975.1 Candidatus Egerieenecus sp. | reverse complement strand
CTTTCCATCATTGGAAAGTACCCAAAGGCTGCCGGGGGCGGCTAACCGGTGCATGTCTCATAGCCGCCCCCGGACCCCTCCGTTGCTAAGAAACAGTGCGGCGCTAGCCTCGCAGGGCGCGCCCAGCGGGGTCCACTCCGTCCCTGGGAGGGCCGCTGTCGCCTTCGGCGCAGTCGATCCCTCCCCCGGCGCGTTGTCGCCGGCGGCTCCTAAGAGTGATAGCTTTCCCCAACGTATGGGTCCGAAGGTTTCCAAAGGGCGATCGGAAAGCCCTTTGGTCGCGCCCGCAGGCGCGAAATCCCTGTGCTCGCAAGCGTGCAATGCAAAAGGAATCAGGTAACCCCTTTTGTCACCAATCTAACCGACGCCTGAAAGGCGTCAAAAAGGAGGCCGATTGATGCTGCTGATGGAGAACCCCATCCGTCAACAGGTGGGGGACACCACACTCTGCCGCTGGGAGAGCGCGCTGGTGAACGACAGCGGCGCGCCGGCCTCCTTTGCGGGCTTTGCTTTGCGGGTGGACGAGTTCGTCCCCTGGGGAGCCAAGGCGCACATTTTCCAAAGCGATTGGGGCCGGGAGATGACCCCCCGGGTGGAGGCCGCCCCCGGCCTGACTTTGGAGGTGCGCTCGGGGCGCTCCTGCCACGGGTACGCCCCTTACCTTTTTGTGGAGGAGGCCGGCGGGGTGTGGCGCTTCTACGCCGTCTGCTGGCCGGGGAACTGGCGCTTCACCCTGACGGAAGCGGGGGAGGCGCTTTTCTCCATGGATGGGGACATGCTCCGGGGCACGCTGCCGCCGGGGGAGCGCCTGCCCCTGCCGCCGGTGCTCTGCGCCCGGTGCGCCGGGGGCCGGGAGCGCCTGTGCCAGGATGTGCGGGATTATCTGCGCCAAAACCTTCCCCCCAGCCGCATGGACTGTGGCCTGGTGAGCTGGAACCACTGGTGGCGCTATGAGGATGCGGAGATCACTGAGGACATCGTGCTGGCCAACGCGCAAGTGGCCGCGGAGCTGGGGATCAACCTGATCGTGCTGGATGCGGGCTGGTTCGGGGACGCGGAGCGGGAAGCCCACTGGACCCGGCAAAGGGGGGACTGGGAGCAGGTGAACCTGCGGCGCTTCCCCCACGGACTGCCCTGGCTGGCGGAGCGCATCCATGACCTGGGGCTGCGCTTCGGGCTGTGGATGGAGCCGGAGGGCATGGGCGCGGAAAGCCATTTGCGCGGGCGGCACCCGGAATGGGAGGCCCTGCGGGACGGGGAACCCCTGCCGGAGCCATACCTGTGCCTGGGCGCGGAGGGCGCCGCGGAGCACCTCTACGCCCACATGGCCCGCCTGGTGCGTGCAACCCGGGCCGACTGGGTGAAGCTGGACTTCAACGTGAACCCCGGCATGGGCTGCAACCGCGGGGACCACGGCCATGACCCGGGGCTGGGGCTGTACCGGCACCTGCGGGCGTATCTTTCCCTGCTGGACCGCCTGCGGGAGGAGTTCCCCGATCTGGTGGTGGAAAACTGCTCCTCCGGGGGCATGCGCATGGACCTGGCCAGCCTGGCCCACACGGACGTGTGCTTCCTCAGCGACCCGGACGAAACGGACCACAGCCTGCAGGTTTTCCTTTCCCTGAATTTCCTGCCCCCGGAGCGGCTGCTGCACTGGGCCTGGTCCCAGACCCGGGTGTATCCGGACGGGAGCCGGGTGTTTCCCTCCATGCCGGAGGGGGCGCTGGCCTCGGCCCTGGCGGGGGCCATGCTGCATCCCTTTGGCCTCTCCAGGGACCTCACCGCCCTGACGGCGGCGGAGCGGGAGCTGATTCGCGGGGCCGTGGCCGCCTACCGCCGGGAGCTGGCGCCTATGATTCCCCGCTGCCGGACCCGCCTGCTGACGCCCACGCCCCTGCGCGGCGGGCCCCGGGCCCTGGACGATGGCCGCCGGGCGGACTGGAGCGGCCAGGGCTGCGCCTGCCTGATGGAGGCCGGGGACCGGGCGGCGCTGATGGTATATGGCGTGCCGGACCTGCCTTTGGCGCTTCCAGCGCCCTGGACGGGAGCGACGCTCACGCCCCTGCTGGGCGGCGCGCCCCTGACCTGGCCGGAGCTTCCCCTGGCGGCGGGCCGGGCCGCCCTGTATCTGCTGACCATGCCTTGAGGAGGTAACGCATATGGATCAGACCTTTGTGCTGCGCCGGGAGGGCTTTCACCCGGAAAGCGCCGCCCAGGAGGAATCCCTGTTTTCCCTGGGGAACGGTTTCCTGGGTTGGCGGGGCAACTATGAAGAAGGCTATGGCTGCTTCCGCGGCGGCGTGGAAGGCTGCTACCTGAACGGCTTTTATGAAACCGAGAAGATTCGCTACGGGGAGATCGCCTACGGCTACGCGGAGGAGAGCCAGACCATGCTCAACCTCACCAGCAGCCAGCGGGTGCTGCTGGAGGCGGAGGGCGTGGCCCTGCACCCGGACCAGGCGGAGAGCACCTGCCGCACCCTGGAGATGGAGCGGGGCCTTTTGCGCCGGGAAACGGTGTACGCCCTGCCCGGGGGCGGAAAGCTGCGGGTTTGCGCGGCCCGGCTGGTGAGCTTTGCCCGCAGCCACGGCGCGGCCATCGCCTTCACCGTCACCGCGGAGGGCGCGCCCTGCCGGGTGACCCTCACCCCCCTGGTGGATGGGGATGTGACCAACCTGGTGTGCACGGATGATCCCCGGGTGGGCAGCGGCCTGCGGGGCCGGGTGCTCTCCCTGCCCCGGATGGGGCGGCAAGGGGGCGCCCTGGGCATGGCCCAGCACACGGGGAACACCCGCCTGGGGGTGGCCTGCGCCATGGCCGCCCGCCTGGACCGCCCGGCGGAGACAGCGGTGGAGGAGACGGAAACCCGTCTGGCCCAGCGCTTCACCTTTACCCTGGGGGCTGGGGAAAGCGCCACCCTGTGCAAGTATGTGGCCTATTTCCGCGGCGGCGCGGCGGAGGAAGAGACGCTGCTGGCCCAGGCCCTGGCGGAGGCTGGGGAGCTGGCCCGGGCGGGCTTCGACGCCCTGGCGGCCGAGCAGGCGGCGTACGTGCGGGCCTTCTGGGACCGCTGCGGCCTGTGGGTGGACGGGGATGACCAGCTGCTCCAGGGCCTGCGCTTCAACCTGTACCACCTGCTGCAAAGCGCCGGCCGGGACGGGCGGACCAACATCGCCGCCAAGGGCCTCACCGGCGAGGGCTACGAGGGCCACTATTTCTGGGACACGGAGACGTACATCTTCCCCATGTTCCTGCACACCGCCCCGGAGGTGGCCCGGCAGCTGCTGGCCTACCGCTACGGCATTCTGCCCTTTGCCCGGGAGCGGGCAAGGGAGATGGGGCACCCCACCGGCGCGCTGTATCCCTGGCGCACCATCGGCGGCAAGGAGGCCAGCGCCTACTATCCCGCCGGCACCGCCCAGGTGCACATTGACGCGGACATCGCCCTGGCGGTAAAGCGCTATGCGGAGGCCACCGGCGACGACGGCTTCCTGTGGGAAATGGGCGCGGAGATGGTGTGCGAAACCGCCCGGCTGTACCTGGACCTGGGCTTTTACAACCCGGACAAGGGCGGCAAGTTCTGCCTGAACGAGGTCACCGGCCCCGATGAGTACAACGCCCTGGTGGACAACAACGCCTACACCAACCTGATGGCCGCGGAGAACCTGCGCTTCGCCGCGGATACCCTGGAGCGCATGGCCCGGGAGGTTCCGGAGCGCTACGCCGCCCTGGCGGAGAAAATCGGCCTGCGGGACGGGGAAAAGGAGGCATGGCGCCAGGCCGCGAATGATATGTACGTGCCCCGGGATGAAGCCACCGGCCTCATCTGGCAGGACGACGGCTTCATGGACCGCAAGCCCTGGCCCCTGGAGAGCATCCCCAAGGAGAGCTTCCCCCTGCTGCTGCATTATCATCCCCTGGTGATCTACCGCCACCAGGTGTGCAAGCAGGCGGACACGGTGCTGGCCATGCTGCTGCTGCCCCACCGCTTCACCCTGGAGGAGCAGCGGACAGCCCTGGACTTTTACGATCGGGTCACCACCCACGACTCCTCCCTGTCCATGGCCGCCTTCAGCGCCGTGGCCAGCCGGGTGGGCGACGTGGAGCGGGGCTATGCCTACTTCCGCCAGACTGCGCGCCTGGACCTGGACGATACCCACGGCAACACACGGGACGGCCTGCACATGGCCAACATGGCCGGGGCCTGGGTGTGCATGGCGGCGGGCTTCGGCGGCCTGACGGTGACGGCGCAGGGCATCGCCTTTGATCCCAGGCTTCCGCGGCAGCTGCGGGGCTACGGCTTCCGGGTGGCTTACCGGGGCCGGGTGATCCAGGTGCGGGTGGACGCGCAAGGCCCCCGCTATGAGCTGATTTCCGGCCAGCCCCTGACCATCACCGACCGGGGGCGAGCGCTTTCCCTGGCATAACATACCATACATCATGTCCCGCGGGACAAGGAGGGCATACCATTCATGCGTTACGAAGGCATCATTTTTGACCTGGACGGCGTCATCTGCACCACGGATCACTATCACTACCTGGCCTGGAAGGCCCTGGCCGACCGCCTGGGCATCCCCTTCAACGAAACCGACAACAACCGCCTGCGGGGCGTCAGCCGCATGGCCAGCCTGGAGATCGTCCTGGAGAAGAGCGACAAGACCTACACCCAGGCGGAAAAAGAGGCCATGGCCACCGAGAAGAACGACACCTACCGCCAGCTGCTCCATCAGATTACCACTGCCGACCTCTCCCAGGAGGTCAAGTCCACCCTGGACCAGCTCCGCGCCCAGGGCTGCAAGCTGGCCATCGGCTCCGCCAGCAAGAATACGCCCTTCATCCTGGAGCGGCTGGGCCTGGGCAGCTACTTTGACGCGGTGGCCGACGGCAACTGCGTTACCCGTTCCAAGCCCGACCCCGAGGTGTTCCTCAAGGCCGCGGAAATGCTGGGGCTGTCCCCCGCGGTGTGCCTGGTGGTGGAGGACGCCCATGCGGGCGTGGAGGCCGCGGTAGCCGGCGGCTTTGCCTGCGCCGCCATCGGCGACGCCAAGGACGATCCCCGGGCCACCCATCACCTGAGCACCTTCAGCGATCTGCTCCAGGAGACAAAGTAAAATACGCCAAAATGCCGGTTTCCCGCTTGCTGGGGAAACCGGCATTTTGGTGTGTCGAAAAGTATTTGACTTCACAATTTTTGTAAGTTATATAATACATTTTTGCAAGCGCGGGGGTTTCGCGCCTGCGGGCGCGACCAGGGGGCTTTCCGATCGCCCCCTGGACCCCTTCGGTGCACATCCCTTGAAGTGGGCGAAACCTCTCACAAGGTTGGGAACCTTGTTGCCAATGGAGACGACCTCTCCTCTTGTTGCATAGTGCATGCAAGCACAGGAGTTTCGCGCCTGCGGGCGCGACCAAAGGGCTTTCCGATCGCCCTTTGGAAACCTTCGGTCCCCATACGTTAGGGAAAGCTATCACTCTTAGGAGCCGCCGGCGACAACGCGCCGGGGGAGGGATCGGCTGCGCCGAAGGCGACAGCGGCCCTCCCAGGAACGGAGTGGACCCCGCTGGGCGCGCCCTGCGAGGCTAGCGCCGCACTGTTTCTTAGCAACGGAGGGGTCCGGGGGCGGC
>DBFBGQ010000057.1:0-7344 GCA_048201975.1 Candidatus Egerieenecus sp. | reverse complement strand
CCTCTGTGGTGGGTTGGTTGTTTGCACTCCTATCTTACCACAGTTGGGTTCTCTTTTCTTCCCTTACTGTTACCTATGTATTGTACCTCAACACAAGGGCCACCGCGGCCGTACCGAACCGGCGGCGGATACGGCCCGCCGCCCGACCAGTATCGCCCATTAGAATGGAAAGGCCGCGCCGAGTTTTACAAGTGCAAGCATTGACATTTGTTCCTGCTTGCTTTACCATGATATGTGAAAAAATAGGTCTATCGCGTGCTTTCTTTTTTTCTTGGCAATGACGCGAAAAATAACGGGCATACGCCCGAAGAAGTTGGAGGCAGCGTGCGAATGCGATTAACGCACATCAAAGCGGGAATGCTATGGGCCCTGGTCCTGGCGTTGCTATGCGCCATGGCGCCGGCCGCGTCGGCGGCCCAGACCACCCTTTCGGTATCCTTCAGCGGGTTACGCGCCACCGCCGACGGACAGTGGCTCACAGAACCGCTCACCGGCGTCTTTGAGGTGTGGTCCGGGGAAAGCCTGCTGGGACAAGTGACGGCCAACCCCACGGACGGCAGCGAAGATACCCTGACGCTGTCCTCCACGGAGCAAATCACCCTGCGCCCGGTGATGGACGCCATGCCCGAGGGCTACCTGATTCCGGAAACCCCCATCTCCGTATCCATCGCCCAGGGCAAGCAGAACAATCCCCCCGTGCTGGTGTACGCGGACGCGGGGCTGTTCACCGTGCAGGGCGAAGTGGGCGCGTCCTTCGCCCTGCTGCGGCACACGACGGATGAAGCGGGCCAGGAAACCCTTCAGGAGGCGCTTACCTTCGCCCTGGACGATACCGGCTACTACGCCCTGCCCCAGGCCATACAAAGTGGAAGCTATATTCTCCGCCAGCTGACCGCCGGCCCCGGCCGTGCCCTGGCCGCCGACCTGGCCTTTGATCTCACCGCCTACAAGGGGGAAGAAACGGACATTCTCCACCTGCAGGTGGAAGGGACCGCTGCCCTCACCGCCGCGCCCACCGCCGTCCCTACCGCGGTAGCCACGGCTGCGCCCACCGCCGCGGTCACGGAGCAGCCCACCCAGGCGCCCACCGCCACCCCTGAACCCGCCGACTGCGTGATTCAGGGCACGGTCACCTGCGGCGACGCCGGCGTTGCCGGGGTGACGGTCACCGTGCAGACCGGCGCCTCCGCCGTCACGGACGACCAGGGCGCGTTCGCCATCCGCGGCCTGAACGCGGGCGAATATGTGCTGACCTTCATTCCGGAGGACGGCCGGTATGCCATCCCCGCCGCGGTGCAAACCGTCCGCGTGGGCGGGGACAACCCCGACACCGTGGATATCTTTACCCAGGCGGAACCCCGCGGCCTGCTGCGGCTTACTGCCGATGTCCCCGCCAGTTATACCTGCAGCCTGACCCAAGGGGAAACCGTTGTCGCCCAGGGCCAGGCGGATGATCAGGGCGTGGTCATTCTGGGGAACCTGAACCCCGGAGAATATACCCTGACCCTATCCCTTGTGCCGGGTACGCTGCTCACGGAGCTGAACCATACCGCTACCCTGCAGCGCGTCCAGGCGCAGTGGAATGTAACGCTCACCGGCGGTGTGGAGAGCGCTTACCAGCTGACCCTGGTCCAAGGGGGCACAGTGACAGGTACGGTATCGAACCTGCCTGACGGCACGGTGGTCTCCCTGGATGGCGAGGCCGATCAGCTGCAAACCACCGTTTCCGCAGGCATCTACGCTTTCGCAGAGGTGCTTCCCGGCGCCTACACCCTTTCCGTGACCCTTCCCACCGGCGGCACGCCAGCGGGCGAAGGCTGGACCGGGCTGGATGCGGACGGTCTGCGGCAGGCGGTGACAGAGGTGGTTGTGTCCTCCGGGCAGGCCGTGACCGTGCCGGAGCTCACCTGCGTAAGCGCCGCTGGGCTTTCCGGCCGCGTGTTCCTGGACGCCGACCTGGACGGGGAAGCGCAGGAGAGCGAAACCGGCGTGGCAGAGGCCACGGTAAACCTGCTGGACGAAGCCGGCCAGATCTTCGCCTCCACCCTGACCGACGGCAACGGCAACTGGGCCTTCGCGGACATTCCCGCGGGGAGCTGGCAGTTGCAAATCCTCCCGCCGGAGGGCATCGCCCTGCTGGGCCAGGTCGGCTCCAGCTGCGTCAGCTTCACCGGCCTGAGCGACGCCATTGCCCTTGCCGGCTCCGACATCACCGGCCTGGATGCCGCCGCCACCTACGCCTGCTCCCTGGAGGTCAACGTATTCATCGACGCCAACATCAACGGCGAGCGCGGCACCTATGAGCGCCTGCTTGCCGGGGTGGTGCTGGAGGCCATCCGCGTCATGGACGGCCAGGAAACCGTGGTCGCCTCCCAGACCTCCGACGAGGAAGGCAACGCCGCCTTCACCAGCCTGGCCCCCGGCGTCTACAAGCTGCGGGCCACGCTCCCCTATGGCTATGGCTTTGGCAAAAAGGGAGCTGAGGTGCGCGCCACCTCCAGCATCATGGAGATGAGTTCCGAGCTGGTGCAGGTCAGCCAGGAGCTGACCGTGAGCCAGGAGGAGCCCACGCAGGTGGGCGTGGGTGTGAACACCATGGCCTCCGTAACCGGCATTATCTGGCGGGATGAGAACGCCGACGGCATCTGGAATGAGGGCGAAGGCGTCATCCCCGGCGTCACCGTCACGCTCACGGGGGAGAAGTACGGCCTGACCTATACCGTCCAGTCCGGGGAGGACGGCGTGTATCTGCTGGACCAGGTGCGCCCCGACACCTACCAGCTGGCCTTCACCTGCCCGGATGGCTGGATGTTCACCCGCTACAGCTCCACCGGCGGCGAGCGGCGCTCCATCATCACCACCGAGGGCAAGCGCACCGCCAGCAAAAAGATCACCCTGGATCCTGGGGATGCGCTGGACTTGCAGCACGTGGGCATGATGCAGGAAGCCACCATCGAGGGCATGGCCTTCCTGGACGCCAATTATAACGGCCTCTATGACGAGGGCGAAGCCCCCCTGGCAGGAGTGGACGTGGAGATCTACAAGCCCAACGGCGACCAGATCGGCTCCGCTGTCTCCGCCGAGGACGGCACCTTCCGCCTCACCTCTCTGCGCCCCAACGACTACCGTCTGCGGGTCATCCTCCCCGACGACGGCTCCACCTTCACCACCACCGTGGACGCCTCCGTCACCGGCAACTGGCTCAAGGCCCGCTCCGGCCGCCGGGAGAACAGCGTGGACCCGTTGACCGTGGCGCTGGGCGAAACCAAGCAGGTGGTGGTGGGTGCCATCTATCCCGGCTCCATCACCGGCACCTGCTACCTGGACGACAACTTCTCCGCCACCCTCGATGACAACGAGAAGGTGGTTTCCGGCCTGACTGTCACCCTCCTGGACGCCCAGGGCAACGAAGTGGACAAGGTCAAGAGCAACAGCAAGGGCGTTTACACCTTTGAAAACCTCACCCCCGGCACCTATCAGCTGTCCATGCAGGCCAAGAGCGGCTATGCCTTCACCTGCCTGGGCGAGCACAACGTGATGCTTAACCTCTCCAGCGGCGCGGGACAGTCCGAGCCCTTCTTCCTGGCGCTGGGAGAGAACCTGCAGCAGATGGACGCCGGGATGATCCTTCCCGGCGTGGTGCAGGGCAGCGTTTTCGCCGACAGCAACGACAACGGCCTCCAGGATGAGGGAGAGACCGGCCTGGCGGACGCCGTGGTCCAACTGATGAGCGAGGAGGGCGAGGTCTTCCAGGCCACCCTGGACGAAACCGGGAGCTACTGCTTTGACGCGGTGATGCCCGGGCGGTACTACGTGCGCTACGAGCTGCCCCAGGACGCGGTGTTCTCGCCGGTGCAAAGCGGCGGCAATACGCTGACCGGCGAGGGCAATGTGGGCGCCAGCGAATGGTTTGACTTCGCCACCGGGCAAACGGTGGACATGCCGCTGGTGGGCGGCGTTATCCTGGGCGAAATCAGCGGCGCTGTGTTTACGGACGCCAACGGCAGCGGCACCATGGAAACAGGGGACCAGCTGCTGGCCGGAGTCGTGTTCACGCTGACGCCCAGCCGCTCCGACCTGGAGGAAATCTCCTGCACCACCGGTGAGGACGGAGCCTTCACCCTGGCGCAGATTCATCCGGACCGGTACACCCTGCAAATCACATTCCCCCAGGGCATGGTGCTCACCCGCCAGACGGCCTTCACCCTGCCCCTTACCTCCGGCAAGAACGAGCAGCGTGTGACCCTGGACATGGCCATGGGGCAGCGCTACACCTATCAGCTGATGGGCGCCGTGGAACCCGCCGCCGTAAGCGGACGCTTCTGGCTGGATGAAAACAACAATGGCCGCATGGACGATCAGGAGCAAACGCCCGCTGGCAGGCGCATCCTCGTCACGGACGAAGGCACCGGCGAAGCCGTCGCCACCCTGACCACCGACAGCGCCGGCGTCTTTAGCGCCACAGGGCTGCTCCCCGGGGACTATGTCTTCTCCTATGCCATGGACGATACCATGCTTTCCGCCAAATCCGGCGACAGCACCTTCCTGGATGAAGGCTCCGCCATTGTCCAGCGCATTACGTTGCAGGCCGGAGAAACCCGCAGCGATCTGTGCGCGGGGGTGGTGGTCTACACCTCCCTGGGCGGCACGGTGTGGGCGGATCTCCACGGGGAAATCCTCCCCCTGGCCCAGGCGCACCTGGTGCTCACCGATGACACCGGCACCCAGCTGCAGGTCTGCGACACCCTGGAAGACGGCGCCTACCGCTTTGACCGCCTCTTCCCCGGAGATTACTACATTGCCGTAACGCTTCCGGAAGGCTACCTGGCCCTGGAGCCGGGGGACGCCCGGCTGGCGGACGGCAGCCGCATCAGCATACTGGCCCAGGCCAGCGGACGCGCCGGCCAGAGCGACAAGCTCACCCTGCGCATGGCGGAAAACCAGCTGAAGCTGGATATCGGCGGTGTGCAGCCCGGCAGCCTGGGGGATCAGGCCTGGCTGGACCTGGACGGCGACGGCTGGTATGATTCCGGCGAGCCGGGGCTGCCCGGAGTGGCGCTGCGGCTGATCCGCAACGGCGAAACCGTGGCGGAAACCACCACGGACGCCTACGGCTATTACCGGTTTGACAACCTTTATCCCAGCGCCTACAGCCTGGAGGCGACCTATCCGGCCGAGGTGAAGCCCACCAAGCCCGGAACAGGGTTGCTGACCAGTCTGTTGCCCGAGAGTGAGGACACCCTCTCCCTGATCGAAAACATCCAGGTGGAGAGCGACGTGGCCAACCGCAATGTGGATCTGGGCTTCGTCCTCCGGGAAGAAGGCGTATATCCCGCCGGTGTGGGGGATGCCCCCACCCAGGATTGGACAAAGCTGTATCCCCAGGAGTAAAAAAACGCCCCCGTTCCCTGCCGGTATCTACAGGCAGGGAACGGGGGATTTCTTCGCCCACGCTTTGCGGCCGCCCCTCCTTGCGGAAGGGCGGCCGCCTTGTCCAGCCGTTTCAGCCTTCCAGCGCCTTGGCCAGGGCTTCCAGCGCGGGAAGATCGCCGGGCTTCATGGCGCCCCGCAGGGTAACGGCAGGCTCTATGAGGGTGAGTTCCTTCATCTGGGCCAGCACGCCCTTCATGGTTCTCACCGCGGAAGGCCCCCAGGAACCGTTTTCGATCAGCCCCAGGGTGCGCTTCTGATAGTTCTTCGCCAGCAGGTGATGGAGGAAATCCTCCATCCAGGGAATCACGCCGCCATTGTAGGAGGAGGCCGCCAGCACCACCTTCCCATAGCGGAAAGCCTCGGCCAGCGCCAGGGAAGTATCGCACCGGGCCAGATCCATCAGCTGGGTGGGGGTGCCCGCCTTTTCCAGCATCTCCGCCAGCTTTCGGGCGGCCTGGGCTGTATTGCCGTGCAGGGAGGCGTAGGCGATCAGCACCCCCTGGGTCTCCGGCTCATAGCTGCTCCACAGATCGTACAGCCCCAGCACCTGAGGGATGGTTTCCTGAAGCACCGGCCCATGCAGCGGGCAAATGGTCTGAATATCCAGCCCCGCTGCCTTTTTCAGCACCGACTGCACGTTGGCCCCAAACTTGCCCACAATGTTGAAATAGTACCGCCGGGCTTCCTCCACCCAGGGCTCCTCCACATCCAGTGCGCCAAACTTGCCAAAGGCGTCGGCGCTGAAAAGCACCCGGTCTTCCGCATCGTAGGTCATCATGACCTCAGGCCAGTGCACCATGGGTGCCATAACAAAGCGCAGGGTGTGGCGTCCCAGGGAAAGGGTATCCCCTTCCTTCACCGTCACCGCCTGGGAAAGGTCCAGGTCAAAGTACTGCGGCAGCATCTGGAAGGTTTTCGCATTGCCCACCAGCCGCGCCTGGGGATAGCGCTCCACAAAGGCGCGAATGCTGGAGGCATGGTCCGGCTCCAGGTGGTTGACCACCAGGTAGTCCACCGTGCGGCCCTGCAATTCCCGCTCCAGGTTGCCCAGAAATTCCTCCGCTTTGCGCTGATCGACGGTATCCAGCACCGCCACCTGCTCGTCCAGGATCAGGTAGGAGTTGTAGCTCACCCCGTTGGGAATGGCATACTGCCCCTCGAACAGGTCCAGATCTTTATCGTTCACACCAATGTATCGTATGTCCTTGGTAATCATTCGCACGTCGCTCCTTGCTTTCAGTTGGGGCCACAACTCCATATTATACACGTTTTTCCCGCCGCTGTGAATCCCCCTGGAAAAGAATTCAATGCGTCCTGCAAACAAAGGGCGCGTTGCAAAACACCCCCAACAAATAAAGACCAGTCAAGGATCCCCAAAAGGGTATCCATACTTCGTCTTTTCGCTTAAGATAAAGGTATGGAAAAAACCTATCAAAAGCAAGACCAGTATAAGGTATTTGAGCGGCACGGTCAACTGGTTTTTGCGCTGAACTCGGAAATTACCATACCACTCAACGCTCCTGTCCGCCTGCTAAGCACCCAGCTTGAGGAACTGGAGTACGGGAAACTGTACAAAGCGTATTCGCCCAGAGGGAGAAAATCGGCAGCGGATCCACGGGTGTTGTTCAAGGTCATGGTACATGGGTATCTGTGTGGGATCTATTTCAGCCGGAAGCTGGAGGAAGCCTGTCCATATCGGATCGACTTCAAATGGCTGCTGGAGGATCAAAAGGCGCCGGATCATACGACATTTGCACGTTTCCGCACGGGGCGCTGCCGGGAAGTGGTGGAGGATCTGTTCTATCAGTTTGTGAAGAAACTGGAGGACATGAGCGAAACAGACCACCAAACGGTATACGTCGACGGAACAAAGCTGGAAAGCGCTGCTGGCCGGTACACTTTTGTGTGGCG
>DBFBGQ010000056.1:0-7765 GCA_048201975.1 Candidatus Egerieenecus sp. | reverse complement strand
GCCCGCGCTGACGGCGCTGGTGGAGAAGAGCTTTGCAAAGGTGCTGCTGCCGGCCAGGCCGTCCTGGGTGAGGCCGTTGTTGGCCTGGAAGGACTTCACCGCGGCCATGGTTCCGCTGCCGTAGTTGCCGTCCAGGCTGCCGGTGTAGTAGCCCAGCTCCTTGAGGCGGGACTGGACGGACTTCACGTCGTCTCCGGTGTAGCCTTTGCGCAGGGTGCGGGAGGGGACGAGCCAGCCGTTGCTGTCCGTAGTGGGGGTGGAGGTGGAGGTATCCGGCGCGGGGGTGACCGTGGTCTGCCCGGAGGCCGCCCGCTCCAGGGCGGTCAGGGTATTTTGGCCCGCCTTGCCGTCCTGGGTGAGCCCGGCGCTTTTCTGGAAGGCGGTTACCGCCTTCTGGGTTCCCGCGCCAAAGTTGCCGTCCACGGAGCCCGCGTTAAAGCCCAGGTCATTCAGCGCCTTTTGCAGGATGGATACCCGGTCTCCCCGGGAGCCGTACTTGAGCGTGGCATAGTTGCCGGAGAACAATCCGCTGGAGGAACTGCTGGAGGAGCTGCTTCCGCTGTCCGGCGCGGGGGTGGCCGAGGCGCCCCCCGTGAGCTGATACAGCAGGGTCTGCGTGGCGTTGCCGGCGATGCCGTCCACCTTCAGGTTGTTGGCGCGCTGGAAGCTCTCCACGGCCTCCTGGGTGGCGGGGCCGTATTTTCCGTCCGCGCCGCCGGTGCTGTAACCCAGCTGATTCAACGCCTGTTGCAGCCGCAGCACCGCGTTGCCATTATCCTGGTAGCGCAGGGTGCTGTAGGTATCGGCCAAGGCTGCCACGGAAAGTGCGCAGAATAGCAGCGTGAACAGCGCCACCCGCAAACAGCTCTTTCGTTCCATGACCTTCGTTCCTCCTTCGCGGCTTGCGCCGTTTCCTTCATCGGTACGCATTGTATCAGATAATGACTTTTTTGTAAAGAGATATTACGAAATTATTACAGCTATGACAATTCGCTGCGGAAGGCCCGCAGCGCGCCCCGGAGGGAGACCACCGCGGGCAGGGCCAGCAGCATGCCCAGCGCGCCGCCCAGCAGGCCGCCGGCGCTGATGGACAGCAGCACCGTCAGGGGGGAGAGCTTGGTGGCCCCGGAGAGCATCCGTGGGGAGAGCAAGCCGCCCTCCAGCTGTTGCACGCCCACCAGCACCGCCAGGGTCCACAGGGCGCGCTCCCAGCCGCCGGTGAGCCCCAGCAGCACCGCGGGGATGCCCGCCAGCAGCGGGCCAATGTAGGGGATCAGCTCCATGATGCCCATCAGGACGCCCAGCACCAGCCAGCCCGGGGTGCCCACCAGCAGCAGCCCCAGGCCGGTGAGCAGCCCCACCATGGCGGAGAGCAGCAGCTGTCCCCGGAGGAAGCCCGCCATTTCCCGGCGCATTTCCCGGGCGGCCAGCACCACCGCCCGGCGGCGCTCCATGGGCACCAGCAGCGTCAGCGACGCGCTGATCTGCCGCCGGTCCCGCAGCAGGTAAAAGGCCAGCAGCGGCGCCAGCATGATGCTGCTGAAGCCGGAGGCGGCGTTGCGCAGGGTTTGCGCCGCCTGGGGCAGGAGCTGTCCGCCGATCTGCTTGAGCTGCAGCGCAAGCTCCTCCCGCATGGGGGCCACCGCCACGCCCTTTTCCGCGAGCCAGTCCTGAAAGCGCGTCAGCACGCCGCCCAGGGAGCTGAGCAGCCCGGGAAGCGTCTGCGCCAGCTGTTCAAACTGCCGGATCAGCGTGGGCACCAGCAAAAGCAATAGCCCTGCCCCCAGCAGGGACAGGGCGAAGAAAGCGCCGGTGGCCGCTAGGGAAGGGGAAACCTTCCTCTCCAGCACGCGGCACAGGGGTAGGGCCGCGCCCATGAGCAGATACGCCCAGAAGATCTGCGTGGCCAGGGCCAGCAGCACCGGCCAGAGCAGCGCCGCCGCCGCAATCAGCCCCACCGCCAGCGCCGCCATGCGCCATCTGCCTGCCCGGGAATGAAAACGCTCCATGCGCCCGCTCCTTTCCCCATCCGCCGCCGGGAGCGGGGGAAAGCGCATTCCCCGGCTCCCGGCGGAAAGATCACATCCGCCGAAGCTGACGCTTCATCTTGCCGACTTCCTTGGTCATGCTCCGCTGGAGCTTGCGCGCGCCGGGCATCATCATCAGCCCAGCGCCCATCATCAGCCCCATGGCGCTGCCCACAATGAACTTGGTCATCCCTTTCACCTCCTCCGCTCCGCTTCCAGCACAAAGCCGCAGGGCACCAGCACCTGCCCCGGCTCCCGGGGGACGGGCTGCACCACGAAATCCCGGATCAGCGACCGGCCGTGGCGCAGTTCCTCCACCATGCCCAGGCTGACCTCCAGGGCGTTGACCCGCCGGGTCTCCGGGTTGAGAAACACGTCCGTCACCCGGCCCAGGCGCAGGCCGGAAGCATCCTTGACGCTGGTCAGGGCAAAGTCCGCATCCTTGGGCAGTTTGCCCGCAGGCCCCTTGGCAAGCACAGAAACTCCACCAATGACCAAAATTTGATCATTTTCTAGCCACTTCGCTCCACCCATGCCCTTGCGAATGACCATCCCGCGCAAACTTCTCCCACTTGGCGTCAAAACCGACTGCTCCACCCGGCCCAGCATCCGCCCCGCGTACACCACCGGCAGGCCGGTCACGCTCCCCAAACGTACCATGGCGCCGCCTCCCTGCTCACAGATCGTCGGCGTCCTGCACGGGGGATTCCTCGGGGTTCCAGGGCACGCCGGTCCAGCTCCCCAGCACGTCGGTGGCGTGCTTTTCCTGGCTGATCGCCAGCATGTCTTCCACCACCTTGGGCGGACGTTTCTTTTTGCTCATGCGCATCCTCCTTTCGTTTTTTCAGCATGCCCCGGCGCAAGGAGCGCAATGAGGGTAATTTCCGGGAACAAAAAAACGGCGCCTTTCCAGAAAAAAGGAAAAGCGCTGGAAACTGTCAAAAAAACCAGGCTCGCGCCGCCGGGGCCGAAGCTCCGACGGCGCGAGCTGCTTGGAAGGATCACGCCTTGTCTTCCTTGCGGAAGAGGTATTCGTCCACCTTTTGACGGATCTCGTCGCTGATTTCCCGGGCAATGGGGAAAACCTCCGCCTCCGTGACCCGGCGAGTGAGGAACAGCGCCTGGCGCAGGGTGATATCCAGGGCGCGCTCGTCCAGGTAACCGCTTTTGAGGCTGTCCCGGCGGTCATGGATGTAATTGGCGCCGGAAGCGCCGAAGCGGCACAGGTTCACCGCGGGCACCCCATGGTCCGCAAAGGGGATGCAGTCGCTGGAGTAGATGTCCGACTTCACCTGGCAGGCCACGCCCAGCTCCCGCATCAGGCCGTCCACATAGGCGGTGGCGGCAGGGGTGGCCAGCACCGGGGCGCTGTTGTGCCCCAGCGTGGCGCCCGCCACGTCCAGGTTGATCATCAGCAGGTGCCTGTCCAATTCGTCGGCATGGGCGGCGGTCCAGGCTTTGCTGCCCAGCAGCCCCTGCTCCTCGGAGCCGAACCAGTTGAATTTCAGCGTCCGCCGGGGCGGATTCGCGGCGAAGTACCGGAGCAGCTCCAGCAGAATCACGCTGCCGGAGAGGTTGTCGTACACGCCGGAGGAGAAATACACGCTGTCGTAGTGCGCGCCCAGGGAGATGATCTCCTGGGGCCGCTCCGTGCCCTGGATCACCGCGCAGACGTTCTGGCTCACGCCGTCGTAGCATTCGCCCTCCAGCTCCAGGTGTACGGTCCTCGCCCCCCGGCGGACCATTTCCGCCGCGTCCGCAGCCCGCAGGTTCATGGCCACCGCGTCTCCAAAGGGCTCGGTGAGCGTCTCCCGCAGCTTGCGGATGTCGCAGTCCGTTTCGCTCGGGCGGTCCAGGGTGGTGCCCGAAAATGTCAGGATCGCCGCCGCGCCGGCCTTTTGGAGCGCCTCGTAGTCCTTGCGGCGCAGGCGGCCGTTCATCAGCACAACCTTGCCCGCCGCCCGCTGCAAATGCGCCGGCAGCAGGTCCTCGGCATAGTAGAACTCCCCGTCCAGCCCCTCGGCGGGGGTGGAACGCGCGCGTTCGTAGCCGGTGACCTGGTATTCCTTTTCATAGGGGGCGGTGACCTTCAGCCTGGCGTGCCGCACCCGCCCGCAGGGCACGGAAAATTCCTCGATGTGCGCGCTGACCCCCGCGGCCTGCGCCTCCGCCAGCAGCCGCTCCGCCGCGGCGCGCTCCTCCGCCGAGCCGCTGACGCGCTCATGCCCCAGCTCCCGCAATAACCCAAACGCCCGATGCGCCGATACGTTCATCCTCAAACGACCTCCTTGTTGCGTTGCGTATGGATTGATTATAGCACAGCTTCCTCCCGGCGCAGAAAAAAGTTGAAGGAAAATTTACGCGGCGTTCCCCTTTGCACCGCATGGCGTTGGAAGGGAAAATCCCGATCCGCGGCGAATGAATACACAAATGCAGGAAACCGCCGGGTCCTGTCCCTTCTTCCGGCGGGGAAACGAGGATGATCTTCTGTGGGAAACACCGTCTATCGAAACCGGGAGCTCTCCTGGTTAAAATTCAACGAGCGCGTGCTGGAGGAAGCGGAGCGGGAGGACCTGCCCCTGTGCGAACGGCTGAGCTTTGTGTCGATTTTCCAGAGCAATCTGGATGAATTTTTCATGGTCCGGGTGGGGTCCCTCATCGACCAGATGTCCGTGGACGAAAACTACCGGGAAAACAAAACCCAAATGACCCCCGGCCAGCAGCTGGAGGCCATTCTGGCCCAGGCCCGGGAGCTGAACCGCCGCAAGGACGAGGTCTATCAGCTGCTGATGAGCCGCCTGGAGCAGGAGGGCGTGCGCCTGGTGAACTTCCGCAAAATTACCCCGGAGGAGAGCGCGCACCTGGAGCGCTATTTCGACTCCCACATCGCGCCGCTGCTCTCCCCGGTGATTGTGGACAAGCGCCAGCCCTTCCCCTTCATGCGCAACAAGGAAATCTTTGCCGCGGTGTCCCTGCAAAAGAAAAACGGCAAGCGCAAGCTGGGGCTGATCTCCTGCGGCGCGGGGGTTTTCCCGCGGCTGATTCAGGTGGCCCAGGGGGAGGAGAAAACCTACATGCTCTCCGAGGAGCTGATCCTCCACTTCATCCCCAAGGCCTTCAAGGGCTATACCGTGGGGGAGAAGTCCCTGATCCGCGCCACCCGCAACGCGGACATCGACGCCGACGCCCTGTACGACGACGACCTGGACTATCGGGAATTCATGGCGGACCTGATCAAGCGCCGGCGGCGCCTGGCGCCCATCCGCCTGGAAATGTCCCGGGCCCTGGGCGGGGATATGGTGGAAGAGCTGTGCAAGTTTATGGACGTGAGCCGGGACGCCGTGTTCCGCTATACCTCCCCCCTGGACCTGAGCTTCCTGTTTCAGATCCAGGATGTGCTGCGCCAGCGGTCGGAGCTGTTCTACCCCAAGCGCTTCCCCCAGCGCTCGCCCCAGTTTGTCCAGGGAGAGCCGATTCTGCCCCAGATCCGGCAAAAGGACAAGCTCCTGGCCTATCCCTTCGACAGCATGAAGCCCTTCCTGACCATGCTCCGGGAGGCCGCCACAGACGACAAGGTGGTCTCCATCAAAATGACCCTGTACCGGGTGGCCCGGCAGAGCGAGGTGGTGGCGGCCCTGATCGAGGCCGCAGAAAACGGCAAGGACGTGCTGGTGCTGGTGGAGCTCAAGGCCCGCTTTGACGAGGAGAACAACATTGAGTGGTCCCGCCGCCTGGAGCGCGCCGGCTGCAACGTGATCTACGGCCTCAACGGCTACAAGGTCCACTCCAAGCTGTGCCTGATCACCCGCATGGACGGGGAGGAAGTGGAGTATTTCACCCAGATCGGCACGGGCAACTATAATGAAAAGACCGCCCGGCTCTATACGGACCTGTCCATGATGACCCACCGCCAGGAAATCGGCCTGGAGGCGTCCGCCATTTTCCAGGCCCTGGCCAAGGGGGAAACCATCCACGAGAGCGGCGAGCTGCTGGTGGCCCCCCACTGCCTGCAAAACCGCGTGCTGGACATGATCGACCAGGAAATGGACCGGGCCCGGGCGGGAGAGGATGCCTACATCGGCATCAAGATCAATTCCCTGACGGACAAGCGGATTATCGACCGGCTCATCGCCGCCTCCCAGGCGGGGGTGAAGATCGACATGGTGGTCCGGGGCATCTGCTGCCTGCTGCCAGGCGTTCCCGGCATGACGGAGAACATCCGGGTGATCAGCATCGTGGGGCGCTTCCTGGAGCACTCCCGCATCTATATGTTTGGCCGGGGGGAGAGGCAGAAGCTGTACATCGCCTCCGCCGACCTGATGACCCGCAACACCCTGCGCCGGGTGGAGGTGGGCGCGCCCGTGACGGACCCCGACCTGCGCGCCCAGCTCAACCAGCTCTTCGACCTGCTGCTCCAGGACAACACCCAAGCCCGGGAGCTGCAAAGCGACGGCTCCTATCCCCGGGTCAAGGCGGAGGGCGAACCGGTGAACGCCCAGGAGGCACTGTATCAGCTGGCCTACGACCGCGCCGCGGAAAGCCGCTGAGCGCTCCCCGCAGCTTCCAAAGCACCATGGGCCTTTGTCAGAGGGATGCCCTTTCCCCTCTGACTTTTTTTGCCCGTGCAAAGCTGCCCCAGGGCTTGACAAACCGGCGCGTCAAAGCCTATAATGTATGTAATACAAGTTTCTGGAAAATGTCCGTATATCATAGAAAATATGCGGAGTACATTTCCAAGATGTATCCATACGACTGACAAATGCGCAGGGAGGCGTCTCACATGGAAATTCGCGTATATGACAATGCGGCGCAGGCGGGCCAGGCAGCGGCGGCGCTGTTTGCGGCGCAGCTGACCCGCAAGCCGCAAAGCGTGTTGGGTCTGGCCACGGGTTCCACGCCCATTCCCACCTACAAACAGCTGATTTACCTCTACCAGCAGGGGGCGGTGGACTTTTCCCAGGCGGTGAGCTACAACCTGGATGAGTACGTGGGCCTCTCCCCGGAGCATCCCTGCAGCTACCACGCCTTCATGATGGAGCAGCTGTTCAATCACGTGAACATGCGGCGGGAGGCCATCCATGTGCCCAGCGGGAACGCTGGGGACCTGGCCTCCTCCTCCCAGGCGTACGACGCGGCCATTGAGGCGGCGGGCGGCATCGACATTCAGCTGCTGGGCATTGGCCGCAACGGGCACATCGGCTTCAATGAGCCGGGGGATTGCTTCATCGACGGCTGCCATTTGGTGACGCTGAGCCAGAGCACCATTGAAGCCAACACGCGCTTTTTCCGCAGCGCTGACGAGGTGCCGCGCCAGGCGGTAAGCCTGGGCATCGGCGCCATCATGCGGGCCCGTCAGGTGGTGCTCATCGCCACTGGCAGCGACAAGGCCCAGGCGATTCATGACTCCGTCCGGGAGAACGTCACGCCCCAGGTGCCTTGCTCCATTTTGCGTTACCATCCCAACGCCGTCTTTTTGCTGGACCGGGAGGCGGCCTCCCTGCTCTAAAACGGCTTTCGCAAAGCTAACAAATACGTTGTCAACGATTTAAGGGGCTGCTTCCTTCTGGAAACAGCCCCTTTCAGACTGTCAAAAAACTTCCTAGAGGCGTCGGAGGGGCCGCAGCCCCTTCGACTTTCATTCGTGTAAGCCGGCTCCGCCGGCGAACGGTTGGCTTTTCTTTTGAAAAGCCAAGTCGCTTTGCGACCGCTGTTTTTCATGCAATGAAAAGCAGCGCCTT
>DBFBGQ010000055.1:0-19891 GCA_048201975.1 Candidatus Egerieenecus sp. | reverse complement strand
GGCGAAGATCATCCCAAAGTCCAGCTTCACCGAGAGCATCAGCGAGGTGACCGTGGTGCCGATATTCGCGCCCATGATCACGCCCACCGCCTGGGTCAGGGACAAAAGCCCGGCGTTCACAAAGCCCACCACCATCACCGTGGTGGCCGAGGAGGACTGGATCACCGCCGTGATGCCCACGCCCGCCAGCACCGCCAGCACCCGGTTGTGGGTGACGATGTTCAGGATGTTTTTTAGCCGGTTCCCCGCGGTCCGCTCCAGGCCCTCGCCCATGATCTTCATTCCGAACAGGAACAGGCTCAGGCCTCCCAGCAGGCTGAAAAGGTTCATTACCGACATGCGTTTTCCCTCCGCGCATTCTTCTCATCTTCTCATCAGGCCAAACACACTTAGACTAGCATGAATTTAACAAATTGTAAAGAAGAAAGCCGAGGTTTTATTTCCAGAAAATAGCAATTTTCTACACAAAAAAGGCGCGGTCCGGCTCCTTGGCCAGCCGCGCCTTCGCGCCGTTCCCGGCGCTTACCAAAAGCACTTGAACATCAGCCCCAGGCCCACCAGGCCCAAGGGAATCCCCGCCACCGCGCCAATGATGGTGCAGCACAGGATCCCGCCCAGCGCCGCCAGCGCCAGGCCCACGCAGAAACCCGCCGCCCGGCCCATCAGGCGAAAAAGCAGCCCCAGCAGATTCAGATAGGCCGTCACAGGCCACAGAAGCAGTCGAAACATCCTTCGCGTCCCCCTTTCGATGGCAACAGGATAGCACGCGCCGCGCCCCGCCGCCAGAAGAGGAGGATGAAAATTTCATTAGAAAACGCTGATTCAACCTTGAAAACGCTGATTCAGCCTCCGGCCCGCTTGAGCTGGGCGCGGCGGGCCACGTCGTTGGTGTCGATGCGGTTGCGGTAGACCACCAGGCGCTGGTAGAGGAACTCGGTGACGAAGTTGAGCACCATGGTCAGGGCCAGGATCAGGTATTCGTTCCAGCCGGCGGCGCTCAGGGCGTTTCCGCCCCAGGTGGACAGGGGGGTGAACACCAGGTAGAACAGCGCCACCAGCCCCATGGCCCGGGGTACGTTAGCGTCGCTGCGGAAGGTGTAGCGGCGGTTGAAGGTGAAGTTCCACAGCACGCTGAGCACCAGGGAAGGCAGGTATGCCGCCCAGTAGCTCCAGCGGAACGCCTCGTTGAACAGGGTGAAGCTGCCAATCTGGATGATCCCCGCCGAGGCGGAAAACAGCGTGAACTTCACCGCCTGCCATAGGGTCTTGTGGTTTTCGGACATGCGCTTGCGCTCCTTTTTTAGGGAAATCGTCGGGAAATTTGCAGGAAAACCTCCCCTTCAGCATACCCTAAACCCCGCCTGCCGTCAAGCCCGCCCCGCACTTGCCAAACGCCTGAAAAGCCGGTATAATAAGGATAACCATGCGGCGGCCGGAGCGCCTCCGGCAGCCGCGCCCTGGCGCCGGTCAATCGAATGAAAGGAATGCTGAAGGAGGATGTTCCATGGACGTTCAACGGAGCTATGAGCAGTGGCTGAAGGATTTCGCCTCCGACCCGGAAACGGTGGCGGAGCTGGAAGCCATCCGCGGCAATGCCGCTGAAATAGAGGACCGCTTTTATACCGAGCTGAGCTTCGGCACCGCGGGCATGCGCGGCGTGCTGGGCGCGGGCACCAACCGGATGAACCGCTACAACGTGCGCCGGGCCACCAAGGGGCTGGCCGCCTATCTGCTTACGCAGCCCGGGGCGGCGGAGCGGGGCGTGGTCATCGCCTACGACAGCCGCCGCTGCTCGGACCTGTTCGCCCGGGAGACCGCCCAGGTGCTCTGCCAGGAGGGCGTGAAGGCGTACCTCTTCGACGCCCTGCGCCCCGTGCCCATCCTCTCCTACGCGGTGCGCCACCTGGGCGCCGCCGCCGGCGTGGTAATCACCGCCAGCCACAACCCGCCCCAATACAACGGCTATAAGGTCTACGGCGAGGACGGCGCCCAGCTGGGCCCGGAGGCCGCCGCCGGCGTCACCGCCTGCATCCGTGCCATTCCCTATACGGCTTGCACGCTCATGGATGTGGAGGAGGCCAAGGCCAAGGGCCTGCTGCGCATCATCGGCAACAAGGAAGTGGACGACGACTACATCGCCCAGGTGAAAACCCTGTGCGTCAATCCCGAGATGCTGGCCAAGGAGGGCGGCAGCCTGTCCATCGTGTACACGCCCCTGCATGGCAGCGGCAACGTGCCCGTGCGCCGCATCCTCCAGGAGGTGGGCATCACCCACGTCTCCGTGGTAAAGGAGCAGGAGCTCCCCGACCCCGACTTTTCCACCTTGAAGGTTCCTAACCCGGAGGACCCCTCCGCCTTCACCCTGGCCATCCAGCTGGCGGACCAGGTGGGCGCGGACGTGATCTTCGGCACCGACCCGGACTGCGACCGCCTGGGCGTGGCCGTGCGGGACAAGGCAGGCAAGTTCCAGCTGCTCACCGGCAACCAGATTGGCTGCGTGCTGCTGCACTACATCCTCTCCTCCCGCAAGGCCCAGGGCACCCTGCCCGCCAACGGCGCGGCGGTGAAGTCCATCGTCTCCACCTCCCTGGCCAACCGCATCTGCGAGGACTACGGCGTGGCCATGTTTGAAACCCTCACGGGCTTCAAGTTCATCGGCGAGAAGATCCAGCAGTTCCAGGATACCGGCAGCCATACCTTCCTCTTCGGCTTTGAGGAGAGCTACGGCTTCCTGTCCAGCACCTTTGTGCGGGACAAGGACGGCGTGAACGCCTCCCTGCTCATCGCGGAGCTGGCGGCGGCCTGCAAGGCCCAGGGCATCACCCTGTACGACCGGCTGCAGGAAATCTTCGCCCGCTACGGCGCCTTTGTGGAAAAGGTGGTCAGCACCACCCTCCCCGGCAAGGACGGCGTGGCACGGATGCAGGAGATCATGAAGGGCCTCAGGGCCGAGGCTCCCAAGGAGATCGGCGGGCTGAAGGTCACCGCCGTACGGGACTACCTGCGCGGGGTGCGCGTGGCCCAGGGCGTGGAGACCCCCACCGGCCTGCCCGCCTCCGACGTGCTCTACTTTGAGCTGGAGGGCGGCAACTGGGTCTGCGTCCGCCCCAGCGGCACCGAGCCCAAGATCAAGCTCTACGTCAACACCAACGACAAGTCCGCCGAAAAGGCCCGGGCGCTGAACGAGACCCTCTGCGCCGCCAGCCAGGCGCTGATGCAATAACCGGCTTTGCCGGACCCATCCCGGGCGGACGGGGGAGATCGCCTTCCCCGTCCGCCGCGCGTCTTTCCCGGGGCATCCGGCAGGCAATTTTTGTGGAAGGAAGGCCATTCCCATGGACAAGCAAACCTACATGCTCTCCCAGCTGACCGCGCTGACGGGCATCCCCAGCCCCTCGGGCATGACCCGGGAAATCGGGGACTATTTATTGTCCGAGCTGACCCGGCTGGGGTTCAAGCCCCAGCGCACCGCCAAGGGCACGGTCATGTGCCGCCTGGGCGGTTCCGGCCATCCCCTGGTTCTCTCCGCCCATGTGGACGCTCTGGGCGCCATGGTGCGTTCCATCCGGCCCAACGGCTGCCTGCGCTACACCCAAATCGGCGGCTACAACGACAACGCCATTGAAAACGAGACGGTGCACATCCACACCCGGGAGGGCAAGACCTACACCGGCACGGTGCAGTCCGTCCATGCCAGCCGCCACGTGTGGGGGGACACCACCAAGGATCAACGGGACGACTGCAGCCTGGAAATCGTGGTGGACGAGCGCACCTGGTCCAGGGCGGAGACCGAGGCCCTGGGCATCCGTCCGGGGGATTTCATCTCCCTGGACCCCCGCACGGTGATCACCCCCAGCGGCTTTATCAAGAGCCGCCACCTGGACGACAAAGCCTCCAGCGCCGTGCTGCTCACCCTGGCCCGGGAGGTGGCCCAGGGCAACGCGACCCTGGGGCGGCAGACCACCATCGTCTTCACCGTGTATGAGGAGGTGGGCCACGGCGCTTCCCCCCTGTACCACATGGACATCGAAGACCTGGTGGCCGTGGACATGGGCTGCGTGGGCGACGACCTGGCCTGCCGGGAGAACATGGTCTCCATCTGCGCCAAGGACAGCGCCGGTCCCTACGACTATGACCTGACCAACGAGCTCATCGCCATCGCCCAGGAGAAGTCCCTGCCCTACGCGGTGGACGTTTACCCCCACTATTCTTCGGACACCGCCACGGCCCTCCGGGCGGGCATGGAGGCGCGCTTCGCCCTGTGCGGGCAGGGGGTTTACGCCTCCCATGGCTATGAGCGCACCCATGTGGACGGCATGCTGGCCACCCTGGCGCTGGTGTCCGCCCTGGCGGAAAAGAAATAAAGCGGCTATGCCGCTTCCAGACTGTCGACAAAGTATTTGATCTCGAAATTCGTGCAAGATTTACATTGTATTCCTGCAAGCGCAGAAGATTTCGCGCCTGCAAGGTTGACCTTTCTGCGAAAGGTCAAGTCGCGAAGCGACCTTTCGAATCAATCCAAAGGGATTGATTCGAAAGCCTCGGCGCGACCAAAGGGCTTTCCGATCGCCCTTGGGAAACCTTCGGACCCCATACGGGATGAAACTTCTGCAAGTTAAGGAGTCGAAAGATTCATTTTACATGCTGGTGCGAAAGAGCATGCTTTTTTTCAGCAGTTTGAAAGCGGCTGCGCCGCATGGCCTGGAGGCACGAATGAACGAACTGGAACAGGCGCTGGCCTGGTTTGTGGAAGAAAAGCGCATCATGGCCTGCCTGACGGTTTCCGGCGGCACGGCGGACAGCGTTTGCTATGCCGTCGCGGGACGCATCCGGGAAAAAGAAGCCTCCGGGGAGGACGTGCCGCTGGGGGAGGACACCCTCTTTGACCTGGCCAGCCTGACGAAAATATTCACCGGCATGGCGGCGCTGCGCCTGAGGGAGGAGGGCCTGCTGGACCTTTCTCGGCCGGTGACGGACTACGCGCCGCAGTTTGTCAACCTGGGGGAAACGCCCGTGGAGCAGGTGCTCACCTTCTCCGTGGGGCTGGTTTCCCCAGCCCGCATTGACGCGCAGCCCAGCCGGGAGGCAGGGCTGGCGCAGCTGTTCCTGACCATGCCCCAGCCCCTGGGCGTGGGCCGGTATTATTCCGACATGCACGCCATGGTGCTCAAGCATGTGCTGGAGGGCGCCGCCGGGGAACCTTTTTTCGACTGCCTGCGGCGGCGCATTTTGAAGCCCCTGGGCATGGAGGATACCTTCGCCCGGGTGCCGCCGGAGCGCCGACGGCATGCCGCCTCCTGCGACCTGGAGCACCGGGTGGAGGGCGCGCGGCGCCTGCTGCGCCGGGGGATCGCCCCGGGCACGGTGCACGACCCCAAGGCCCGGCTGCTCTCCCCGGAGGGGGAGGATCTGTGCGGGCACGCGGGGCTGTTCTCCACCCGGGGAGATATGGTCCGCTTCTGCCAGGGGGTCTTGCAGGGGAAGGTGCTCTCCCGGGAAAGCCTGCGCTTTCTGGCCCGGAACCGCACGGGGCATCCCCTCCCCGGCGGCGGCTACACCCAGTACCTGGGCTGCCAGTGCTATGTGAAGCACCCGGACCAGTATTTCAGCGAGATCCCCGTATACATGAGCGACCAGGCCTTCGGGCTTAGCGGCTTCACCGGGCATCACCTGGCCATCGACCCGGAGCTGGGGCTGTTCAGCCTGTTTCTGGGGGATCGGGTGCTGAACCGGCTGACGGTGCTGCGCCCTCCGGCGGGCATGAACCTTACGGATTTTGGCCTGGACGCGGCTGGGTTTGGCTCCCTGACATGGGATGACGGTCGCACCGTCTTCTCCTCGGTGGATTATGTGCACCTGAAGGATGCGCGGCTGCATGCTCCCCTGGCGCATATGCTGGGGCTTGGGCCCTGGGCGGGTGAATGGCCATGAGCTCGGCCTCGTTCTGGGCCTCTTCGGGGGACTGCGGCGCGGCGGGCATCAGCCCGGTGCACTCGGTGGCGCTGGAGACGTGCTCCAGCCGGTAATACTTTTCAAGATTCTCCCTGGTATCCATGAATTTGTGCTCGCCCCTTTCCATGCGTTTGGCATGGTTAGGCTTTCCCGGCGGGGCCGCGGGCACGCTGGCAGTTCTTGGCGAAAAAATTGCACAAGGAGGAACGCACCATGGAACGCTTTGCCTGGAAGGGACGCATCAAGCCCGGCATGACCGAGGAATACAAGCGCCGCCACGACGAGATCTGGCCGGAGATGAAGGCGCTGCTCAAGGAGGCGGGCATCCGCAACTATACCATCTGGTCCGACGGGGAGGAGCTTTTCGGCTACTACGAGTGCGAAAAGGGCGTGGCCTTTGCCGAGCGGACCCAGGCGGGCAGCCCCGTGGTGGACCGCTGGAACGCCTATATGGAGGACGTGCTGGAGCTGGAGATGGATCCGGAGACCGGCGCGCAGCCCAAGCTGCGGCAGATGTTCCTGCTGGAATGACCGCGGGGACATGCCTGCGCATTTTTTCAGCCTGAAAGGAGCGTGACCAGGATGAACATGGTCGGCATCATTACCAAGAAAAAGCTGGGGCAAGCCCTGACCCGGGAGGAGATCGCCTATTTCGTGCGGGGGGCGGCGGAGCGCAGCATTGACGATTACCAGCTGGCGGCGCTGCTGATGGCCATTCGCCTCCAGGGCATGACCCCGGAGGAAACCAAGGACCTGACCCTGGCCATGGCCCACTCCGGGGAGATCGCCGATCTTTCCCGGATTCCCGGGGTGAAGGTGGACAAGCACTCCACCGGCGGCGTGGGGGACACCACCACGCTGATCTTGGCCCCGCTGGTGGCCGCCTGCGGCGTGCCCGTGGCCAAAATGAGCGGCCGGGGCCTGGGCCACACCGGCGGCACCCTGGATAAATTGGAGTCCATCCCCGGCATGCGGGTGGACCTGAGCGAGGAGGAATTCATCGCCCAGGTGCAGCGCATCGGCCTGGCGGTGATCGGGCAGACCAAGGCGCTGGCCCCCGCCGACGGCGTGCTCTACGCCCTGCGGGACGTGACCTCCACCGTGGACAGCCTGCCGCTGATCGCCAGCTCCATCATGAGCAAGAAGCTGGCCAGCGGCGCGGACGCCATTGTGCTGGACGTGAAGACCGGCAGCGGGGCCATCATGCAGGACCTGGAGGGCAGCATCGCCCTGGGCCAGGCCATGGTGGAGATCGGCGCGCTGGCCGGCAAGCCCGTCACCGCCCTGGTCACCGGCATGGCGCAGCCCCTGGGTACCCATGTGGGCAACGCCTTGGAGGTCAAGGACGCCATCGACGTGCTCCAGGGGCGCACCCAGGGGGACCTGAAGGAGGTTTCCCTGCTGTTGGGCAGCCAGATGCTGATTTGCGCCGGGCGGGCGAAGGAACCGGAGGAGGCCCGCGCCCTGCTGGAGAAGGCCCTGGAAAGCGGCGCGGGGCTGGAGAAATTCCGGGAGATGATCCGCGCCCAGGGCGGCGACCCGCGGGTGTGCGACGACCTTTCCCTGCTGCCCCAGGCCAACGTCCGGCGGGATGTTGCCTGCGGCCGGTCGGGCTATGTGGCCGCCATGGATACCCAGGCGCTGGGCCTGGCCGCCCAGGCCATGGGCGCGGGCCGCATGCGCAAAACGGACGCGCTGGATTACAGCGTGGGCTTTGTGCTGCCTGTGCGCATCGGGGACAAGGTGGAGCCGGATACCCCGCTGTGTACCCTCTATGCCCGCAGCCAGGCGGAGGCGGAGCAGGCGGAGGCCGCCATCCGCGCCGCGGTGACCATCCAGGCCTCCCCCGTTCCCCCCGCGCCCCTGTGCTATGCCCTCATCACCCGGGAGGGCGTGCGCCGCCTGGCATGATCCCCTGGTAAAAGAAGCCGCCCCGCCGAGGCGTTCCGTTCCTTGACAGCCCTTCGGGGGCATGGTATCATGGTTGCATGCTCAAGTATGCAATGGGGAAGGAAGTCTGCCCGGGATGAAGTCCATGCAACGGCGGCTGGCCCGGCATCGCACGGCGCTGCTGCTCAGTTTCTTTCGCGCAGTTACTTATGGCTGCCTGTTCTGCCTTTTCTTTGGGCTGATGTCCATTCACAACTGGTACCTGCTGCACCCTTCCCGTACCCTGGCCACCACGCTGCTGACCTTTGTGAGCATGGCCGTGGTGATGAACGCCGTCTACGGCGGCTATGCCGTGGGCAAAAAAAAGAGCAAGCCCGTCATTTCCTCCATGTCCCTGGCCATCATCGCCACGGACGTGATCACCTATCTGCAACTGCAGATCATGAACGTGAACGAGAACAACAACCAGCATTTGGTGCTTTTCGGACCGGACTTTCCGCTGCTATTGCTGTGCATGGTCCTGCAGGTGCTGGTGATCGTGTTCTGGGTGCGGCTGGGGAACAACATGTATTTCCGCATCAACCCGCCCCAGCGGTGCCTGCTGGTGCTGGGGCGGCGGGCGGAGGAGCCGCTGCTCATGCGCAAGCTGAACGTGTACCGCCTGCAGTGGCGGGTGACGGATACGGCGCTGTATGACGCCCCCGACCTGGAGGCGCGCATCGGCCGGGTGGATACGGTCATCCTGGGGGACGTGCCCGGGGAAAAGCGCACCGGGGTCCTGCTCAGCTGCTATGACCAGCGCAAAAACGTGCTTTGCCGCGCCGCCCTGGAGGACATCATGGTCAGCAACGGCAAGCAGGTGATCGTGGACGACGCCCCCTTCCTGGAGATCACCGCCGCGCACATGACGCTGAACCAGCGGATCATCAAGCGGCTGATGGACCTGGGCGTCTCCGGGCTGGCGCTGGTGATCCTCAGCCCGTTGCTGCTGCTCATCGCCCTGTGCATCCGCCTGGAGGACGGGGGCCCCGTGATCTTCCGCCAGCAGCGGGCCACCATCCGCGGCCGGGCGTTCACCATCTACAAGTTCCGCACCATGCGCCAGGGCGCAGCCGGAGAGGTGCCCCATTCCGCCGCCAAGGACGATCCGCGGATCACCCGGGTGGGCCGCTTGCTTCGCCGCTTCCGCCTGGACGAACTGCCCCAACTGGTGAACATTTTCCGGGGGGAGATGACCCTGGTGGGCCCGCGGCCGGAAATGCTGGAAAACGTGGAGCAGTACAAGGCGCAGCTGCCTTCCTTTGTGTACCGTGAAAAAATGAAGGCCGGCCTGACGGGCTACGCCCAGATCGAGGGGAAATACAACACCACCCCCGAAGACAAGCTCATGCTGGACCTGATGTATATCGAGAGCTTCTCCATCTGGCTGGATGTGAAGCTGCTTTTCCGCACGCTGACGGTGTTTTTCCGCGCGGACAGCACCGAAGGCTTCGATGCCAAGGCGGCCGCCCAGGAGCAGCCGCCCCAAGACACCCTATCCATGTGATCGCGTCCCTGCGGGCGCGGGTAAGGAGGTTGGTCTTTCGTCATGAAGAAAACGCTGCTGATCATGGCCGCGGGCCTGGGCTCCCGGTACGGGGGCGGCGGCGCCAAGCAGGTGGACCGCATGGGCCCCAATGGGGAAATTCTCATGGAATACTCCATTTTCGACGCCCTGGCCGCGGGGTTCGAAAAGGTGGTTTTCGTCATCAAGCGCAGCATGGAGGCCTCCTTCCGGGCGCAGGTGGGGGATCGGATCGCCCGCAAAACGGAAGTAAGCTACGCCTTTCAGGAGTTCGACAGCCTGCCGGGGGGCTTCCTGCCCCCGCCGGAGCGGGTGAAGCCCTATGGCACGGTGCATGCGGTGCTCTGCGCCCGGGAGGTCGTCGACGGCCCCTTTGCGGTGATCAACGCCGACGATTATTACGGCAAGGATGCCTTTCGGGTGATGGCCGCGTCCCTGGAGCGGATGGCTTGCCAGGAGCGCGCGGCCTCCATGGTGGCGTATTACCTGCGCAACACCGTGTCGGATCACGGCGACGTAACCCGCGGCGTATGCCGGAAGGAGGGCGGCTACCTGGCGGCGGTGACGGAGACCTATGGCATCAAGCCCTGCCCGGACGGCAGCATCCGCAGCTTTGACCAGGACCCCGACGGCGCGCTCCTGGACCCGGACGCGCTGGTGTCCATGAATTTCTGGGGGTTCACCCCCTGGCTGTTCCCCCAGGCGGAGGCGGCCCTGCGCGCCTTCCTGGCCGGGCCGGGGGATCCCATGAAAAAGGAATATCCCCTGCCGCTATTGGTGGATGCCCTGATGCGGGAACAGGGGCTGCAGGTGGAGGTGCTCTCCACCGATGCGGTCTGGTTCGGCGTGACCAATCCCCAGGACAAGGCGCAGGTCATGGAGGAGCTGCGCAAGCTGCACGCCTCCGGGGCTTATCCGCCGGCGCTGGATTGACGCCTTTCGCGCACTTACGTTCCTCATCCTCCGCCCGCAGGCGGGGGCAATCATAGAAGGAGGCATGTCCCATGAACATTCTGCTTACCGGCGGCGCCGGATTCATTGCCACCCACACCTGTGTGGAGCTGGTGGCGGCGGGCCACGACGTGATTGTGGTGGACAACTATGTGAACAGCCAGCCCGAGGCCCTGCGCCGGGTGGAGGAGCTGTGCGGCCGGAAGATTCCCGCCTACACCGCCGACTGCCGGGATAAGGCCGCCATGGACCGCATCTTCACCGAAAACAAAATCGACGCGGTGATTCACTTCGCCGGGCTCAAGGCCGTGGGCGAGAGCGTGGCCAAGCCCCTCGAGTATTACCGCAACAACCTGGACTCCACCCTCACCCTGTGCGAGGTCATGCGGGACCATGGCTGCAAGCGGCTGGTGTTCAGCTCCTCGGCCACGGTGTACGGCGTGCCCGACGAGGTGCCCCTGCGGGAGGATATGTTCTGCAAGGGCTGCACCAACCCCTACGGCTGGACCAAGTACATGATCGAGAAGATTCTCCAGGGGGTGGTGACGGCATATCCCGATTGGTCCGTGGTGCTGCTGCGCTACTTCAACCCCATCGGCGCCCATGAGAGCGGCCGCATCGGCGAGAATCCCAACGGCATCCCCAACAACCTGATGCCCTACATCACCAAGGTGGCGGCGGGCCAGCTCCAACGCCTGAGCGTCTACGGCGACGACTACAACACCCCCGACGGCACCGGCGTGCGGGACTACATCCACGTGGTGGACCTGGCCAAGGGCCACGTGGCCGCCTGCGCCTACGCCGCGGAGCACACCGGCTGCGAGATCATCAACCTGGGCACCGGCGTGGGCTACAGCGTGCTGGACATCGTGCACACCTTCTCCCGGGTGAACCATGTGGACGTGCCCTACGTCATCGCGCCCCGCCGGGCCGGGGACATCGACGCCTGCTACGCCGACCCCTCCAAGGCCAAGCGCCTGCTGAACTGGCAGGCGGAAAAGACCCTCGAGGATATGTGCCGGGACAGCTGGCGCTGGCAGAGCCAGAATCCCAACGGCTATCAGGAGTAACCCCTCGTTCAAGCGCAACACAGGCGCGCCGCGGCTTTTGCGGCGCGCCTGAATTTTTTGCAAACCACGGATGGCCATGCACAAATTCGAAGGAGGGACGGGTGGAAAAAGCACGGCTCTTCGCATCGGTATAAAATATGAAACCTTTGGCTTTCTAAACTGCAAAAGCTATGGGGGATACGTGGTCCGAAGAGATTCAAAGGCAGTATGGATGCCTGATTTGCTCAACCGAAGCCAGGGGCGATGGAGGTTGCAAAGCGATTGGCAATTCCCCTGGCTGCGCTGAAGGTTTCAAAAAGAGATCAACCTTGCAGGCACGAACCCCTCGGCGATTGCAAGCCGGCAATGGAAGACTTGCAGGAATCATGAGGCAAACCCCTTTGTCAACGCTCTGCGCCACCGGCAACACCGGCGGATACAAAAAGTCGAAGGGGCCGCAGCCCCTCCGGCGCTTGTGTAGAATATTGTAACAACCTGAAAAACGCGGCCGGGATTCTCCTTCGGGGGCCCGGCCGCGTCTCTTTTCGCTTTTGCAACGCGCTCCGCGCCTGACAGCGCTTTGGACACCTGCCGGGGAATGTCAGCAGATTTCCCGTAGGGCGGCGCAGGCCGCATCGAAGGCGGCATCGGAGCTCTCGTAGCAATAGGCGCCCATCTGCGTCTTTTCACCTTCGCGCTCCAGGCCCTGCAGGCCGGAGAACACCTGCAAATGCGGCTCGATGGTCACGTCGTTCCCGCCCTGGGCGCGGTAAGCCGCCAGGATCCGCCTCACCTGGCCGATGCCATGCCCGGCAGGCACCACCTTGCCGTCGGCCAGGGCGTCCTTGATGTGCAGGTACTGGATGCGGGAGGCCAGCAGCTCCCAGCCCGCCCAGGTATCCTGACCGCACTGGATGAAATTCGCCGGATCAAACACGCCCGCCATCTGGGGGAACAGATCCAGCAATTCCTTGCAGCGGCTGGCCACATCCCCATAGATGCCCTTTTCATTTTCGTGGCAGAACAGTAGTCCGCTGCCTTCTCCCACGCGGAGCATTTCTCCCATTTGATCCACCACCTGCTGGCGGCAGCTCTCCGGGGAGCGCCCCGCGGGAATGTAGAACGAGAACATCCGCAGCCGCTGGGCGCCCAGCTCCCGGCCCACTTCCAGGGTGTGGCGCAGCTTGTCCAGATGGGCGGCGAAATCATCCTTTTCCAGGTCGATCTTGCCGATGGGAGAGCCCACGGACCATACCGTCAGCCCGGCGTCCGCCAGGCGGCGGCGCACCTCTCGCGCCTTTTCCACGGAGATGTCGGACACGTTGGCTCCGTCCACGCCGCGAATTTCCAGGCCCTGCAGCCCATTGCGGTTCATGGCGGCAATCTGGCCGTCCAGGGCCGGGCTGGCCTCGTCGGCAAAGGCATATACGCGCAGCTTTTCCATATGCAGTCCCCCTCCTGATGCGTTGCGCGCGGACTCGAAGCGGCTTTTCAGCGGCCTGGCCCGGCGCGCAGGAATGTTGCTTTTTACACTGCTACAAGAATTCGTCAAAGCGCGACAACGCTCCTGCCCGGTGGAGAAAATTCGCCTTTTTTCTTCGCCCAAAAGAAAAAAGGCGGGGGAGCCCTCCGCCATGGCGGCGGCTCCCTCGCGCTGCGGCCGCCTTAGCGGCTGCGCTCTCCTTCGTCGGCTTCCTTGCCTTCTTCTGCCGGGCGATCCTCTTCCGCGGGCGCCAGCTTGCTCACCAGCGCGGTCTCCACCCGGTGCTCCGTCAGCTTTTCCACGCGGATGTGCAGCCCCGCGGCGTCCACCTCGGGGTGGGAACCATCCTGGGGAATGGTGGTGAACTGGTCGAAGATCAGCCCGCCCAGGGTATCGTATTCCGCTTCGGTGGGCAGCTCGATCTCAATGGCCTTGGACAGCTCCTCCAGGCTCACCGTGCCGCTGACCCGCCACAGGTTATCCTCCAGCTTGACAATATCCGCCACCACCTGGGGATCGGTCTCGTCGTAGATATTGCCCACGATTTCTTCCAACAGGTCCTCCATGGTGACGATACCGCTCATGCCGCCGTATTCGTCCACCACGATGGCCATGTGCATCTTCTTTTGTTGCATATCCCGGAAGAGCACGTCCGCCTGGACGGTTTCCGGCACGAAGTACGCCTCCCGCAGCAGCTCCCGCACGGGCCGGGGCTGGGGCGCGTGGTTGTTGAGCAGGAAATCCCGGGTGTTCAGGATGCCCACAATGTCGTCCATGTCCTTGTCATAGACCGGGAAACGGCTCAACCCCGTGTTCAGGATGGTGGCGATGATGGTCTCCCGGCTGTCGTTGACGTTCAGGCTGGTGACATCGGTGCGGTGGGTCATCACATCTTCGGCGGTCCGGTTGTTGAACTCGAAGATGTTCTCGATCATTTCCTTTTCGTTTTCCTCAATGGCGCCGCTCTCTCCGCCCATGTCCACCATGGCGCGGATCTCCTCCTCGGTGACCTCCTCGGGCTCGGCGTTGGGGTTGATGCCCAGCAGGCGCAACACGCCGTTGGTGCTCTTGCTCAGCAGCCACACCACCGGCCGGAAAAATGCCGCCAGCACCAGTATGAACTTGCAGCTCAGCCGCGCCACCCGCTCCGGCTGCTGCATGGCGATGCGCTTGGGCACCAGCTCGCCCAGCACCAGCGTGAAGTAGGAAAGGATCAGCGTGATCACAATCACGCACAGCGTATTGAGCACATGGGGGTCAATGGCCACGCCTCCGGCCAGTATGGCGTTCGCCAGCGTGCTGGCGAAGTTCTCCGCGGCAAAGGCGCTGCCCAGGAAGCCCGCCAGGGTAATGCCCACTTGAATGGTGGAGAGGAAGCGGTTGGGGTTTTCCGCCAGCTTCATCAGCAGTACGGCTACCCGGTCGCCCTCCTCCGCCTGGCGGCGTACCTTCACGTCGTTCAGGGAGAGCACGGCGATTTCCGTGGCAGCAAAGTAGGCATTGATTGCGATCAGAATCACCTGAAAAAGTAGCGGGCCGCCTATGGGGTCGGATGACAAAGAAATCCCTCCTTGTTATTGTAAAAGAATCCAAAATTCAGTATAGCATAAAATCTCCGTTTTTTGAAGGGGTTTTTTCCCCATGCGCCGCCTTTTTCCTTTCCTGGGAAAAATTTCCCCGCTTTGGCAAAAAAGCCTTGACACCGGGAGTTAGATGCGTTAAACTATCAGCTGGTTGGACGTTAGCCATGACTAACCACGATGTTTCCCCACGTGGTTTGTCTGAAGGAACGCTATGGAAAAGGAGGCTGCGCATGATGCCCTTGGGAATGGCCCGGGTGGGCGAGGTGAACACCATACGAAGGATCACCGGGCGGGACGAGGTCCGACAGCACCTGGCGGAGCTGGGGTTTGTGGTGGGCGAGGAAGTCCGCGTGGTCAACGAGCTGGGGGGCAACCTGATCCTTTCCATCAAGGACTGCCGGGTGGCCCTGGACCGGTCCATGGCCATGCGCATCCTGGTGTAGGGCGGATGGCCGGGCTGCGGCAACAAAACAGAGAGGATGGTAAGCATGAAAACGCTGCGGGACGTGAAGGTGGGCGAGCGCGCGGTGATCCAGCGCCTGCACGGGGAGGGCGCGCTAAAGCGCCGGATCATGGACATGGGGCTGACCAAGGGCACGGAGGTTTATGTGCGCAAGGTGGCCCCCCTGGGGGATCCCATGGAGCTGACGGTTCGAGGCTACGAGCTGTCGGTGCGCAAGGGCGACGCGGAGTTCATTGAGGTGCGGTAAGCCCCACGGGGCGCCGCATTTCAGCGCCCCAGAGGTTAGGTATATCTAACGCATGGACGGGAGGAACAGCGCATGGCAATCAAAATCGCCCTGGCAGGCAACCCGAACAGTGGCAAGACCACCATGTTCAACGACCTGACGGGGAGCAATCAGTACGTGGGCAACTGGCCCGGCGTCACCGTGGAGAAGAAGGAAGGCCGCCTGAAAGGCGCCAGCGATGTGATGATCCAGGATCTGCCGGGCATCTACAGCCTCTCCCCCTACACCCTGGAGGAGGTGGTGGCCCGGGGCTACCTGGTGAATGAGCGGCCCGACGCCATCCTGAACATTGTGGACGCCAGCAACATCGAGCGGAACCTGTACCTGACCACCCAGCTGGCGGAGCTGGGCATTCCCATGGTGCTGGCGCTGAACATGATCGACGTCACCCGGAAAAACGGGGACAGCATCGAGCTGAAAAAGCTGGGGGAGGCGCTGGGCTGCCAGGTGGTGGAAACCTCCGCCCTGCGGGGGGAGGGCAGCCGGGAGGCGGCCCGGCAGGCGGTGGAGCTGGCCCGGCAGGGGAAGCGCCGGGAGCCGCCCCATGTGTTCCAGGGCAGCGTGGAGCACGCCCTGGCCCACATCGAGGACCTGATCGTCCACAACGACGGGGAGGAGCCCGCCCATCACCACCACGCGGACGGAACGAAGCACCAGGGGAGCATCGTGCCCTCGCACCTGACCCGGTGGTACGCCATCAAGCTCTTTGAGCGGGACGAGAAGGTCGCGGCAGAGCTGAACCTGCCCGGCGGCATCCGGGCGCAGATCGAAAAGACCATCCAGGAATGCGAGCAGGAGATGGACGACGACGCGGAGTCCATCATCACCAACCAACGCTACGCCTACATCAGCCGTCTGGTGTCCGCCTGCGTGCGCAAGGGCAAGCCCAAGGGCAGCCTCACCGCCTCGGACAAGATCGACCGGGTGGTGACCAACCGCTGGCTGGCGCTACCCATTTTTGTGGCGGTGATGGCGCTGGTATACTACGTCGCCGTATCCAGCATCGGCACCATCGTCACCGATTTTACCAACGACGTGTTCGTGGCGGAGTGGATTCAGGAGCCCGTCCGGGCGTGGATGGAGGGCGCCGGCGCCGCGGGCTGGCTCACAGGGCTGATCTGCGACGGCATCATCGCCGGCGTGGGCGCGGTCATCGGCTTTGTGCCCCAAATGCTGGTGCTGTTCTTCCTGCTGGCCATTTTGGAGGATGTGGGATACATGGCCCGCATCGCCTTCATCATGGACCGGATCTTCCGCAAGTTCGGCCTGTCGGGGAAGAGCTTCATCCCCATGCTCATCGGCACGGGCTGCGGCGTGCCCGGCGTTATGGCTTCCCGCACCATCGAAAACGACCGGGATCGGAAAATGACCGTGATGACCACCACCTTCATTCCCTGCTCGGCGAAGATTCCCATCATTGGGCTCATTGCCGGGGCGCTGTTCCATAACGCCGGCTGGGTGGCCACCTCCGCCTACTTCATCGGCGTGGCGGCCATTGTGGTCAGCGGCATTCTGCTAAAGAAAACCCGCATGTTTGCCGGAGATCCCGCGCCCTTTGTCATGGAGCTGCCCGCCTACCACGCGCCCTCCTTGCGGAACGTGCTGCACAGCATGTGGGAGCGGGGCTGGAGCTTCATCAAGCGCGCCGGCACGGTGATCCTGCTCTCGGCCATTGTGATCTGGTTCACCCAGACCTACGGCTGGGAAGCCAAGCCCGTCCAGCTGCCCGAGGGCACGCAGGTTGCGGCGGAGGCGCCGCTGGTCTTCGGCGAGGTGGAGGATACGGATCACAGCATCCTGGGCCGGGCGGGCTCGGCGGTGGCGCCGGTCTTCGCGCCCCTGGGCTTCGGGGATTGGAAACCCACGGTGGCCACGGTGCTGGGCCTGGTGGCCAAGGAGGAAGTGGTCAACGTCTTCGGCATCGTCTACCAGACCGACACGGAGGAGCGGGATACCGCCACCCTGCTGGAGGAAAGCTCCGACGAGGAGATCGAGACGGGGCTGTCGCCCATCGCCGCGGGCTTCCAGGAGACCAGCAACGGGCATGGAGCGCTGGCCGCCTTCGCCTTCATGATCTTCAACCTCCTGTGCGCGCCCTGCTTCGCGGCCATAGGCGCCATTAAGCGGGAGATGAACAACGCCAAATGGACCTGGTTCGCCATCGGTTACCAGTGCCTGTTCGCCTATGCGGTGGCGCTGATGGTCTACCAGCTGGGGCTGCTGTTTGCCGGGGCGGGCTTTGGCCTGGGCACCGCAGCGGCGCTGCTGCTGGCGGCGGCGCTGGTCTACCTGCTGGTCCGGAAAAATCCCTACGACGAGAATCATCTGACCCAATCGGTCAAGGCGGGCGCGTGACCGTCCGCGGAAAGGAGCGTACCCCATGATAAACTGGCTGATCGGCGGCGCGCTGCTCCTGGCGGTGGGCGCAATCCTCTGGAAAATGATCAAGGACAGGCGCGCGGGCAAATCCGCCTGCGCCTGCGGCGGGGATTGCAGCCACTGCAAGGGCTGCCACTGACACATGCGCATTGCGGGGACCTCGAACGTACCTCCCGCATCCCCAGGAAAACCCTCTGCGCGGGCGCGCCGCTGATCTGGCGGCGCGCCCGCGTGTTTTTGGCGCGCTCCGCCTCCAAGCAGGGCATACTTGCGCTTTCCGCCGCTTTCATTTATAATTGATGCGTATGCCTGCTGCTGAAAGGAGCCGCCTATGCAAGGAAAGGGCAAATCCATTTATATGAACCAGGCGCAGCATGATATGAAGCGGCGCCGCCAGCTGCGCAACTGGATCATCCTGATTGCGGTGGTGGTGGGAGTGTTCGCGGTGCTGCGCCTGCTGCAGGGCGTGGGGACCACCCGGGAAATCACCGTGGATCAGCTGCCCTGCTACGCCACCCAGTCCGTTACGCCCTTCGGGGAGAATGTGCTGTATTACGACGGGGTGTCGGTGCATTGCCTGTCCGCCACGGGGGCGATTCGCTGGAGCTATCCGGTGGGCGGGGACGCCTCCTTCACCGTGTCGGACACGCACCTGGTGATCTGGCAGGGGGCGCAGCTGTACATCGTGGACCAGAACGGCAACCCCACCTACAATGAAAACCTGGCGTCGCAGATTCAGTTTGCCCGGGTGGGCAGCAAATACGTGGCGGTGGTCATCGGCGAGGACACGGAGCCGGAGCTGCTGGTGAAGGACCTTACCGGCGCGCAGGTGGACGAGGAGAGCGACGCCTTCAACACGCTGATGATGCTGGACTGCGGGTTTTACGGGGAGGACGGCCAGTACCTGTGGACGCTGGCCCTGGACGTGTTCGGCACCAAGGCCAACACCATCCTCAACACCTTTCAGGTGGGCAAGATGAACACCGGCGAGGTTTCCCTGGGGGACGCCATTACATACAAAGTGCTGTTTGAAAACAACAAATTGCGGGTATTTAATACCCGTCAGCTGTATACCTACGACTACAAGGCCGTGCAGGACACCAACGCCACCATGCTGGTCTACGGCTGGAAGCTCATTGACGAATACATCCCCGCCAAGGGCGACGCCCGGCTGCTCATGGCCCCCACGGCCCAGACCAACGCCGGGAGCAACATCAGCGAGCTCCGGCTGCTCAGCGGCAGCCTGGACCGGCGCTACACCTTGCCCTCCGATTGCGTAGGCGCGGCGGTGTATGAAAACGCCATCTACGCCATCTCGGATACCTACCTGTACAAGACCGACATCAGCACCCAGCAGTTCTACGCTTATGAGATTCCGGTGGCGGAGGGCGTTGCGGTTACCCAGTTCCTGGGGCTGTTGAACGGCGAACGGGCCATCATTGCCTGCGGGGATACGGTGTACACGGTCACACTGCCCGATTGATCCATGTTTTTTTCTTCCCCTGGCAGGATATGCCGCATGCGGTTCGTTTCTCTATCAGGGGAGCCATGTCCCGGAAGGAGGTTTCTGGTCGCAGATGAATGTGGTGGATTATGTGATCATCGGGCTGATTGGCCTGAGCGTGCTTTTCGGCATTTACCGGGGGTTTGTATCCTCGGTGCTCAACACAGGCGGCTGCCTGATTTCCTTTGCGCTGTCGTTCTGGCTTTACCCCAAGCTGGCGGGGATCATCCAGAACAATCAGGAGCTGGTGCGCACCCTGATGCACTACACCGACGCCTCTTCCCGGATCGGCGACCTGGAGCTGGCCATCTCCAACGTGGCGCAGCTCACCCAGGAGAAAATCGCCGAGGTGCTCAGCAAGGTGCAGTTGCCCGCGCCCCTGGATACCCTGCTGGAGGTGAACCTGGGCAGCCAGGTGTTCAGCCAGTCAGGGATCTCCACGGTGTCGGATTACGTGAGCCAGACCATCATCGGAGCCTGCATCAACATCATTTGCTTCCTGCTGTGCTTCATTGTGCTGTTTCTGGTGGTGTCCATCCTGCTGAACGTGATCCGTGCGGTGTTCCGCTTCCCGCTGCTCAAGCAGCTGGACTGGCTGGCGGGGGGCGCCTTCGGCTTCGCCCGGGGAATGGTGCTGTGCTATGCCCTGTTCGCCCTGGTGCCCCTGGTGCTCACCGTGGTGCCCTTTGACCAGATTTCCCAGATGATCGACGAGAGTCAGCTGGCCGCCTTCTTCAACAACGGCAACCTGATCCTCTCCATCATGAATCAGAAGCTCATCTAGGCG
>DBFBGQ010000054.1:0-5611 GCA_048201975.1 Candidatus Egerieenecus sp. | reverse complement strand
GGACGCTGTGGCCGGCGCCACCATCACCTCCACGGCGGTGGTGGACGCGCTGAACAGCCTGGCCGCGCCTGCGGAGGAAACTGTTGAGGAAGAGACCGAGGAAGAAGCCGCGCCCGCCGCGGGCGAGGAAGCTACCGCCTCTATGAAGGGCTTCGCCAGCGACGTGACCGTAACGGCGACGCTTGACAACGGCGCCATCACCGCGCTGACGGTGGACGCCAGCGGGGAGACCGCGGGCTTCGGCCAGAAGTGCGCGGAGGAAGACTTCACGGCGCAGTTCATCGGGAAGACCCTGCCTATCACCCTGGGCGAGGACGTGGAAGCCGTATCCGGTGCCACCATTACCTCCACGGCAGTGGTGGACGCGCTGAACAGCCTGGCCGCGCCTGCGGAGGAAGAGACCGAGGAAGAAGCCGCGCCCGCCGATGAGAATCAGCTGGTGGCCAGCCATCAGGGCTTTGGCGGCATCGTGACCGTCAAGGCGGTGCTGGAGGACGGCAAGGTGGTTTCCCTGACGGTGGAGACCCCCGACGAGACTCCCGGCCGCGGCCAGAAGTGCTCCGAGGAGGAATTCACCTCCCAGTTCATTGGCAAGACACTGCCGGTGACCCTGGGCGAGGATGTGGACGAGGTTTCCGGGGCCACCATCACTTCCACCGTGGTGGTCAATGCCCTGAACAGCCTGGCCAAGTAAAGCGGCCCCGGCGGCGCGCCGGAGAGAAAACGCGGCCCTTCTCCTTTTCCGGGAGAAGGGCTTTTTGATGGAAGGAGAACCTGCGTGAAGGAAACATTCATCACCAGCCTGGCGGATCAGGCCGGAGCCTTTCTGGGGGCGGTGCGGGCCATCACCCGGGCGGGGGCGAACATCCAGCGGGTCAGCTACAACAAGGCGGTGGACAGCCACATGCTTTTCCTGGACGTGGAGGGGGAGGAAGCCCAGCTCAAGGCGGTGGAGGAGGCGCTCACCCGGCAGGGCTATCTGGCCGACGGCCGCAGCAACGCCCGGGTGATCCTGCTGTCCTTCACCCTGCCGGACCATCCCGGCGCGCTGCTGCCGGTGCTGGAGGTCATCGAGGACTTCCGCTTCAATATTTCCTACATCAGCTCCCAGGGGGACGGCAGCGGGGTGCAGCACTTCAAAATGGGCCTGTTCACCCGGGATATGCGGGCCATGCGGGCCTTCATTGCCCGGGCTTCCGCCCTGTGCGAGGTACAGGTGCTGGACTATGACCAGTCGGAAAAGCTCATGGACAACACGGTGTTTTACCTCTCCTTTGTCAAGGAGCTGGCCCAGCGCCACCGCATGACCCGGGAGCAGCGGATGAAGCTCATGTCCGACGCCAACCTGATCATGCAATACCTGGAGGAGCGCAACGCGCCTCCCCACAAGACATTCGAGTACATCGCCCAGTTTTCCGAGCAGATCTGGGCGGCTCAGGGAGCGCATTTCCTGCCCCGCGTCACCCGGCGGGAGCTCCCCGGCTGCCAGCTGACGGTGATCGAGCCGCCCACGGGGAGCAACATGACCCTGCTGGACTTCGGCGGGGAGATACTGGCGGTGGACGCGGGCTTCGCCTGCTATGCCAGGGAAATGGAAACCCTGGTGACCGGGCTGATCCCCGACTTCTTCCGCCGCCCGCGTTCCCTGCTGCTCACCCACGCGGACATCGACCACTGCGGGCTGATGCATTGGTTTGACCGGGTGCTGATGACCGGGGACGCCCTGGCGGACTTCCAGCACGAGCAGGCGGGGCTGCCCTGCTGGCGGGAGACCAACCCCATCCATGCCCCCTACTGCCGCATCAGCAAGCTGCTCTCGGGGTATCGCCGGCCGGACCTGGCGCGCCTGTCCGCGGTGGGGGGCGGACGCACAGGCGATCAGCCCCTGGAGGAAACCGGCAGCTTCACCGTGGCCGGGCATGCCTTCCGGGTATGGGAGGGCGCCGGGGGCCACGTCCGGGGGGAGGCATGCTATCTGTGCGACAGCCTGGCCCTGGCCTTCCCCGGGGATATCTACGTGAACGCTCCTGGCTTCACCCAGGCGCAGTCCCGGTTTAATCAGCTGGCCCCCTACCTGATGACCAGCGTGAACATGGATTCTCCCATGGCCTCGGCGGAGCGAAGGGCATTCGTGGCCCTGGCCGGGCAGAAGTACCACATCCTCAGCGGCCACGGCGCGCCCATCTGGCGGGAGGATTGACCGCTCCAAGGGGAAAAATTTCCCGCCGCGGCAGGATTGTCCCCATTTTGTAGAGAAGTTCATGTATACATACCGCGCAGGGATACATGCAGCGCACAAAGGAGGAGGATCCCCATGAACCAGTTGAAGGGAACGCGCACGGAAAAGAATCTGATGGAGGCCTTCGCCGGCGAAAGCCAGGCCCGCAACAAATATACCTACTATGCTTCCAAGGCCCGCAAGGACGGCTACGAGCAGATCGCCCGCATCTTTGAGGAGACCGCCAATAACGAGAAGGAGCACGCCAAGCTGTGGTTCAAGCATCTCCACGGCGGCGAGGTTCCCGGCACCGAGGCCAACCTGCTGGACGCCGCCCAGGGCGAGAATTACGAGTGGACCGATATGTACGCCCGCATGGCCCAGGAGGCGCGGGAGGAAGGCTTCGACGACATCGCCGAGCAGTTCGAAATGGTGGGCCGCATTGAAAAATCCCACGAGGACCGCTACCGCAAGCTGCTGTCCAACGTGCAGGAGGGCATCGTCTTCTCCCGGGACGGGGACATGATTTGGGAGTGCGGCAACTGCGGCCACATTGTGGTGGGCAAGAAGGCCCCGGAGGTCTGCCCCGTGTGCCATCATCCCCGGAGCTACTTCATGCTCCGCGCCAACAATTATTGAGATACCGGCCCGTGCCGCAAGGCTCCGGAGGCATCCGTGCGCCCCGAAGCCCTGCGGCTTTGCTTTGGCCTGGAAGATCAAGGAGGAATGCGCCATGGCTTTTCTGGAAACCCATCTGTTTTCCCAGGCGCTGGAGGTGGCGGTCACCGTGAACGTGCTTCTGCCCGAGCCCAGCCAGGGCATCGGACTGGAGGCTGCCCAGGCCCAGGAGCCGCCCCGGGTGATGTACCTGCTTCACGGCTACAGCGACGACCAATCCATCTGGATGCGCCGCACCTCCGTGGAGCGCTATTGCGCCAGGCACAACCTGGCCGTGGTCATGCCCGCGGTAAACCACAGCTTTTATGCCAACGAGCTCCAGGGGGAGCGCTACTGGGACTATGTGAGCCAGGAGCTTCCCCAGATGATGCACAGCATGTTCCGCCTGTCCCAGACCCCCGGGACCGAGCTGGTGGCGGGGCTGTCCATGGGCGGGTACGGCGCCATGAAGCTGGCGCTTTCCTTCCCGGAGCGCTTCGCCGCCGCGGCCAGTTTTTCCGGGGCGGTGGACGCGGAAGCGCTGCTGCGCAAGCGGGACTGCCGGGATACCATGCGCCGGGCCCTGGGCACCGCCAAGGCATTCCATGGCAGCGAGAACGATCTGTTCCATCTCATGGCCGTGAACGCTCAGGCGCCTCATAGGCCCCGGCTCTACGTGGCCTGCGGCACCGAGGACTTCCTCTTCGCCCAGCACAAGAAGTTCATCCCCGCGCTGAAGGCCCAGGGCTGGGACGTGACCCACCAGGAAACCCCCGGCTACGGCCATGTGTGGGAGTACTGGGACGCGCAGCTGGCGGCCTTCCTGGACTTTGCCCTGGGGGCCTGACCCGGCCCGCGAACGCAGAAAGGCGGAGGATTGCCCATGAACTTTGACCAGCTGATGAAGTCCGGCCAGCTCTACGCCAGCCCCCCGGAGGGGGTGGATCAGGCGGTGGCCGCCAAGCTGGCCCGCTGCCAGGACCTGCTTTACGACTTCAACCATACCCGCTTCACCGAGCTGGACAGGCGCAAGGCGCTGCTCCGGGAGCTGTTTGCCGAAACCCGCGGCGACTTCTACGTGGAGCCCCCGCTGTATGCCAACTGGGGCTGCAACGTGCACATCGGCGAAGGCTTCTACGCCAACTTCCACCTGACCCTGGTGGACGACGCGGACATTTACTTTGGGGATCATGTGATGGTGGCCCCCAACGTCACCGTGGCCACCGCCGCGCATCCCATCGCCCCGGAGCTGCGGGAAAAGCTGATTCAGTACAACCTGCCCGTGCATGTGGGCAACAGGGTCTGGATTGGCGCGGGGGCCGTGATTCTCCCCGGGGTGACCATTGGGGACAACAGCGTCATCGGCGCGGGCAGCATTGTCACCCGGGACATTCCCGCCGATGTGGTGGCGGTGGGCAACCCCTGCCGGGTGCTTCGGCCCATCACCCAGCGGGACAGGGAATTTTTCAGGGGCGATAGGCCCATTGACCCCCAGCTGTTTGAATAAAAAAAGGCAAGGGGCTTTTCACCTTGCCGCAGGCTGTCAAAAAACTCCCCAGAGGCGTCGGAGGGGCCGCAGCCCCTTCGACGTTTCTTCGTGTAAGTCGCTTTGCGACTTGGGCGCGTTGCAAAACACCCCCAACAAAAAAAGACCAGGTAAGGATCCTCAAAAGGGTATCCAAACCTCGTCTTTTCGCTTAAGATAAAGGTATGGAAAAAACCTATCAAAAGCAAGACCAGTATAAGGTATTTGAGCGGCACGGTCAACTTTTTTGCGCTGAACTCGGAAATTACCATACCACTCAACGCGCCTATCCGCCTGCTAAGCGCACAGCTTGAGGAACTGGAGTACAGCGACGTTACGGCGTGGTTTGTGGAGACAGTCAAAGCCTATGACCTTGCGCCCGCGTGGGTGTATTACGACAGCTATTCCGCGCACTATTTCGTGGAGGAAATGCAGATGCAGGGCTTTACAATGGTTCGCTGTATACAGGGCGCAAAGACGCTTTCCCTGCCCATGCAGATGTTGGGGGCGGACTTGCAGGCGCACAGGGTGAACTATAACAACAATCCTGTGTTGAAATGGTGCCTGACCAACACAGGCACACAGACGGACAGGAACGGCAATATTGTTCCGATCAAGAACCAAAGCCCCAAACAGCGCATTGACGGAACGGCGGCGCTGCTGGATTGCTATGTGGGACTGTATGAGCATTACAACGAGTTTACGGGGGCGATACAATGAAGCTGAAAGACAAGAAAATCGACCTTGTGACCTTTGCCAGCATAATCAACGAAAACGGCTATCCCGTGACCGTGGAAACGACCATTGCGAGTGTGTGGGCGTATTTCCGGCAGCTATCCGGCAACGAATACTTTTCCGCCAACGCCGAGCGGGTGCGGGAAGAAGTGCTGTTTCTAATCGACTGGCGGGACGATGTGGACACGTCCTGCTGCGTGCGCTATAACGGCGCGCTGTACGATATTACCCGTGTGGACGTGTTTGAAGGGTACAGGGCTGACTTGACGCTGTATTGCAAGCGGAGATGACAACGGGCAAGACAGGATAAAATTTCATATCATGTTTGCAGGATATTGTTGAGGTACAATACATAGGTAACAGTAAGGGAAGAAAAGAGAACCCAACTGTGGTAAGATAGGAGTGCAAACAACCAACCCACCACAGAGGAGTTCTCCATGGATAAGATAACACAGGAAGCCTATTTTCGTCAACGG
>DBFBGQ010000053.1:0-34057 GCA_048201975.1 Candidatus Egerieenecus sp. | reverse complement strand
CCACTTTTTCGACACGCTGAGAGGCACGGCGTCCGTTGGGACGCCGTGCCTCAAACTGCTGAAAAAGGCATGTTTTTTCATGCTTGCAAGAAGAAATGCAACGTTTTGCTCCCGAACCTGCAAAAGATTCATCACGTATGGGGCCCGAAGGTTTCCAAAGGGCGATCGGAAAGCGCTTTGGTCGCCTCCACAGAGGCGAAACCCTCTGTGCTTGCAAGAATGCAATGTAAAACTTGCAGGAATTTCGAGATCAAATACTTTGTCGACAACCTGAGGCACGGCGTCCGTTGGAACGCCGTGCCTCTTGCGTATCTTTGCGCTGCGCTCATCCCTGGGGATGCGCGTTCAGGTAAGCGAAGAGTTCCGAGGCGATTTGCGGGTAGGTGAGGTTGGCAGGCAGGGCGTCAAAGGAACGAACCTCCGCCATTTCGCTCTCCGGGAGCGGAGCCAGGCGGCGGATGACGGCACGGAACACCATGCCGTTGGCCCAGTCGTCGGTGCCTTCCTCCCCAGCCCAATAGTCGCACAGGGGAGAAATATCATAGTCCACCGCGCCGGATTCCTCATACAGCTCGCGCTTGGCGGCTTCCAGGGGCGTTTCGCCCGCTTCCACGTGGCCGCCCTGGGTTTCCCAGGTGCTGCGGCGCTTGTGGCGGCTGAGCAGGATCTTTCCCTGATAGTCGGAGAGTATCACCACATATTTGTATTGTTTCAGCGTGCCGGTGGCATAGGTTTTCGTTTGCATGGGGATCACGCGCCTTTCTCGCATCAAAAACGCCTCTTTCCGCCATGGAGCGAAAAGAGGCGTCCTTTGGGTCATTGCTTACTCCTGAGCGGGAGCGCCGACAGGGCAGGCAGAGGCGCAAGCGCCGCACTCGATGCAGGTGTCGGCATCGATCACATACTTGCCATCACCCTCGGAAATGGCGGAAACGGGGCACTCCGCAGCGCAGGCGCCGCAGCAGATGCAGTCGTCAGAAATCTTGTATGCCATGGTGGATTCACCTCCTTGACCGTAGTCGCGCCGGGGAAGCGTATCCGCCGGCATGTGCATATCATACCATGTAAATCCCCGCATTGCAAGGGTGGCAACAACATTTTGCCTAGGAACGTACCGGATTGTCCATGATGCGCTTGCGGATGTCCTCCATTTTGGCGTCCAGGCAGGCGCTGACCTCGGCGCAGTCCCGCAGTTCCCGGGTAAGCTCCTCGGTGTCGGAGATGTTCTTTTTGTATTTGAGCTGATGCTCCAGGCTGGCCCAGAAGTCCATGGCGATGGTGCGCAGCTGGACCTCCACCTTCATCAGCCGTTTTTCCTGTGCCAGGAAAATGGGCACCTGAACGATCAAATGCAGGCTGCGGTAGCCGTTGGGCTTGGGGTGCTGGATGTAGTCCTTGCGGCTCAGCAGCCGGATGTCGTCCTGCTTGAGCAGGGCGTCGGCCAGCATGTACACATCCTCGGGAAAGGAGCAAACCACCCGCACGCCGGCAATGTCGTTCAGGTTTGCCTCCATGGCGCTGGGGTCGCTCAGGGAGATCCCCTTGCGCTGCAGCTTTTCGACAATGCTGCTGAAGCTCTTCAGGCGGGTTTTGATGGTGCTGATGGGGTTGCGGTCGTATTGCAGGGAGAATTCCTCGTTGAGCACGTTGAGCTTGGTTTCCACTTCCATCATGGCGCAGGTGTAATAGGCCATCAGCTTGCGGTAGGGGTAAGATGCTTCCCGCATGAGCTTGAGGGCGTTGCCCACGAACTGATCGCGAACGTTTTCAGGCATTTGTTCCAGCGCCTGCTGCAGCATGAGCGCGTTTTTGCTTTGACCGTTGTTCACTGTCGCATTCCTTTCCAAAAACTGACGCAGACGCGGCTGCCGTGTTAGGAGTCGATGAAGTCCAGCAGTTCCTGAACCTTTTTTGCCATGCGGTGGAGTTCGCGGTTGGCGAAGCCGCGGCAACGGGGCAGCGCCTCCAGGAAGCGGCGGGCCAGCGCGGCCAGCTCCTGATAGGCCGGGCTCTCGTAGGATTCCGGAGCCTTGCCCTTCTTTCGGGGCTTGGGCTTGGCCGCGTAGATCCATTTTCCGTTCCCAAGGTCGTAGACGGAGCCGCTGTAGGGAGCCTTGGCCCGCGTCTGAAAGCGTTCCTCCAGCAGCTGCGCGAAGGCGGTGCAGGCCGCGTCGTCCCCATGGTTGACAAAGACCTGCCTGGGCCGCTGGGTGAAGTGGGAGAACCAGTCCAGCAGGCCCTGCTGATCCGCGTGGCCGCTGACGCCGGGCAAGGTGTAGATTTCCGCGTTCACGGCCACTTCGTCCCCGAAGAGCTTGACGGACTTGGCTCCGTCGTACAGCGCGCGCCCTAGGGTGCCCTGGGCCTGATAGCCCACAAAGAGCACCGTGCACTCCGGCCGCCACAGGTTGTACTTCAGGTGATGGCGGATACGACCCGCATCGCACATGCCGCTGGCGGAAAGGATCACCTTGGGGGTGGTATCGGTGTTCAGCGCCTTGGATTCGTCGGCGGAGACGGTGGTGTACAGCCCGGGGAAGGTGAGCGGGTTGTCCCCCTGGGCCATGACGGCCCGCGCCTCTTCATCCAGGCAATCGGCGCCGCATTGCAAAAACACGGAGGTAGCCTCGTTGGCCAGGGGGCTGTCCACGTAAACGGGAAAATCCTCGTGCCCATGGACCAGGCCCTGGCTTTTGATTTCCCGAATGAAGTAAAGCATTTCCTGGGTCCGCCCCACGGAGAAGGAGGGAATGACCACGTTGCCGCCCCGGTCCAGGGTGCGCTGAATGACCTCCGCCAGCACGGAGAGGCTGTTGGCGTGGGAGCGCTGCTGGTGCAGCCGGTTGCCGTAGGTGGATTCGATGACCAGGTAATCCGCCGCTTCAATGGCCTGCGGGTCCTTGATAATGGGTTGGTTCAGGTTGCCCACGTCCCCGGAAAAGACGATTTTCTTTTCCGCGTCCCCCTCCTTGAGCCACAGCTCGATGGCGGCGCTGCCCAGCAGGTGGCCGATATCGGTGAACCGGGCGTCCACGCCCTGGGTGATGGGAATGCGAGCGCCGTAATGGCAGGGGTGAAACAGCGGGAGCAGGCCCTCCACGTCGGCCAGGCTGTACAGGGGTTCCACCGGCGGCTTGCCTGCGCGCATGGCCTTGCGGGTCTGGTATTCCGCTTCGGACTCCTGAATGTGCGCGCTGTCCTTGAGCATGATGTTGCACAGGCTACAGGTTTCCATGGTGGCGTAGACCGCGCCTCGGAAGCCTTGCTTGTATAGCAGGGGTAGCATGCCCGTGTGATCAATATGGGCATGGGTGAGCAGCACCACTTCGATTTTGCCCGGCGCCACGGGAAGCGGGGCGGAGGCAAAGTCGTTTTCACCTTGCTCCATGCCGTCGTCAATCAGCAGGTACCGGCCATCGACCTCCAGCAGCGTCCGGCTGCCCGTAACGTCATGGTTGGCCCCAAGAAAAGTCATTCGCAAGGAAACGGCCCCCTTTTTTCTACGCTGTTAGCATCATAATACCATTGTATGTTATGCTTTCATGAATGTCAAATGAGCATTTTGTGAACAGCGCATGGGGGTCAAGGGATCAGTCCTCCACCTCTCCGCTTTCAAACTGCGCCCGGTACATCGCGGCGTATACGCCGTTGCGCTGCAGCAGCTCCCGGTGGCTTCCGCTTTCTACAATGCGGCCGGCCTGCATGCACAGGATCTTGTCTGCGCCCACAATGGTGGAGAGCCGGTGCGCGATGACGAAACAGGTGCGGCCCCGCATCAGCGCCAGCATGGCGTCGGCAATGATCTTCTCTGTTTGCGTATCCACGTTGGAGGTGGCCTCGTCCAGGATCAGCATGGGGCTTTTCACCAGCATGGCGCGGGCGATGGTGAGCAGCTGCTTCTGCCCCTTGGAGATGTTGCCGCCGTCCCCGGTGAGCAGGGTATCGTAGCCCTGGGGCAGGGAGAGTATGGTTTGGTGGATATGCGCGGCTTTGGCGGCGGCGATTACGTCGTCCCTGGTCACATCCTGCGCGCCGTAGGCAATGTTTTCATAGATGGTGCCCTCGAACAGCCAGGTATCTTGGAGCACCATGGTGTATTGCCGGCGCAGGCTCTGCCGCTGATAGTCCCGGATGTCCCGGCTGTCCAGCAGCGCGGCCCCCTGGGTCACGTCATAAAAGCGCATGAGTAGGTTGATCAACGTAGTTTTGCCGCATCCCGTGGCCCCTACAATGGCGATCACCTGGCCCGGGGATACATCCAGGCTGATGTGGTGGAGAATCTCCCGCTCCGGCTCGTAGCCAAAGCAAACGTCCCGCAGGGAAACCGCGCCCTGGCAGTTCTGCACGGGCAGCGCCTCCGGCGGGTCGGCGGGCTCAGGCTCCGCGTCGATGAGGGCCAGCACCCGCTCCGCGGCGGCCAGCGCGGACTGAAGCTCGCTGATCAGGTTGGCAAACTCGTTGATGGGGCCGGAGAACTTGCGGGAGTACAGCACAAAGGAGGAAATGTTCCCCAGGGAAATGCTGCCGCCCATGTACATTAGCGCGCCAAACAGGCTCACTAGGGCCAGGGACAGGTTGCTGAGGAAGTTTACCGTGGGTCCGGTCACCGAGCCAAAGGCGTCGGCGTTGTAGTTGGCGTCCACCGCGGCGTTGTTCTTCTCCTCAAACTGCGCCTGGAATACCTCTTCCCGGCCATAGGCTTTGACGGTTTTCAAGCCGCTGATCATCTCTTCCACATAGCCGTTCATTTCGCCCAGGCGGCGGCTGCGGTTGCGGTACAGGGGGCGCACGCGCTTGGAGCGGTAGCGGGTGAAAATCAGCGAAAGGGGAATGGTGACCGCAAACACCAGCACCAGCAGGGGAGAGAGGGCGAGCATCATGTACAGGGAGCCGCCCACGGTGATCAGGCTGGAGAGCATCTGGGTCAGGTCGTTGGAAAGGGAAGCGTTCACCGTATCCACGTCGTAGGAGTATACGGAGATCACGTCGCCCGTTTGATGGGTGTCAAAGAAGCTCACGGGCATTTCGCCCAGGCGCTGAAACAGGTCCTTGCGCATCTGATAGACCACGCTGCGGCTCAGGCGGACCATGAGCCGGGCCAGAAGGTAGCTCATCAGCGCGGAGGCGGCTGCGCACAGAATCATCAATATCACGTAGCGGAGCACCACGGGAAAGTCCACATTGCCGGGGATGATGGCGTCGATGGCCGCGCCGGAGAGGCGGGGAGAAACCAGGGACAGGATGTTTCCCGCCACCGACAGCCCCACGGCCAGCGCCAGCAGCCACAGGTGGGGACGGAAATAACGGAACAGGCGGCGCAAAACCTGGGTAGGCCGCCGCTTGGGGCGCTCAAAAGCGCCGCCGCCGGGTCCACGGTTCATACAGCCTCAACCTCCTCTCCCACCTGCAGGTGGTACAGCTCGCGGTACATGGGGCAGGTGCGCATCAGCTCCTCGTGGGAGCCCAGCCCCACCTGCCGGCCCTGGTCCAGCACCAGGATCTGATCGCAGTCCCGCACAGCGGTGACCCGCTGGGCCACGATCACCGTGGCGGAAAGCCCCTTGCGCTGGCGCAGCGCCCGGCGCAGATCCGCGTCGGTCTTGTAGTCCAGGGCGGAGGAGCAGTCGTCCAGCAGCAGAATTTGCGGATTGCCAGCCAGCGCCCGTGCGATGAGCAGGCGCTGCTTTTGCCCGCCGCTGAGGTTGGAGCCACGGGAGGTCAGGGGCGTATCGAAGCCCTCTTCCTTTTGCAGGATGAAGTCGGCTTGAGCGGTCTTGGCCGCCTGGCGGACGGCGTCCTCCGGCATCTCACGGCCGAAGCGAATGTTGGCGTCGATGGTGTCGGCCATGATAAAGTCGCTCTGGAGCACCACGCCGATGCGGCTGCGCAGGTCATCGTTCTCCAGGCTCTTCAGCGGCGCGCCGGAGAGGAGGATCTCGCCCTCATCCGGGTCGTAGAAGCGCTGCAGCAGGCTGAGCACGGTGGTTTTGCCGCTGCCTGTGGGACCGATGATCCCCAGCGTGCCTTCGGGCTTTACCGCAAAGTTGATGGGTCCCAGATCCGTATGCACCTTGTTGTAGGAGAAGCGCACGTCCCGGAAACGGATGGCGCTCTGGTCCTGCTCCGCGGGCGCGGGGGAAGGTTCCAGCTCCACGGGGGCGGTGAGGACTTCCTCCACCCGCCGGGCGCTGGCCGCGCCTTTGGAGTAGAATGTGAAGATACGGGATATCATCAGCAGCGCGTTGAGGATAATGGTGAAATAGCTCAGGAAGGCGATGATCTTCCCGGGCTGGGTCAGGCCGTATTGCACCCGAACCGCGCCCACCCAGATGACCACCGCCAATCCGGCGCTGAGCAGGAAATTCATCACCGGGCCGGTGAGGGCCATGGTGTTGGCGGCCTTGGCCTCGCGCTGCATGTTGTCCCGGCTGATCTCGTCAAAGCGGCGGCGCTCCCAGTCGGTTTTGGAAAGGGCCTTGATGACCCGCGCGCCGGTCATGTTTTCCTGCACCTTGCGCACCAGGCGGTCCAGGCTCTGCTGGGATGCCTCATACAGGCGTATGCCGTGGCGGGAGGCGTAGACCATGGTAATTGCCAGCAGGGGCAGCGTGGCGATGAGCACCAGGGTGAGCACCGGCTCCAGGGTCAGCGCCACCAGGATGCCGCCCAGCAGCAGCATGGGAGCGCGCACCCCCAGACGCTGCATTCGGTCGATCATCTGATGGACGTTGTAGATATCGCTGTTGATTCGGGACATCAAGGAGGGCACGGTGAAATGATCCACCTGCGCGCAGGAGAGATGGGTGGTCTTGTGGTACAGATCCGAGCGCAGGCGCCGGGTGATATCCCTGGAGGAGGCGCAGGACATGTAATTGGCGGCGGCGTTTCCGGCCAGCGCCAGCAGCGAGCACAGCACCATCAGCCCTCCGCGAACCCATGCGCCCTGGATATCGCCCACGGCGGCGCAGTCGTCCAGTATGGAGGACAGCAGCCAGGGCAGGTAAAGCTCGATCACCGTGCCCAGAACTTTGATTACCATGGTCAGCCCTATGCGCGAGAGCTTGGGACGGATATACTGATAAACCGTATGCATCAGTCCTGACTCCTTTCCGCGGCCCAGGCTTCCGCCCGGTCGGCCACGCGGTTCAGCAGGCCAAGCAGCGTGGCGGTCTCCTCCGGGGTCAGGCTGGCGGTGAGATAATCGCTCCATTCCCGAAGCGTTTGATGCAGCTGAGGCAGCGCCGCCTCCGCCTTGGGGGTGGGATAGACCCGCAGGGCGCGGCGGTCCTGGGAGCAGGGGGCGCGCGTGATCCAACCGCCGGCCTCCAGGGCGGCCAGCTTCCGGGCCACGCTGCTCTTGTGGACGTGCAGCCCCTGGGCAAGCTCCTCCTGCGTCTGTCCGGGTTGCCGGCAGACCCGCAGAATATAGGGCACCTGGCAGCCGGGCAGGCTGACGCTATCCAGCTGGGTGTCCCGGTACAGGTTGGTGCACCGGTTGATGATGTTGATGGTTCGCGTTAGCAGTTCCATGGTACGCTCCTTTTTGTATTCAGTTGCACAATCAACAATTGCATGCGCAACTATTTTATAAAAAAAGTGATTTGCTGTCAAGCGTGGGGGAGGAAAATCTTTACAGCCTGTTTGTTCGCCTCGCTGGATGAGAAAATGCTTAAATTTGCGAATTACATTGACAGGCGAGGTATGTATGACTATAATGTATTTCGGAGGTGAGCCTATGGCGTTGACGGCGGATATCCTTCGTGGATATACGGATACCATCATTCTTCGCCAGCTTGCGGACGGGGACAGCTATGGCTATCAGATCAACAAACAGGTGTCGCAGCTGACGGAGGGCGTCTTTGAAATGAAGGAAGCGACGCTGTACACGGCCTTTCGCCGGTTGGAGGGCGCGGGGTATATCCGCGCCTACTGGGGGGATGAGCGCAGCGGCGCCCGGCGGCGGTATTACGCGCTGACGGAGAGCGGCCGGGAGCGGTTGCGGCAGGATTGCCAGGTGTGGCGGGAAACCCGGCGGCTTTTGGACCGCTTGCTGGAGGAAACCGGGCTGCCGGAGGGCGGCGATTTGCGAACGGGAGGAACGGAAACATGAACGCGACGGTGAAACGCATTGTGGAGATTCTGTTTCAGGATACGGAAATGACCGAAGAAGTGCAGGCCATGCGGGATGAGCTGATGGACAATTGCCAGCAGCGCTACGAGGACCTTATGGCGCAGGGGAAAAGCGAGGATGAGGCCATCGCGCTGGTGGTGGAGAGCCTGAAGGGCATGGAGGAAGTGATCGGCGCCTATCCCAGGGCAAAGGCTGCGTCCCGGCCCGCCCAAGCGGAGGAGACGGCGGAGGGTCACCGGATATGGCGATTCCCCGCGGAGCAGGTGCAGCAGGTGCAGGTCAACCTGCTGTATCAGGATGTGACGGTACTGCCCGGGCAGGGGGACAGCGTGACAGTGCGCGTGGAGGGCAGGAACGCAAGCTGCCTCAACGCCCGCATGCTGGGGGATACCCTGTGCGTGGAGCGGCAGGAGGAGTCCGGCGGAAGGAGCATGCGCTGGCTGAACTGGATGTTTTTCTCCTCCTGGGGGGAGAAGGTGCAAGTGGAGCTGCCTGCCTCCTGCCATCCCAGGCTGTCGGTGCGCTGCACCAGCGGCGATCTGTACGTGCGGGATGTCTATCCCCGGGAAGCGCGCGTGGACGCCATGAGCGGGGATATTACGCTGCAGCTGGATCCTGACTGCGTGCTGGAGGAGGCGGTGCTGAAGAGCGCCTCCGGAGATATCCGCGTGAGCTGCTCCGCGGCGCGGATGGAAATGCAGAGCATGAGCGGGGACGTGAGCTATGACGGAGAGTGCCCCGATGTTGCGGCCCATTCCATTAGCGGGGACGTACGGTTGCGGGGCGGATTTGAACGGGTGCGGGTGAAGTCGGTCAGCGGCGATGTGCGCCTGGAGGAGCAGGGCAAGTCGCTGCGGCAGGTGGACGCCCAAACCACCAGCGGGGATGTGAGCATCCGCTTGCCCAAGGATACCCCCGGCGTGCATCTGACGGGTAAAAGCGGCGTGGGCGATGTGCGCAACCGCTTTCGGGATACGGGGGCGGCTGGTAGCGTGCTCATCGACGCGCAAACAGCCTCCGGGGATGTGACCATTCACTGAAGCGCAAAAAATGCGCCGCGCTTTTCCTGGGCACAGGAGCGCGGCGCGTTTTTTGTATGGGCGCCTGGTCATGGATGGGTCATTTATAGATGAAGAAGTTGCATTCCAGCCTGCCGTTGTAGAGGCGTCGGACCTTGTCCGCCCGGCGGCCGTAGCAGCGTTCAAAGCCGGGATGGCTGGAAATGGCGCACAGGGACCAGCCGGGATGGCGCTCCTTGAGGCGGCGCAGCTCCCCGTAGAGGCGTTCGCAGCTTTTGCGGTCGCTGAGGCGCTCTCCGTACGGGGGATTGGCGATGAAAACCCCCGACTTGCCGGAGAGCTGAAGGGTTTCCAGGGGCTGCCGGGCCAGGGAGACGCGGCCGCCCAGCTGGGCCTGGGTCAAATGGCGCTTGGCCAGGTTCAACGGCTCCTGATCGATGTCCGAGCCGCTGAGGTCATGGATGCGCTCGGGGTCATAGCGCGCCCGGGCCTGTGCGCGCAAAGCCTCCGCCTCAGCCTGGGAGAAGAAGGAAAATCCCTCCATGGCGAAGGGGCGGAAGAGTCCGGGCGCGCGCTCCGCCTGGCGGAAAGCCGCTTCGATGAGCAGCGTTCCTGTGCCGCAGCACGGGTCATGCAGGGGAAGATTCGGCTGCCAGGGGGAGATTTCCAGCAGGGAGGCGGCCAGGGTTTCCCGCAGGGGCGCTTCGCCGTTCCAGGTGCGGTAGCCCCGGCGGTTCAAGGCGTCCCCGCAGGCGTCCAGGGTAAGGCGGGCGATATTCCCATGGAGGCTGATATCCAAGGGATACGCCACGCCCGTTTCCGGCAGCCGGTCCATCCGCCAGGCATGCCGCAACCGCTCCACCACGGCTTTTTTGGTAATGGCCTGACAATCCCGCACGCTCATGAGCTGGCTGCGGGCGCACTTGCCTGTCACGGGCAGACGGGCGTCCCGCGGCAGAAATTCCTCAAAGGGGACGGACTTCACCAGCTGGAACAGCTCCTCGAAGGTGTGGACCTCCGCTTGCGCCAGCACCAGCAATACCCGGTCGGCGCTGCGCAGCCACAGGCAGGCCCGAAAGGCGTCGCTGGGGGAGCCCACGAAGGCGGCGCCGCCGTTCTGGGCCATCACCTGGCGCATGCCCAGCCCCTTGAGCTCTGCGGATACCAGGCCCTCCAGGCCAAAGGCGGCGGTGGCAAACCAGGACAGATCATTCACTCGCATGGGACGCTCCTTCCGCGCCGGTCAAAATCTCCAGGGCCAGCGCCTTCGGCCTGCGCATGGCGGTGGGGATGGGCAGCGCGTTGATTTCATTGGCAGTGGCAAATTGATAGCCGGCGGGGGCCGGCTCCGCGGTTTCCATCAGGTGCAGGCGCATTTCCCATACCTGATGGGTGAATACATGCCGGGCATGCCCCAGGGGACGCACATAGGCGCATGCAATCCCCGGGGAGCGGTGCAGGGCCTTGACAAGCTCGCCGGGGGTTTTGGCGCCCTCCAGCAGCGGAAACACCCATAGCCCCTGCAGCATGGTCTCCGTGCGCTGGCGCAGCAGCGCGCGGCCATCCCGAAGCAGCAGCACCACGTCGTAGGGGATTACGCGGGGAGGCGTAGCGCGGCTTTTTTGGGGCAGCTCCTCCGCGTCGCCTGCCGCATAGGCGTCGCACAGGGAGGTCAGGGGACATCGGGCGCAGTCCGGCGTTCCAGGGCAGCAGAGGGAAGCCCCCAGATCCATCAGCGCCTGGTTGAAATCACCGGGACGCTGGGCCGGTACCCATTCCCCGGCAATGGCGGCGATGCGCCGGGCCACCGAGGGAACCGCCACATCCTCCCGGATGCCCGCCACCCGGCTGACCACGCGGATTACGTTGCCATCCACCGCCGGACAGCGCACGCCAAAGGCAATGCTCGCAATGGCGCCCGCCGTGTAAGGGCCAATGCCCGTAATGCTCCGCAGACGGGCCGGGTCGGCGGGCAGCAGTCCGCCGTATTCCGCCATCACCTGTTGCGCGCCACGGTGCAGGTTTTGCGCCCGGCGGTAATATCCCAGCCCCTCCCAGCACTTGAGCACATCCGTCAGCGGCGCGCGCGCCAGATGCGCCAGCGTGGGGAAACGCTCCATGAAGCGGGGGAAATACCGGCGCACGGTTTCCACGCGGGTCTGCTGGAGCATGGTTTCCGAGACCCACACGGCGTAGGGATCCTGGGAGCCGCGCCAGGGCAGGTCACGGCGAAAACGGTCATACCAGGGCAGCAGCAGGCTGCCGATATTCTCCATGGGGACGAACCTCCTTCGCTCAAACGGTTCTATTCTACCATGAAATGCGCTCTGGGAAAGGTAAAAATATGAAATGAGAAGAAAACGTTAGAAATCCATAGAAATATTCTGAAATAGATGATTATTTGCTTATATATCCGAGAATCGAAAAAATACCATCATTTTTTGAAAAGTTTACGCTTGCACGGTTTTTCCAAATGCATTACACTAACAGCGTTCGATGTTAGCACTCACGCTCATTGAGTGCTAACAAACCAAGCGCAAGGAATTTAAGGAGGAATTTCACAATGACCGTGAAGCCTTTGGGTGACCGCGTAGTCATCAAAAATGTGGAAGCGGAGGAGACGACCAAGTCTGGCCTGATCCTTACCAGCGCCGCGAAGGAGAAGCCGCAGATGGCGGAAGTGCTTGCTGTGGGCCCCGGCGGCATGGTGGACGGCAAGGAAGTCACCATGCAGGTGAGCGTGGGCCAGAAGGTTATTTACAGCAAGTATGCCGGCACGGAAGTCAAAATCGACGGCGAAGAGATCATTATTGTGCGCCAGAGCGACATCCTGGCTGTGGTGGAGTAAAACCGTCCGCCCGCAATGTGTATTGGTTAAAGGAGTGTAAAAGAAAATGGCTAAGCAGATTCAGTATGGCGAGCAGGCTCGCCGCAGCCTGGAAAAGGGCGTCAACGCCCTGGCGGATACCGTCAAGATTACCCTGGGACCCAAGGGCCGCAACGTGGTGCTGGACAAGAAGTACGGCGCGCCCCTGATCACCAACGACGGCGTGACCATCGCCAAGGAGATCGAGCTGGAAGATCCCTTTGAAAACATGGGCGCGCAGCTGGTGAAGGAAGTCTCCACCAAGACCAACGACGTGGCCGGCGACGGCACCACCACCGCTACCCTGCTGGCTCAGGCCATCATCCGCGAGGGCCTGCGCAATCTGGCTGCCGGCGCAAACCCCATGGTGCTCAAGAAGGGCATCGAGGCGGCTACCGAGGCGGCCGTGATCGGCCTGCGTGAGCAGAGCCAGCCCGTGAGCGGCAAGCAGTCCATCGCTCAGGTGGCTGCGATTTCCGCTGCGGACGATACCATTGGCAAGCTGATCTCCGACGCCATGGAGACCGTGGGCAACGACGGCGTGATCACCGTGGAGGAGAGCAAGACCATGACCACCGGCATGACCACCACCGAGGGCATGCAGTTTGACCGTGGCTATGCTTCCGCCTACATGGTTACCGATACCGACAAGATGGAAGCCGTGCTGGACAACCCCCTGATCCTGATCACGGACAAGAAGATCAGCAACATTCAGGAGCTGCTGCCGCTGCTGGAGCAGGTGGTGCAATCCGGCAAGAAGCTGCTGATCATCGCTGAGGATGTGGAGGGCGAAGCCCTGAGCACCCTGGTGCTCAATAAGCTCCGCGGCACCTTCACCTGCGTGGCGGTGAAGGCTCCCGGCTTCGGCGACCGCCGCAAGGAAATGCTGCGGGATATCGCCATCCTGACCGGCGGCCAGGTGATCACCGAGGAGCTGGGTCTGGAGCTCAAGACGGCCACCGTCGATATGCTGGGCCAGGCTTCCCAGGTGAAGGTGGATAAGGACAACACCACCATTGTGGGCGGCGCAGGCAGCAAGGAAGAGATCAACGCCCGTGTGGCCTCCATCCGTTCCCAGATCGCCGACACCACCTCCGACTATGACCGGGAGAAGCTGCAGGAGCGCCTGGCCAAGCTGGCCGGCGGCGTGGCGGTGATCCAGGTGGGCGCTGCGACCGAAGTGGAAATGAAGGAGCGCAAGCTGCGCATTGAGGATGCTCTGGCGGCCACCCGTGCGGCTGTGGAGGAAGGCATCGTTCCCGGCGGCGGCATCGCGCTGCTGAATGTGCTGCCCAAGGTGCAGGCGCTACTGAGCAACTTCGCCGGCGACGCCAAGACCGGCGTACAGATCGTTCTGCGCGCCCTGGAGGAGCCCATCCGTCAGATCGCGTCCAACGCCGGCATCGACGGCAGCGTGATCGTGGAGAACATCAAGAACGCCAAGAAGCCCGGCTATGGCTTCGATGCCCTGAAGGGCGAATATGTGGACATGGTGGAGCGCGGCATCATTGATCCCACCAAGGTGACCCGCTCCGCCCTGCAGAACGCGGCCAGCGTGGCGGCCATGGTGCTGACCACCGAGTCCCTGGTGGCGGATATTCCCGCTCCCGAACCCGCGGCTCCCGCCGGTGGCGCGGGCGGCATGGGCGGCATGTATTGATCCGCCATATCCGCAAAACGACAGCAATACAATGGCGCCGCTGCAGCGAAGAAAGCTGCAGCGGCGCTTTTTGCATGTGAGGAAATGCAGATGAAAAGGATTTTTCCGTCGGAATTTATTTTTTGCGACGCAGGATATGAAGCGTCCACTCCACCGCCAGCACCGCCAGGAAAAAGGCTGTCCAGCACAGGAAGCTGATCCAGCGGATCTCCGGGGTTTGCACGGCGCCGGCGCCGTCTCGGACGCGCAACCAGATCAGCGCGGAGACGGCAAGAAAAACGATCAGCTGTCCCCATTGCAGCTTGCGCCAACCAGAAGATTTGTTCATGTGCGGCGTTACCTCCTCGGGTGCGAAATATCGGGCGTAAGGTTGCGGACCCGTTGCAGCAGGGATGTGGCGCAGGCCTCCAGCGCCTGCCTGCAGGGAAAGGGAGGCTGGTTATCCGTCAGGGAGATCAGAGCGGCCTGAACGCATGCCGCCTCCCCGGGGGATAGCCTGGGCAAAGCCCACTCTCCGCCCCGGCGCTTGGAGAGGATGCCTTCGCCTGCCAGATAGGCCCAGGTGCGGCACAGGTTCAGCAGGGTGTAAGCAGGGTCCCGATCCAAGGCGGCGTCAGGGCCGATATCCGCCAGCACGCTGTCCAGGTAGCACCAGCGGGGCACAGAATCAAACGCTTCCTCGACGGGCGCGCCGCACAGCACGATGCCGGCCTGCCGCGTTACGGCCACATGCGCGGCTAGGTCCCGGTCCAGACCATGCATGGCCTGGCAATAGCCGGACAGATCCCTTTGCGCCCTCTCCCGGTGCATGGGCGAATAATGCAAAACATAAGGCGTGGGATAGACGAAGGGCTTGCATACGCTTTGACAGAGCACGCTGGTTTCCAGCCCCTTGGGCGGAGCGGCGGATTCCAGCTCAAGAAGGCCGGAGATCAGCGCCATCTTCTGCGGGAGGGTTGGCTCCTCCCGCACCACAGCGAGCAAATCCACGTCGCTTCGGTTCCATTGAAAGGCGCCCAGCGCCAGGGAACCATGGATGTAGCAGCCGGTCAGCCGGTCCACCAGCACGCGCTGATGCAGCTCCCGAAGGCCATGAAGCAGACGTTCCAGGCCCATGCAGGCTTCCACCTCCCTCCGTTGGTTTGCCGGGATGATTGTACAATGCGCACGCAGGCGCTGTCAACCGTATCCTTTGCCGGGAAAAAGCGCATACTTGTCCAGAGGAGGGGGAAAGGATGCGGGATGTAAGAACGGACTTGGCAATGGAGCGTACAGGCGCCGCAGGCGGAAACGTGCGCGGCGTGGAGGTGAGCAGCCGCTGTCAGGGCGGCGTGGAGACCACGCTGGTGCGCATTGTGGATCAGGAGGCGGCAAAGCGGCTGAGCAAGGCCCCAGGGGAATACTGGACATTGCAGCATCCCTGTCTGCCGCAGCTGTCGCCGGAGGAGCGCATGCGCATGGCGGAGCTGGCCGCTCGGGAAATACGGCGTATGCTGCCCGATGAGGGAGAGGTGCTGGTGGTGGGACTGGGCAACCGCTACATGACGGCGGATGCCCTGGGCTCCCGCACGGCGGAGGGGATCTACGTCACCCGCCACCTGGAGCAGCAGGAGCGCCGCAAGCTCCGCCCGGTCAGCGCCATGGCTCCTGGGGTGCTGGGCATTACGGGGGTCGAGACGGCGGAGATGGTCCGCGGCGTGGTGGAGCGGGTGCGTCCCAAGGCGGTGATCGCGGTGGATGCGCTGGCTGCCATGGAGACAGGCCGCATCTGCACCACCATTCAGGTAACGGATACGGGGATACGGCCGGGGAGCGGCGTGGGAAATCATCGGGCTGGCCTCACCCGGGAAACCCTGGGGGTGCCGGTGATCGCCGTGGGCATTCCCATGGTGGTGTACGCTTCCACCATTGTACGGGACGCGCTGAAGGGGATCCTGGCCCAGGGCAGCACCGAGGAGCAGGCGGAGGCCATGGCGGAGCGCCTTTCCCAGGGCGCGCTGGGAGAGCTGGTGGTGACCCCGCGCAGCATCGACGAGCTGGTGGCCCATCTGGCGGATACCCTGGCCCTGGCCATCAACACGGCGCTGCAGCCTGCGTTCACCGTCAAGGAATTATCCTATCGCCTGCACTGACGCATATGCAAGGCCGTTTCTACATACCATGTACCAATTTCTTGGGACGAGGTGCGTAGCCATGCGGATGATTGTTTGGAGCAAGGGGCAAGCGTTGGCGCTGCTCTCCATGGTGGTGGGGTTGACCATGGGGGTCACGGCGATGATCGTCTATACGCCCGGGAGCCAACCGCCGGAGGAAGAGGCGGTGGCAGCCTTTGCGGCGGGAAGCCTGTTCACGGAGGAGAACACGCCGGAAAATGAGCAGCAGGTGGAGGATAATGTGAATATTTCCAGCGAAAACTCGTATGATGTGGATGCTGCATTGCAAAATGCAGGCAATTTACAATTGCAAGTGGAGGATACGCCCACACCCACCGAGAGCCGGGAATTGCGGGTGGAGATTCTGCGCCCCACGCAGGCCCCAGTGGCGGAGCGCTCCATCCTGATTTATCATACCCACACCTGGGAGGCATTCGAGCAGGTGGAGGAAGCTCCCTACGTGGAAACCGAGCGCTGGCGCACCAAGGATAACAGCGCCAATGTGGTGGCGGTGGGGGACGCACTGACGGCGGCGCTGCAGGCCATGGGCTATCGCGTTGTGCACGATGTTACCGCTTTTGAACCGCCGAACCTCAGCGACGCCTACACGCGCTCCCTGGCCATGCTGGAGGAACGCCTCGCCCGGGGCGAGCATTACGACCTGTATATCGACCTGCACCGGGACGCCTATGTGGAAGGCTCCGGCATCGCACAGACGGTAAACATTGGCGGAGAAGAAGTGGCGCGGCTGATGATGCTCATCGGCAAAGGCACCGGCGACAGCTTTACCGTAAAGCCCGACTGGGAAGCCAACTATGCTCTGGCAGAACGGATTACCAACGCGCTGAACGATTTCCGCGAGGATTTCTGCCGGCGCATCAGCGTGAAAACAGGCCGGTTCAACCAGCATGTTGCGCCCAACTGCGTGCTGATCGAGTGTGGGAACAATAAAAACACGCTGGAGGAAGTGCTTCGCAGCGTGCCTTATCTGGCGCAGGCCATCCAAACCGCCCTGGAAGCCCCGTGAAGCTGGGAATGACGCCGCCGCGCCCACAAAGGCGGGCAAGTTGCATGGAAATCTGATAAAAATTGGCAAACCACGAAGGAATACAGCCAAGTTGTGTTGAATTGTATTGAGTATGGGTTTGCGAGGACCCTTTGCCTATCTCTGAGGGCGGACAAGCTAACGATTCCAGGGCCCGTGCGTGCGGGAACAGGGCGCTTAGCAGGCCTGCCCGGGGAACGAAAACAAGAACGATTCGTGCCATGAACGGCCAACGCGCGGCCATGGCGGCGAAAAGAAGGAGACAATACCATGGGAAAATACTTCGGCACCGATGGCTTCCGCGGCGAGGCCAATGTCAACCTGACGGCGGATCATGCCTATAAGGTGGGCCGCTTTTTGGGGTGGTACTACTGCGAGCTCAAGCGGCAAGCAGGGGAACATACCCCGGCTCGCGTGGTCATCGGCAAGGATACCCGCCGCTCCAGCTACATGTTTGAATACTCGCTGGTGGGCGGCCTGGTGGCATCCGGCGCGGATGCCTACCTGATGCACGTGACCACCACGCCTTCCGTGGCGTACATCGCCCGGGTGGACGCCTTCGACTGCGGCATCATGATCTCTGCCAGCCACAATCCGTACCAGGACAACGGGATTAAGCTGATCAACGGCCGCGGGGAGAAGATGGATGACGAGACCATCGCCCTGGTGGAGGATTACCTGGACGGCAAGCTGGAAGCCTTCGGGCAGCGCTGGGAGGAAATCCCCTTTGCGACGCAGGAGAAAATCGGCTGCACGGTGGACTACGTCTCCGGCCGGAACCGCTATATCGGCTATCTGATTTCCCTGGGGATGTTCTCCTTCCGGGGCATGAAGGTGGGTCTGGACTGCGCCAACGGCAGCGCCTGGAGCATTGCCAAGGCGGTGTTCGACGCCCTTGGCGCCACCACCTGCGTGATCAACGCCGAACCCAACGGGCTGAACATCAACCGGAATGCTGGCTCCACCCACATTGAAGGCCTGCAGAAGCTGGTGGTGGAAAAGGGGCTGGACGTGGGCTTCGCCTACGACGGCGACGCGGACCGCTGCCTGTGCGTGGACGAAAAGGGAAACGTGGTCACCGGAGATCACATCCTGTATATCTACGGCCGCTACATGAAGGAGCGCGGAAAGCTGCTGACCAATACCGTGGTCACCACGGTGATGTCCAACTTTGGGCTGTACAAGGCCTTTGACGAGCTGGGGATCGACTACGCCAAGACCGCTGTGGGCGACCGCTTTGTGTACGAATACATGATGCGCAACGGCAACCGCATTGGCGGCGAGCAGTCCGGGCATATCATCTTCACCAAATATGCCAGCACGGGGGACGGCATACTCACCAGCCTGAAAATGATGCAGGTGCTCATGGACCGGAAAAAGCCCTTGAGCGAGCTGGCGGCCCCGCTGAAGATTTACCCTCAGGTGCTGGAGAATGTGCGCGTGCAGGATAAGGCGTCCGCCCGTGGCGACGCGGACGTGCAGGCGGCGGTGCAGCAGGTCAGCGACCAGCTGGGATCCACCGGCCGCATCCTGGTGCGGGAGTCCGGCACGGAGCCGGTCATCCGCGTCATGGTGGAGGCGAAGGACGAAACGCTTTGCCGCGCCTATGTGGACCAGGTGGTCCAGGTGCTTCACGCCAAGGGGCACGCGGTCCAGTAAGAAAATCTTTGCTTTTCGGTTGGTGGCGTCCCTTGCGCGGGGCGCCACATTTTTTGTTGAAACAAAATATTTTTTTCGCGTGCTTTTCGCCGCGGCTGCGGCGTCTAATGGGCGTAACGTTACAAGGAGATGAGCGGATGGACAAGAACTTCTTTGTGCAGGAGCTGGAAGCCCACAGCGGCATGCTGTACCGCGTGGCCTGGACCATCCTGCGAAACGACGACGCCTGCCAGGACGCCATGCAGGAAACGGCGCTGAAGGCGTGGGAAAAGCGCGATTCTCTGCGGGAGGAGCGATTTTTCCGCACCTGGATTACCCGCATCCTGATCAATGCGTGCTACGACACGCACCGCAAGGGGCGCCGCTTTGTTTCCCTGGCGGAAGCTCCCGAGCCCGCCGTTCCCCCTCCTGATCCTACGCTTTCCCTGGCATTGCAGGCCCTTCCGGAGAAGCTGCGGCTGCCGCTGGTGCTTTGCTACTCCGAGGGAATGAGCTATGAGGAAGCGGCGCAGGCGCTGCATATCCCCGTCACCACCGTGCGCGGCAGGATCCGCCGCGCAAAGGGCGCATTGAGAAAGGAGCTGAATGCAGAATGAAGCGCGAGCGAATGGAATGGAACCTGCGCGATGCGTTCCCCCAGGAGCCAAAGGCATGCCACGACGCGCTGATGCATGCGGCGAATTCTGTAAGGGAGGAGAAACAGGTGCGTAAAATTCCATGGCGCACGGCGGTGATCGCTGTGCTGATTCTGTTGGCAACGGTTTCCGTGGCGCTGTCTGTGAGCGAATGGCTGGGCTGGACGGATTATCTGGCGAAGAACTATGGCATGGAAGTAACGGAGGGCATGCGGCAGGAGATGGATGCCACGCAGCAGCGCAGCTTCCAGGTGGGGCCGCTGACGCTGACTTTGCGCCAGTGCCTGACCGATGGTCGCATCGCCATTTCCGGCATGGAGGCCCAGACCACCGACGGCTCTCCCGCGCTGTGCGTAAGCGAGATTTACGACCCGGTGAGCGCTGCTGGCGAGGAATGGGCGGAGCGTCTGGGGGTGGATGCTTCCCTCACGTGGATGGAGGCGGCGAAACAGCTGGAGCAGCCGCTGTATGCTGTGCGGGCGCTGATGGAGGTTACCTCTTCGGCTTTTGCGGGCTCCAGCATGGAGGATGCGATCTGGAGCGATGACGGACGCCTGACGTACTTCAACCTGTCCTATCTGGAGCCGCAATTGGTAACGGATACGCTGCCGGTTAGCTATTACCTGTCCGTGCGCAGCTATGATCCCGCCACGGGGGAGGAGCTGGAATGCTGGGTGGTGGAGGAAGCCGACGAGCTGACCGTGCTTCCCATGCAGGCGAAGAGAAGCTACGCCATCCCGGAGGTGGAAACGGCGAACGGCTTCCAATTGAAGGAAATGTACGCGGAGCTGTACGGCACCGGCGTGTATTTCATCGGAACCTTCACCGCGCCCCAGGATATGCAGGCGGATGACGAAGCGGTCCATCAGCTGCTCGACTTGCTCAAGGATGAAAACGGCCAGGAATTCCCCAGCGGCGTGCTCTATTACGAGCAGAACACAAAGCAATGGCCCGATGTCCGCATAACGCGCATGGCGCCGCTGGAAGAAATTCCACAGCGCATCAGCGTTGACGGCGTCGTTCTGGAAGCCATGCAGGCGGAGTAACCCCCGCTGACCGGTAGCCTGGAGCTGCCTTCACAGGAGATCAACATGACAATGGTATACGGAAAACGCCTGCTGTGCCTGGCGCTGTGTTTGCTGATGCTTTCATCCGGGGCATCGGCGGTGGAACAGGGATACACCGTGTTCCACGGAGACCGGGAAAGCCCGCGGATTGCCCTGACGGTGGACGACTGCTATGATAGCGATCATGTGGCGGAGATCCTGGAGCTGTGCGAAACCTACGATGTGCCGGTAACCTTCTTCGTCATTGGCAGCGCCCTGAAGCTGGATGATCAGGCTTTGTGGATTCGCGCCCTGGACCTGGGCTGCGAAATTGGCAACCACACCTGGAGCCATCCGCGGCTGACGGAGCTGAACAGCCGGGACATTAAGCGCCAGCTCCGCCGCACCCAGGAAAAGTTGGATAAGCTGCTGGGCTTCCACTACCCCATGCAGGTCATGCGCCCGCCCTACGGCACCCTCTCCGAGGATCCCAACAAAAAAAGCGACATCTGGGTGGTGGAAGCCATTGAGGAAGCCGGCTACCTTCATGCGGTGCGCTGGGATGTGAGCCAGACCGACCCGAAGAAGGCCATCAGGGACGTGGAAAACGGGAGCATCCTGCTCTACCATGCCAACCCCAAGGATGTCCGCTGCCTGCGGGAGCTGATTCCTCTGCTGGTGGAACAATACGACTGCGTCACCGTCAGCGAGCTGCTGAACTTGTCTGCGCCGGCATATGCCACGAATGCCTGGCGTGTCGCTGACGAATAACGCTTTTTCCACTGCCCGCCGAAGGAATGCCCTTACCTTCGGCGGGCTTTGCGCTGCGTGGACCGGATGCCGCGGCGCAGGGCGTCAACGCCCTTGCTTGCCGGGAAAAAGGCAAGAAAAATTTGCCTTGGCGGCATAATGAGGAAGGGTTCCGAAGCATGAATCGCGTAATGTGTATAGCAATCGCTCCAATCAGGCGGCGGAAAATTGATGCGTAAGGGTCGGGGATTCCATGAAGCAGAAGCGGCGGATGGTTTGTTTTGCATTGGCGCTTTGCCTGTGTGTGTGCTGGGGTAGCGCCCGGGCGGTGGAGAAGGGCTACACGGTGCTCCACGGGGATCGGGAACGGCCGTGGATTGCGCTGACGGTGGACGACTGCTACAACACGCAGCGGGTGGCGGAGGTGCTGGACCTGTGCGAAAAATACGATGTGCCGGTGACATTCTTCATCATCGGCAGCGTGCTGAAGGACGAGGACGCGGCGCTGTGGCAGCGGGCGCTGGACCTGGGCTGTGAAATCGGCAACCACACCTGGACCCACCGCAAGCTGACCAAGCTGGACGCCCAGCGCATCCAATGGCAGCTTAACCGCACCCAGGAGCGCCTGGACGAGGTGCTGGGCTTTCATTACCCCATGCAGGTGATGCGCCCGCCCTACGGCAGCCTCTCCACCCGGCCCAACTACATCAGCGACACCTGGGTGGTGAATGCCATTGCGGCTGCGGGCTACCTGCACGCGGTGCGCTGGGACGTAAGCCAGACCGACCCGGAGAAGGCCGTTAAGGATGTGGAGAACGGGAGCATCCTGCTCTACCATGCCAAGCTCAAGGACGTTCAGTGCTTGGAGCAGATTATTCCCGTGCTGATGGAGGACTACCGCTGCGTCACCGTCAGCGAATTGTTGGGACTGCCCCTGCCCGTCTATGACAGCGCCCCGTGACGCTGCAATCCAAAGAATCGCCCGCCGGTGCGAACGCTGCATGCGTTTTGCACCGGCGGGCGATTTGCTGCCTGCGCTTGGGTTTTTATAAGGTAACGCCGCGCTTGAAGATGGCCAGGTCGTGGAAGCCGGCCTCCTCGCTCTTCACCCGCTGGCCGCCGGCCACCGCCAGCACCTTGCGGTAAAGCTCCGCCCCTAGCTGGGGGATGGAAACGCCCTCCAGGGCAGGCGCCGCGCTGAAATCAATCCAGCCGCTCTTGCGCCGTGCCAAGGTAGGATTGCTGGAGATTTTGATGGTGGGCACCGGGCAGGCGAAGGGCGTGCCCCGCCCGGTGGAAAAGAGCACAATCTGCGCGCCCGCCGCCGCCAGAGCCGTAGCCGCCACCAGGTCGTTGCCCGGCGCGCTGAGCAGGTTCAGCCCAGGCTTTTCCACCCGATGCGCGTAAGGAAGCACATCCACCACGGGAGCGGAGCCGGACTTCTGCGTGCAACCCAGGGATTTGTCCTCCAGGGTGGTGATGCCCCCCTGCTTGTTGCCTGGGGAAGGATTTTCATATACCGTCTGGTGATTTTCGGTGAAGTAGCGCTTGAAATCGTTGACCAGGGCCACGGTGCGAAGGAATACCTCCTCGCTTTCGCAGCGGTCCATGAGCAGCGTTTCCGCGCCGAACATTTCCGGTACCTCGGTGAGTATGGTGGCGCCGCCCCGGGCGATGAGCAGGTCGGAAAAGGCTCCGATGGTGGGATTGGCGGTAATGCCGCTGAAGCCGTCGCTGCCGCCGCACTTGAGGCCCACCACCAGCTTTTCAGTGGAAACGGGCGTCCGCTCCCACCCGGCGGCTTGGTCGATCAGCTCCCGCAGCAGCGCTTCGCCGGCGTCCAGCTCGTTCTCCACCTCCTGGCAAACCAGCGTGCGCACCCGAGGCAGAGGATCGTCGCCCAGGTAGGGGCGCAGGGTGTCGATGCCGCTGTTTTCACAGCCCAGCCCGAGCACCAGCACGCCGCCCGCGTTGGGGTGGCGGATCAGGTCCGCCAGCAGGCGGCGGGTGGTTTCCTGGTCCTCGCCCATCTGGGAGCAGCCATAGGGGTGGCGGAAAGCGATGACATCCTCCACCGAGCCCCTCAGGAGCTTTTGTCCCCGGCGAGCCAGCGCAGAGGCCACGTCGTTGACGCAGCCGACGGTGGGAATGATCCAGATCTCATTGCGTACGCCCGCCCGGCCGTCCTCCCGAGGGAAGCCCGGGAACGTGTCCGGCGTCTGCGCCGCCAGCTGGGGATGGGTGGGCGTGTATGCGTAGGTCAATGCATCGGAAAGGTCTGTTTTCACGTTGTGCGTGTGAAGCCAGGCCCCCGGAAGCACCTCCGCGGTGACATGACCGATGGGACAGCCGTATTTGATTACCTTTTCCCCGGGGTGCAGGGGCGAAAGCGCCACCTTGTGCCCCGCGGGAATATCCTCCCGGAGCGTGACCCCTGCCGCTTCCTGCCCCGCCTGCAGATCGGTCAGGGCCACAGCCACGTTGTCCAGGGGATGGATGCGGATGGTTTTTTCCATGCTTTTCTCTCAACCTTTCGCAGGGAAGCGTTCCGCCATGGCCGCGCGCATACCCTTGGCGCGGATATCCGCAAGCGACTGGGTCACATACGCCTCCAGGCCGGGCACCTGGGTCAGATCCTGGCCGAAGAAGTCCTCGTTGCTCAGGAAGGCATGGGTCAGCGTCTGGGGATCATCCTGGCTGTGAGCGGCGAAGAAGTCCAGCACCGCGGCGTCGTCCCGGATGGGATATTTCTCCCCGTTCCGGTGGCCGATCAGCGCCCCATCGCGGATCTCCGTGCCTTGGTAAAAGTCCAGCAGCGCCGCCAGGGAGAAGGCCAGGCGGCAGGGCAGTTCGCCCTTGCGCCGGACGTACTCCAGCAGGCTGGGCATGCAGCGGGCGCGCCACTTGCTCACGGAGTTCAGGCTGATGGCCAGCAGCGCATGCTTCACAAAAGGATTGTTGAACCGGTCGATCACCGCCCCGGCAAAGGATTTCAGGTCTTCCACGGGCAGATCCAGGGTGGGGATGACCTCGGTGAAAATCGTGTCGTTCATGAAGGTGCGCACCAGGTCGTCCTCCATGCATTCCCGGACGATGTCAAAGCCCATGCGGTAGCCCGCCAGCACAAAGGAGGTATGCGCGCCGTTGAGGATGCGGACCTTGCGCTGCTTGTAGGGCTTCTGGTTGTCGGTGAAGATTACGGGCAGCCCGGCCTTGGGCAAAGGCAGCTCCGCAGAGATATCCTTGGCGCTCTCGATCACCCACAGGGCGAAAGGCTCCCCGGTGACAATCAGCCGGTCTTCATAGCCCCACTTATGCCACAGCTCCTTGTCCTCGTCCCGGGGATAGCCGGTGATGATCCGGTCCACCAGGGTGCTGGTAAATACGCAGGCCTCCTCCACCCAGGTGCGGAAATCCGCCTCCAAGCCCCACAGTTCGATCAGCTGCAGCACGCACTGGTGCAGCATCTCCCCGTTGTCGTCGATCAGCTCCACGGGCAGCATGATCAGTCCCTTGCTGCGATCCCCGTGGAAGTGCTTCCACCGGGCATGCAGGAACTTGGTCAGCTTGCCGGGGAAGCTGTTGGGCGGGGTCAGCTCAAACCGGTCCGTGGAATCAAACACGATGCCGGCTTCCGTGGTGTTGGACACCACAAAGCGCAGGGTGTCCAGCTTGGCATAGTCCATGTAGCGCTGGTAGTCCCCATAGGAGTCCACAGCGTCCTCCACGCTGGTAACGATGCGCTCGATCACCGTGGGCTGGCCGTCCACACGGCCGCGCAGGGAGACGGTGTAGTTATAGTCCTGCTTGGGGAACTGCTCCAGGGAGCCGAAGGCGATGGGCTTGACCAGCACAATGCCGCCGTCGAACAGGCCCTTTTCATTGGCAATGTCAATCATGTAGTCCACAAATCCGCGCAGGAAATTTCCTTCGCCAAACTGCAGCACGCGGATGGGCCGCGCCTGCTTGCATACCTTCTGGGAAATCGTCATTCTGCCATCCCTCCGTCGTCGGTTGCCCCGTGGTAGCGTCTTGATGTAAACACTTACACGCCTCGACATCTATTGTACGCGACATTTCAGCGAAAGTCAAGATCGTACCCAGGAAAGGCCTGGAAAAAAATCGGGAGAAATCCACCAAAAATCCTTGTCATGTGGCAAGGAGGCTTGCAATTCACCGTCGGCTATGGTACAATCGTTTTGTCATTAGCGTAAGCACTTACATGAGGAGGCGACGGCATGAACATCTATGACATATCCCAAAAGGCCGGCGTCTCCATCGCCACGGTCTCCCGGGTGATCAACGGCTCCAGCCGGGTGAGCGAAAGCACCCGCCGGAAGGTGGAGCAGGTGATGGCCTCCTGCGGCTACACGCCCAACGCTTTCGCCAGGGGCCTGGGGTTGGGCTCCATGAAAACCGTGGGGCTGCTCTGCGCGGATTTTGCCGATCCCTACCTGGCGCAGGCCACGGCATACCTGGAAGCGCTGCTGCGGAGCCACGGCTACGACTGCCTGCTGGGCGGCTGCCGGGATGTGCAGGATCGCCCCAAGATGATCGACCTGCTGCTGCACAAGCGGGTGGACGGCCTGATTCTGGTGGGCTCCAGCCTGGTGGACAGCGATCCCGCGCTGAATCAGCCCGTGCTGGACGCGGCCAGGCGCGTGCCGGTGATGATTCTGGGGGCCGCGCTGGAAGGTCCGGGCGTCTATTCCGTGTTCTGCGACGACCGTGGCGCGACGGAGGAAGCCGTGGCGCAGCTGCTGTCCCAGGGGCGGCGCCGGGTGCTATACCTGTACCACTCCACCTCCTACAGCGGTTTGAAAAAGCTGCAAGGTTACCGGGATGCCCTGGCGGCGGCCCATGTGCCGGAGGATCCCGGGTTGATGCGCCTGATGGAGGGGGAGCGCGCGAATCCCACCGCGGTGCGGGATGCGCTGCTGCGCCTGCGCGGGGAGGGGCTTCGCTTTGACGCAGTGATGACCAGCGACGACAAGCTGGCCCAGGGGGCGTTGAAATATGCCCACAAAGCAGGGCTGAGCGTTCCCGCGGAGCTGGCCATTGTGGGCTTTAACGATTCGTACCTGGCCTGTTGCTGCGAGCCGGAGCTGAGCAGCGTGGACAACAAGCTGCGCAGCCAGTGCGTACAGTGCGTGGATACCCTGACGGCGGTGCTGGCGGGCGAGGACGCGCCCAAGCGCACGGTGTTTTCCGGGGAGCTGACCCGGCGCGGCACCACGGCGTAACGCGCTGATGCAAGGGCTGATGAAGCGGCGCGGTGTGTGCCGCGCCGAAGAAATAAGGAGGAGAATCCCCGATGAAAGCTTTCATGGACAAGGACTTCCTGTTGACCACGCCCACCGCCCAGGCCCTCTACCACGACTTTGCGGAGCGGATGCCCGTGATGGATTACCACTGCCATATCAACCCCAAGGAAATTTGGGAGGATCGGCAGTTTGAGAACATTACCCAGGTCTGGCTGGGCGGCGACCATTATAAGTGGCGCCTGATGCGGGCCGCCGGGGTGGAAGAGAAGTACGTGACCGGCGACGCCTCCGACCGGGAGAAGTTCCAGAAATGGGCGGAGACCCTGGCCACGGCGGTTGGCAATCCGCTGTACCACTGGAGCCACCTGGAGCTGCAGCGCTTCTTTGGGTACCAGGGGCTGCTCAACGGCGGCACCGCGGAGGAAGTGTGGCAGCTGTGCAACGCCAAGCTCCGGGAGAAGGATATGAGCGTGCGCAACCTGATCCTGCGCAGCCGCGTGACGCTGATCTGCACCACGGACGATCCGGTGGATACGTTGGAATACCATCAAAAGCTGGCGGCGGACAAGTCCTTTCCGGTAACGGTGCTGCCCGCCTGGCGGCCGGACAAGGCCATGAACATCGAAGCGCCCGGCTGGGCGGAATATGTGGCCCGGCTGTCTGAAGTGTCTGGCAAGAAGATCGCGTCCTTCCGCGACATGCAGGAAGCCCTGCGCGTCCGCATGGCCTATTTCCATGAGAACGGCTGCCGCCTCTCCGACCATGCGCTGGAATATGTGATGTACGCCCCTGCCGGCAAGGAAACGGTCGAGGCAATCTTTGCCAAGCGGCTCGGCGGCCAGACCATCACCCGGGAGGAGGAGCTGATCTTCAAGACCGCCTTCATGGGCTTTGTGGGGCGGGAATACAAAAAGCTGGATTGGGCCATGCAGCTGCACTACGGCTGCAAGCGCAACAACAACGGCCAGATGTTCCGCCTCCTTGGTCCGGACACGGGCTACGACTGCATCAACAACTATGCCCCTTCCGCGCAGCTGGCGGATTTCCTGGGAGACTTTGCCGACAGCGGCGAGCTGCCCCGGACCATCGTATATTCCCTGAACCCCGCCGACGACGCGGTCATTGATTCCGTCATCGGCTGCTTCCAGAACAGCGACGCCGTGGGCAAGGTGCAGCATGGTTCCGCCTGGTGGTTCAACGATCACATCATGGGGATGCGCCAGCAGATTGCCACCCTGGCCAGCCAGGGACGCCTGGCAGGCTTTGTGGGCATGCTCACGGACAGCCGCTCCTTCCTGAGCTATCCCCGTCATGAATACTTCCGCCGCATTCTCTGCGAATATCTGGGGGATCAGGTGGAATCCGGCATGTTCCCGGACGACCGCGCTACCCTGGGACGAATTGTGGAGGACATCAGCTACAACAACGCCGACCGGTATTTCCGTTTTCCGCGCAAATAATGTGACATTTTGAATCATTGGGGGGCGCCGCAGCGGTTGCGGCGCCCCTTTGCGCGTTTCAAGAAAGATGCCTTGCTAGCGTCAACTCCGCAAAAAAGTTTGCGAAGAAAACAGGCGACGGCAGGAAAAAAGAAAAACGAACCGAAGTCTATAGATTGAGATTATGGAGAATGGTCCCCGGCCAAGGCTGTGGGGGATGCGGAGGACACATGCGTAAGGGAGACGAGAAGCGCCAGGCCATCCTGGACGTGGCGGAAAAGCTGTTCTACACCAAGGGTTACGAGGCGACCAGCGTGCAGGATATCCTGGACGTGCTGACCACCAGCAAGGGCAGCTTTTATCATCATTTTGAGAGCAAGGAACAGGTGCTGGCCACCCTGTGCGCCCAGCGGGCGGAGCGGGCCGTCAATCAGGCCCAGGAGGCGCTGGCAACGGTGGAGCAGCCGCTGGAGCGGCTTCGCACGGTGTTTTTTTACGCCATGCCTCTGCGCAAGGGGGAGGAGAAGTTCCTTTCCCTGCTCCTGCCGCTGCTGGACAAACCCGAGGGGCTGTCCGTGCGGGTGCGCTACCAGGACGCCCTGCGAGCGGGCTTTCAGGAGCTGATGGCGGATGCGCTGGACCGGTGCAGGGAGGCGGAGGCGTTGTTTTCCCTGGACAACCCCTATCTGCCGGGGATGATGTTGGACCTGATGAATCAGTGCTGGATGGCTGTGGCCCGGGAAATGCTCCGCGCCCTCTCCGAGGGCAGGCCCCTGGAGCCGGGGGTGCTGGTGGACGTGATGGAGATGTACCGCTTTGCCCTGGAGCGAATCCTGGATGCGCCCTATGGCTCCATCGAGCTGATCCGCGTGCCGGAAATGTTGGAGATACTTCGGCCGGTGCTGGTGCAGCTGAAGCTGCCCATGGCGCTGTAAGCCGGCTTATTCTGCAGCGGCTTTCGGGGCGCGCCGGTACCAGGCGAGGAACAGCCCCATCCCGGCGGCGCACAGCGCTCCGCCGAAGCAGAAGGCCAGGCACAGGCTGCGCTGGGCCAGCGCGCCATAGACCAGATTGGTGCCGATGGCGACGCCGTCGGTGAACATGGCGTTCAGGCTTAGGGCAGTGGCGCGGTAGGGCGTTTGCAGCAACTCGTTTTGTATTTCGGTCTGGAAAGGCTGGAACAGACTGTTGCACAGCCGGAGGATCAGGATGCCCGCCACCGATGGAAGCGGCAGCGGCAGGAAAGCCAGCGCCAGGCAGGCGCAAAGCGGCGCGGCAAACAGGCACAGACCGGCGCGCTTCCTGCCCATGCGCCGGACAAACCGGGCCGAATACGCTCCCGCCAGGCCCAGCGCGGTGGCCGCCAGGTAGGCAAGCCCGATCCCCGCGCTGGTCATGCCGCTGCGCACGTACTGGAGTTGGTTGAGAAACACGGTGATCGTTTGATGGGTTTCGCCAAGGAGCGCCACCGCCAGCAAAAAGCAGAGCAGGGAACGGTTGCGCAGCGTCTCACCGGCCAGGCGCATCGTCTGCCGCAGGGTGACCCGGCGGCTGTCCGGCGCGGCGGTTTCCCGAAGCCCCAGGGTGAGCAGCGCGGCGATGCCGTAGCTCACCGCGGTCAAAAGGCCCAGCAGGCGGTAGTGCTGGGCGGGCAGCAGGGTGTAGGCCGCGGAGGCGATCAGCAGCCCGGCCATCCCCAGGCTCTCATAGATGCCCAGCGCCCGGTGACGGCTCTGCGCGGGGCAAGAGAGGTAGAGCAGGTTCGTGTCCACGCCGGAAAGGCCGGAAATCGCAATGCTCAGCAGTACGCGCTCGGCGAGAAAGCCCGCGAAGCTGGCAGCCTGCCAGAACACCAGCTTGGACACGAAATAGAATAGATTGGATATGACCATGGTCTTTTTGTACCCGATTCTGTCCGCCACCACGCCCCAGGGGATTTCCAGCAAAATGCACAACAGCATGGAAACGCTTTCGATCAGCGTGATTTCAAATACGGACACGCCCTGCGCCTGGCGGTACAGCGTGGCCACGGGGCCGTAGAACACCATGCCTTGGGTCAGGCTGATGGCGTACATCAGCAACATATTTCGTTTCATGGAGAGATGGTCCTTTCTGCGCACAGCAAAACACGGACGCCTTGCGGACGCCCAGAAAAAAGCATTTTGCGTGTGCATCAGGTGGGACGGTTCATGGCGCGAAAGCTCCTTCGTTGTGTGATGCGGTTATTATAGTTTCCATTGCCTCGGCTGTCAATGACCGCGTGTGGAGCGCTTTTGCGCATTGACAAACCGCCGGGGCATCCGGTATAATGCCTTCATCGGCAATGATGGAAAGAGTACCGTGCGGGAAGCGTCAAGAGAGCCGCGGCAGGTGAGAGGCGGCCGGGGAACGCGCGGGAACATGGCTCCGGAGCCGCGCAGCCCAGGGCCGAACGCGCCCAAGCCGCGCCGGGTCGCGCCGTTACACGCAGGAGAAGCAAGAAATCAGGGTGGCAACGCGGGTACAAGCCCGCCCCTCTTGGGGCGGCTTTTTTTCATGGACATTGAGGAGGATGTGCGACATGTGCCAGGACTGCCAGAAGAAAACCTTTTACATCACCACGCCGATCTATTATCCCAGCGATAATCTGCATATCGGCCACGCCTACTGCTCCACGGCGGTGGATACCATGGCCAGGTTCAAGAAAATGACCGGCTATGATACCTATTTTCTCACCGGCACCGACGAGCATGGCCAGAAGATCGAGCGCAAGGCCAAGGAAAAGGGCGTGACGCCCCAGGCCTATGTGGACGGCATTGTGGCCGGCATCAAGGATTTGTGGAAGCTGATGGACATCGATTACGACGATTTCATCCGCACCACGGACCAGCGGCACGTGGCCTGCGTGCAGAAGCTGTTCAAGCAGCTGTACGATCAGGGCGACATTTACAAGAGCGAGTACGAGGGCTGGTACTGCACCCCCTGCGAGTCCTTCTGGACGGAGCTGCAGCTCAAGGACGGCAAGTGCCCCGACTGCGGCCGACCCGTGGAAAAGACCCGGGAGGAGAGCTACTTCTTCAAGCTCAGCAAATATCAGGATTGGCTGATACAATACATTGAGGAGCATCCCGACTTTATTCAGCCTGCATCCCGGGCCAATGAGATGATGAATAACTTCCTCAAGCCTGGCCTGGAGGATCTGTGCGTCAGCCGCACTTCCATCCAGTGGGGCATTCCCGTGACCTTCGACCCCAAGCATACGGTGTATGTGTGGCTGGACGCGCTGAGCAACTACATCAGCGCCCTGGGCTACGGCACGGAGGACGACGCGCTGTACCGGAAGTACTGGCCTGCGGACGTGCATATGGTGGGCAAGGAGATCGTCCGCTTCCATACCATCATCTGGCCCATCATGCTCCACGCCCTGGGGCTGCCCCTGCCCAAGCAGGTGTTCGGTCATGGCTGGCTGGTGATCGACGGCAAAAAAATGGGCAAGTCCGTGGGCAACGTGGTGGATCCGGTGGTGCTGTGCAACCGGTATTCCTCCGACGCGGTGCGGTATTTCCTCATGCGGGAGATGCCCTTTGGCAGCGACGGCGAATTTACACTGAAAGCCATGCTCACCCGCATCAACGCCGACCTGGCCAACGACCTGGGCAACCTGGTGAGCCGCACGGTGGCCATGATCGAGAAATATTTCGGCGGAGAGATTCCTGCGGTGGATGCGGTGGAAGATGTGGACCGGGCCGTGTGGCGGCTGGCGGAAGAGCTTCCCGGCAAGGTGGAGAAGCAGATGGACGCGCTGCAGTTTTCCGTGGCGCTCCAGGAAATCTGGAAGCTCATCGGCGAGTGCAACAAGTATATCGACGTGACCCAGCCCTGGGTGCTGGGCCGGGAGGAGGCGGGCAAGCCCCGCCTGCGCACCGTGCTGTATACCCTGGCCGAGTGCGTGCGCCGGGTGGCGGCCATGATTGGCTTTGTGATGCCCCGCACCCCCGCCCGGATCTACGCGCAGCTGGGCGTGACCGATCCCGCGCTGACGGACTGGGCATCCCTGCGAAAGCCCTTTGGCGTGCTGCCCGCGGGGCTGCAGGTGCATAAGGGCGAAGCGCTCTTCCCCCGCCTGGACATCCAGAAGGAGCTGGACCGCGACGCTCCCAAGGAGGAGGCGCCCAAGGCGGAGAAGCAGCCCAAGCAGCCGGAAAAGAAAAAGCATGCCGAGCCCGAATACCCCGCAGAGATCGAAATTGACGATTTCTTCAAGTGCAAGCTGCAGGTGGCCCGCGTGCTGGCCTGCGAAAAGGTGGAAAAGAGCAAAAAGCTGCTGAAGTTCCAGCTGTCCCTGGGTAAGGATGGTACCCGCACAGTGGTCAGCGGCATCGCCCAGTATTATGCGCCGGAGGAGCTGGTGGGTCGTCAGGTGGTGCTGATCTCCAACCTGAAGACCGCCAAGCTGGCCGGTATCGAGAGCCAGGGCATGATCCTTTCCGCCGCGGACAGCCAGGGGAACCTGAAGCTGGTCTCGGTCCAGGAGGGCGTTGAGGATGGCGCCATCATCGGATGACCGCGCTGTTTGATTCCCATTGCCACGTGGATGAGGAGCAATTCCAGCAGGACCGGGAGGAAGTGCTCCGGCGCATGGCGGAAAACGGCGTGACCCGCGCGGCGGTGGTGGGTTCCGATATGGCCACCTCCGCCCAGGGCGTGGCCTTTGCCGCGGCACATCCCGGCTTTGTGGCGGTGGTGGGCGTGCATCCCCATGAGGCCAAGGGCTTTCAGGAGGCGGATCTACAGCGCCTGGCGGCGTGGTATACCTCCGGGCAGGCCAAGGCCATTGGCGAGATCGGCCTGGATTACTATTACGATTTCAGCCCAAGGGAGATCCAGCGGGAGGTATGCCTGCGGCAAATCGAGCTGGCTTATACCCTGGGCGCGCCTGCGGTGTTCCACATCCGGGACGCCCACGGGGATATGCTGGACCTCTTCCGCGCCTGCCGCTCCAGGCTGCCTGGGGGCATCATTCATTGCTATTCGGGCAGCTGGGAGTGCGCCCGGGAATATCTGGACATGGGCTTTTACATTTCCTTCGCGGGGCCGGTGACATTCAAGAAGGCTCCGCACCTGCAAGACACCGCGCGAAAGGTGCCCCGGGACCGCCTGCTCATTGAGACCGACAGCCCTTACCTGGCGCCGGAACCTGTGCGCGGCAGGCGGAACGAGCCTGCCAACGTGCGCTATGTGGCCCAGAAGCTGGCTCTTTTGCGGGAAGAAACCTTTGAGGACCTGGCAGCGTATACCTATCAAAATGCCTGCGCCGTTTACGGCTTACAGGCGTAAGGCCGGAGGGACGCGGGAAAGCGCCGCGTCATTCCGGCTGCTGAAAAAAGCCTATGCGTTCACCCTGGTATGAAAAAAAGAAACTTGTGGCTCCCTAACTTGCAAAAGTTTCATCAAGTATGGGGTCCGAAGGTTTCCAAAGGGCGATCGGAAAGCCCTTTGGTCGCGCCCGCAGGCGCGACATCCTCTGCGCTTGCAAGCATGCAATGTATAACTTGCAAACAAGATAAAGCAGAATACTTTGTCAACACGCTGAGGGACGCGGGAAAGCACCGCGTCCCTTTTTTTCCATGGCGTCAAGGAATGCGCGGCATAGGGCCGCGTCAGACCGTCAAAAAACCCCCTAGAGACGTCGGAGGGGCCGCAGCCCCTTCGACTTTCATTCGTGTAAGCCGGCTTTGCCGGCTTCGCGGGTGGTTGATTTTGCTTGCAAAATCAATTCCTTGCAACTTCGGACGACCTCCGGTTGGCCGAAGTTGCTCCTTCGAAAAAGTGGGTTTCCCACTTTTTCGACACGCTGACGCGGCATGGGGCCGCGTTCTTTTTTGCCCGCACCCGCATAGAATGAAAGGGAAACGGGGGAGGCATATGCAGAAAAAGCGGCAGATGTGCAACGGCTATACGCGCTGCTACAAGCAGCCGGGGAATCAGGCGCTGGTATTGGCGGGAATTGTGCTGGTGGGGCTGGGCGTGGTGCTGCTCTTCCTTTGCATTCCCGGTTGGGCATGGGTGGCGCTCTTGGGCTTTGTGCTGATCTGCGCGGGGCTGGTGCTGCTTCGCCTGGGAAAAGCGGGGAGGTGACTTGGGGTGAGCATTCGGCTGGTTTGCGTTAGAGCGCCAAGGTTTCTTCGTGGGCTGCTGCGGCTTTTCAACAGGGATCGGGCCAGCGCCAAATGATTGTCCAGCGCCTGAGGAGCGGAGCAATTCCGCTCCTCAGACTGTCAAAAAACCCTTAGAGGCGTCGGAGGGGCCGCAGCCCCTTCGACTTTCATTCGTGTAAGCCGGCTCCGCCGGCTTCGCGGGTGGTTGATTTTGCTTGCAAAATCAATTCCTTACAACTTCGGACGACCTCTG
>DBFBGQ010000052.1:0-43789 GCA_048201975.1 Candidatus Egerieenecus sp. | reverse complement strand
CAGACTGTCAAAAAACTTCCTAGAGGCGTCGGAGGGGCCGCAGCCCCTTCGACTTTCATTCGTATCCGGCGGCTTTGCCGCCGGGGCGGGTTGTTGATTTTGCTTGCAAAATCAATTCCTTACAACTTCGGACGACCTCTGGTTGGCCGAAGTTGCTTCCTCGAAAAAGTGGGTTTTCCCACTTTTTCGACACGCTAGACCGTTGACTTGCTTGGGTCAACGGTCTTCGCACGCAGGCGCTTTCCCGGGCCTGCGCACGCAAGCGATGCTTTTATGCTTCCTCCGCCAGCACGGCGTGCAGCGTGGCGCGCACGGCGCCGGGGCCGGCCAGCTCCCGGCGGAACAGCTCCTCCACCCGTTCGCCCAGGGGCGTCCGGGTGAGATCCAGCCCAAAGATCGCCGCGTTTGCCAGAATGGGCCGGAGCTTGTCCCCGCAGCTTTGGGGATCGCCCAGGCGGATGCCCGCCAACTGCGCCTGCAGCTCCTCCTTCAGGGGATCGGCGCTGACCTCGAAGGGCTGACCCTGATCGTCCAGGGCCAGCAGATACCGCAGCCACCCGGCCAGGGCCAGGGGAATGGCCCGGAGCTGGGTCAGGTCCCGGCCGGTCTCCATCCAGCTTTTGATGGTTTCGCCAAAGCGGATGCCCACCTTCTGGCTGGTGTCCGTGGCGATGCGCTGGGGCGCGTCGGGCATGAAGGGGTTGGGCAGGCGCTGCTCCAGCACCTCCGCCAGGAACGCCTTGGGGCTGAGTATGCCCGGATCGGTCACCACGGGCAGCCCCTCCTGATAGCCCAGGCGGCGGATCAGCACCAGGATGTCGGGATCATGCATCTCGTCGCAGATCAGGGTATAGCCCAGCATGCAGCCGTAAACGCTCATGGCGGTGTGCAGGGGATTGAGGCAGGTGGTGACCTTCATGCGCTCGGTGCGGTTGACGGTGTCCCGGTCGGTGAAGTAAACGCCGGCCTTTTCCAGGGGCGGGCGGCCGTTGGGGAAGCGGTCCTCCACCACCAGGTACTGGGGCTTCTCCGCGTTCACAAAGGCGGCGATGTACGTGCCCCGGGAGGTGACGATGGGCGCCATCTCCTCCAGGCCGTCCTGGGCCAGCTCGCTTTCCACCCGCTGATGGGGCCGGGGGGTGATCTTGTCAATCATGCTCCAGGGGAAGGACACCCGGGTTTCGTCCTCCAGATAGGCCAGGAAATCCGCCGGCACCAGCCCCCGCTCCGCCCAGGCCCGGGCGATCTCTACCACGCTCTGGCGGAGCTTTTCCCCGTTGTGGCTGCAGTTGTCCATGGAGCACACCGCCAGGGGGAAGGCCCCCGCCTGGTAGCGCCGGTACAGCAGCGCCGCGGTAATGCTCATGGCATGCCGGGGCGTCTCCGGCCCTTTTTCAATGTCCTCCGCCACCACGGGCAGGTAGCTGCCGTCCGGGCGGCGCAGGGCGTATCCCTTTTCGGTGATGGTGTAGCTGACCATTTGCAGCCCCGGCGCCCGGAAGATCTCCTGCATCCGGGCCCAGGAGGGCGCCAGGGCGGCGTCCGCCTTCACGGCCTCGGCCACGCTGGCGATGATCTCCCGGCTGGTGTGCCCGTCCGGGTGCAGGGTCACGTTCAGCGTCAGGTTGTCAAAGGGCGCGTAGATCCGGTCCACGATGTCGTAGTCGAATGTTTCCGCGGCGATGATGCCCCGGTCCGCCAGGCCCTGGTTCAGCAGGGACTGCTGCAGGGCGGCGATGAATCCGCGGAAGATGTTGCCCGCCCCGAAGTGCACCCACAGGGGCTGGGCCTTGGTGCGCTGGGCCATGGCCGCCGCGTCGTAGCGGGGCAGAGCCACCCCCAGGGCCTCCCAGGCCGCGGGGGATTGCAGCGAGGACAAACGCATTTTCATGGCAATCGCTCCTCCTTACGCCTGAGCTTCGCCCCGGCAGATGGCTTCCCACAGCCCGTTGAGGTAGGCCGCGCCCAGGGCCCGGTCATACAGCCCGTAGCCAGGCCGGCCCTTTTCGTCCCAGATCATGCGCCCATGGTCCGGGCGGATGTAGGTGTCCGGGCAGGTATCGTGAATGGCCTTCATGATGGCGTACATGTCCAGGCTGCCGTCGCTGGACAGGTGGCTGGCCTCCCGGAAGCGGTGATAGCCCAGATGCTTGATATTGCGCACGTGCAGGCAGCCGATGCGGCCCATTTCCCCAAAGTGGCGGATGATGGCGGGGATGTCGTTGGCCGGGTCGCTGCCCAGGGAACCGGTGCACAGGCACAGGGTATTGCAGGGGGAATCGTGCAGGGCCACCATTTGGTCGAAGTCCGCCTGGCTGTGGGCCACCCGGGGCAGGCCGAAAATGGGCCAGGCCGGGTCGTCGGGGTGGCAGGCCATGACCACGCCGCATTCCTCGCACACGGGAATGATGGCGTCCAGGAAATACTTCCAGTTGGCCCGCAGCTGCTGGGCGTCGATGGTCTCATACTGCTTGAGGGTGGTTTCCAGCAGAGCCAGGCGCTCGGGCTCCCAGCCGGGGAGGGTGAAGCCCTGGGAATCCTCCGCCGTGCGCCGGACGATCTCCAGGGGCGTCATGCCCTGGAGCTCCGCCTCGTCAAAGTACAGGCTGTTGCTGCCGTCCTCGGGGATCACCCGGGCCAGGTCCGTGCGCAACCAGTCGAACACGGGCATAAAATTGTATACGATCACCTTGACGCCATATTCCGCCAGGTTGCGGATGGTCTGGATATAGTTGGCGATGTAGCCGTCCCGGCTGGGCAGGCCCATCTTGATATCCTCGTGGACGTTCACGCTCTCGATGACCTCGCAGGCCAGCCCGGCCGCGTTCACCTGCGCCACATAAGCGCCGATTTCCTCCTTGGTCCAGGTTTCGCCCGCAGCCTTGTAGTCCAGGAAGCCCATCACGCCGCTCATGCCGGGAATCTGCTTGATCTGCTTGAGGGTTACGGCGTCGCTGTTGGCGCCGTACCAGCGGAAGGTCATTTTCATCGCGCTGCCCACTCCTTTTGTTTTTGGTATGTTTGCTTGCAGTATACCCCATCCCGCCGGAAATGTCCATGGCGTTTCCTGCACGGAGACAAAAAAAGCAAAAGGCCGCGGCGCCGACGCCTTCCGGCGCAGAACCGCGGCAGCCCGCTGCCCAGCCGGAAGCGCCTTCTTCCGTGGCTTACAGCGGGGAAGCATAATAAATATTCTTCATATTGGTTCGGTATTCACATGCGCCATGGAGCGGCCAGCCGGTATCCCCGTAGAGTCCACAGGCTACCAAATACACATCCTTTCCAATGGTTTGCAGCCACAGCCGGTTTAGCTGTTGATATTCGGTGGGCAACGGCTCGTCCCATTGGAAAATGATCCCTCCGTCATGATCGTAAAAGACAATATGCGTGCTGGCCCCCGCGCTGCTGTTCGCTCCCGTGGCCACATAGCCTTCCGGTACCTTGGCAATGGTCTCATACAGGAAGCCCATTTCATGGTAATCCTCCTCCCGTTGCCACAGGAGCTTGCCTTCCGGGGTATAGCACGCGATGAGCGCCGTGGGAAAACCAGTGCCATCCGCATTTTCATACGTACCGCCCACGACCACGATATTCCCTTCATCCGATACGGCTGCATCCTGGTAACGGGCGGATTGTTGCGGCAGGGTCAGGCTCCACTGTGTTTGTCCCACCGCGTTCAAAACAGCCAGGTAAGGGTGGAACGCTCCTTGCGCGTCAAATTGACTGCCGAAGATGGCGTAGCCCTCAGGCAAAGCCGCTACGCCGGAGACCGTACAGGGCTCTTCCAAACAGCAGCTCCAAAGAAGCTCTCCCTCCGGCGACAACAACGACAGCTCGGAAATATACTGCATGGCGCCATTTTCCAGCCAGCCCTCTCGCGGAGTTACAAGCAGCAGGTCATTTCCAAGGGAATACATTGTCCTAACGTCTTCTGGCAATTCCATTTGGGAGATCAGCTGGCCCTGACGAATGCGCAACAGGCAATCCCGCTCCATTCCCCCCTGGGTAATGCTCTGGCAAACCTGAATATCCCCGTTTGGTAACTGACTGACATTATAAAAGTAATTTTTGGTGCCGGGAGCGCCGCTGATATATTGCCAGAGCAGGTTGCCTTGCCCATCGATACAATATAAGCGGGCTTCTATTGTATCATCTGTGGGCGATGCGTTACCGTCACGGCCTGCAAGCACGATCGTTCCTTCGTCCGTATAGGCCATCGGACTGCGTGTTAAGTCCAAATTCCATATCTGTCCAGATAGGGAAGCGCTGATACTCTCCGCATGCGCAATGCTGGACAGGATCAGCATACAAATCAATCCACATGCAAACCACATTTTTTTCATGGCGTCATCTTCCCTTCCCCAGCGTTTTCACAGGCCCGCGGCTCCTTTCCCGGGCGCAGCGAGCGCGGGTCCCCTACCGGCTTTCCCGGTTGCCGCGCCCTCAGGGCACACCGTTGAGCCTGTACATCAGCGTCCAATTGCGGTTCTGCTGATTGTCCTCCTCCAGGGGCTTCAATGCGCCCACAAACAGGAAGATGCCGTGATCGTTGCTGCGCAGGGAGCAAGCGGACAGGCCCTTGCAGTCCACGGGAAAGGACAGGCTGTCCGTCAGGTTGCCCGCCGTGTCGTAGGCATGCAGCGCCATATGCTTGCTGTCCGGCTCCCAGGCATAAGCGACCATGAAGCCGCTCGCCACGGGAACGATGTCGGACGCCATCCACATGCGGCCTTCCACAAGCGTCACATGCTTGGTATCCGTCACGTTCAGCGCCTGATCGAAAAAGGTCATGTGCACCAGGCGCCGCCCGTCCGTGTTTTCACAGGCGCCCAGGGCCATATACCCGCCGTCCTCCGTCCGTATGGCATGCTTGTACTGGAGGCGGTCATCCTCCACGGTCTGATACGTTTCCAGCGCGCCGTTGGCGTCCACCTTGCCCACAAAGCCCTGACAGGGTCCCAGGCCCGTTTCATCGGGCTCCTGCAACCACCCAAAAAGCAGATAGCCCTCCTCCAGGGGCAAAACATCCGCAAGGAACATGGGCAGGTCATATTTCGCCTGCCACAGCAGGTTCAGCTCCTGATCGTAGCAGAACAGCTCACGGTTGGTGATCTCCTCCTCATACAGGGCGCCCTGCGGCCAGCTGAAGCGCAGCAGTCGGTCGCCCGCCTGTTCCAGCTGATGAATCCAGTCCCAGGGAAGTTCCTCGCGCTTCACAACCTCCTGATCCTTCACCAGCAGCAGCTGGCTGTAACCCTGGGTGCTGTCCGCGCCGGTAAACATCAGCGCGTAGGTATTTTCCCCCAAAGCAAAGCCTTCGTTGAAGGATACGATGGCCTGCTCGTGCAAGAGAAAGTCGAACTGCCACCGGGTTTCGCCTTTCTCGTTGATCCGCAGCACCGTGGCTGGAGAGGCCTCCGAAAAGGATACGGTCAAATTCGTTTGGCTGCCGGTAAGCAAAAATGTGCCGTCGTCATAGGCGGCGACATTGGCGGCTATGCCCTGCAGGGGGATTTCCGCCACAAGCGTGGGTTCCTCCAGCTGTATGCTGCCGGCCGTCTCCGCTCGCGCAAGCCCGCAGCCCTGCAGCAGCGCCGCGCAAACCGCCAGCGCCAAAGCTTTCTTGCCCTTCATTCGCTGATCCTCCCTCTCTTCTCCTTCTGATTTGCGCCCGGAAAGCAGGGCGAATATCCCCTTTTGTCTGCAAAGGAAAAGGCTTCGGCAGGGAAAGCGCCCTGGCCGCTCAGCCGAAATTGCTTACCGGAAAGATTTCGAGGGCCTCTCCGTCCCCGGCGTCCACGTATATGACATACGCCTCCGTGCCCTGCTCAAAGACATTGAACCTCCACACGCGCACGCTGGCGTCCTTGTAATAGTTATCGAAGGTCACGCTGTACGTGAGCTCAGCGTGTCGAAAAAGTGGTAAAACCCACTTTTTCGAGGAAGCAACTTCGGCCAACCTGAGTGAACTGCACCCCAACTGTTAGACAATGTGATACATCAGCGTTTTCCAGGTAGCCGGTTCCATTACGGCGGTATGCCGAAATCCTGAAACAAACAGGAATATGCCTTGATCCGTGGCGCGCAAACTGCACTTATTCATGGACTCTACGCTGGTGGAGAAGCTCACGCTATCCACCAGGTTGCAGGCATTGTCAAAAGCCAGCAGCGTAAGCATCCCTGACTCCGGTTCGTCCCCGCACGCCAGCAGGAAGCCCCCTGGCATTGGCAACATATTGGAGAGCTCGCCAGACAGTCTGGCATGTATCGCCGTATGCTTAACCTCCACTTCATTTAGATTTTCATCGTAGCGGGTCAGGTGCAGGCTATGGTGCTCCCCAGGGTCCGTACAGACGCCCAGGGCAACGTAGGAGCCGTCCTCCAGCTGGAGCGCATTCCAATAGCGAAGGTTCGTTTCTTCCGTTTCCACGTACCATTGCAGCACGCCGGAGGCATCCACCTTACCCACGAACCCCTGGTATGTAAGCGTTTCCGCCTGGGTGAGTCCCTGCAACGTACCAAACAACAGGTATCCGTCCGCCACGGGGAGGATCTGCCGAAGGGCAAAGGGAATGTCGTAGGCGACGCTCCATTGCTGATTCATCTGGCTATCATAGCAGGTCAGGGAACGATAGGTCATTGCTTCATCATAATAAACAAAGGCTTCCTTGCTGCAGCACAGAATCCGGTCATTCACCTGAAACAATTGGTTGTTCAAGTCCGCTGCGATTTCCACGCGTTTGATGACTTCGCCATCGCGCAGGAAAAGAAACTGGCATTGATCTTCCCCGTTGGATGCCAGTACCAAACCCAGCGTATCATTCTCAAGCGCAAAGAGCTCCAGAAACACGTTGCTATACTTGTCTTCCAGTAGTTGGGTGAACCGCCATTGCTCCACACCGTCGGCGTCCACGCAGATCGCCAGAGCAAGCGGGCCGTCCTTACGGTCGTTTGATTCACCGCCCAGCAGGAACGTGCCATCCTCCAAGGGCAGTACCTGGAGCCTCGATGCGCACAGATCTATTTCCGTCACCAGCTCCGGCTCGACTAGCTGCAAACCGTTCAGCGCCTGTGCGTTGCTTTCTCCCAGCGCAGGGGAAATCCACCCTGTGAAACCCAATACCAGGCTGACAGCGATGGCTGCCAGACGCTTGCCTTTCATCCGCATACAAATCCTCCCCATAGGATGGCTTCACTGGTTCATGGTACAAAAGCGGCGCGCCTCAGAACAGCCAGAGCAGATCAAAGCTCTGGTCATCCCAGCCGCGCTCCTGCCAATGGCCTTTCTCCACACGAATGGCTTCGCCGCTGCCCGCGTCAATCTCCACCCGATACCACACGCCTTGAGCATCCGCGGGGTCCATGAACGTAAATTTCCACCGCCGGGTCTCGGGCTGGGTGATATCGAAGGCGTCATAATGCAGGCTCAGGGCGGAAAGCATTTCCTCCGTCAGTTGGTAGCGGGACGCAAGGCTCTCCCGTGCGCAGGCCAGGGCGTCGTCGTAGGACGTTTCGCCCTCCTCCGGCAAGCCGTAGTCGTAGATATTGCTGAAGGATACCTGCTCGGGATTGGCCTCGCGATTTTGCACAAGGGGCGAAATTTCCTGGGAATAGGCCGCTTTCAGCGTATAGCTCCACTCCCAGAACGGCGCGAAATCCGCCTCCTGGGCATAGCGGTTGTAGATTTGCTGGGAATCAATGGCTTTGGCGCCGGGCAGCATGGCCGCCTCTTCCACATGGGGCACCTGGATGTCACGATCCGCTATGATATTGCCCCACGTATCCAGGCAAGCCTCATACTGCCAGGAAATCTCGTCCAGCGTCCCCTCCCGGTACAGGGTAAAAATCACGCGCCAGCGCAGATCGTCGGGGTGCTCCACGGTGGTATACGATGTGGCGTAAACCTGGGCGCGGTCCAGCCGCCCCTCCGGGAAGCAGTGCGCCTGCGCAATGGCGGTCTTGGCCAGGGCGATGGCTTCCTCCCGGGTGATGGCGTGAACCTCTTCCCCCTGGGCGGATGCGCCCGCGCCGGATTCGCTCTGCCCGGCAAGGGGGACGGCGGTTTCCTCCGCTGTCCCTTCCTCCGCGCGCGCCCATGCTCCCGCGCCTGCCGCGCAGGCAAGCAGCATACATGCCAGCGGCATGGCCGCCCATGTTTTGATACGGTTTCGTTTCTTCTCTTGCTTCATGGCGTTGTGCCTCCTGTTGGGAATTGGATCGGAGTGACGCAGATTGCTCCTGTGATAGAAACGCCGCCGGCGTCCATTTTTATCCATATCCGCCGGCGGCTTACAGCCTGAACCCGCCTGCCGCCGCGAAAAAGTGCCCCCGTTGCCGGAAAAATGGCCTTAGATGTTCAGCCCGTCCACGTTGCCGTCCCAGTTGTTTTCCAGCTTGAGAATCTCTCCCGTTCCGGCATGGATGACGAGCTGATAGCTCATGCGGTCGGTCCGGGCAGCGGAATCGGACATTTTTTCAAAGGCCACATGATAAACCAGCAGCTTCCACAGGGGATTCTCCGCATCCGTTACGTCAAAGGCTACCACAATTTCCCGGTCGTCAAAGGTCTCCTCCAGCACGCCCTCCCGGAGCAGCGCTTCCCGGGCAATGGCAATCGCCTGCTCCTGGGTCAGGTCCCCGGCCCCGGGCAGGCCGTAGACGCATCGGGTGGCCCGATACTCCGACGTGTTCCGGTTGGGGTAATAGGGGTTGATCTCCAGATACGCATCCATGACGGGATTCCAGGTTTTTGAGAATGCTGCCCGCTCCTCCAGGGTCATGCGCCGGAAATCCATTTCGTACAGGTTGATCTCCGGCCGCGCGTCGGACCAGACCGCGCCCTCAAAGTCCTGGTCCCCGGCCACGGTCTCCAGGAAATTCCCCTGGAAGCCCAGCGCCATCTTTTGCGCCAGTTCTCCGTCCAGGTAGAAATACAACAGCCAGACCGGTTCCGCCCCCTGGCAGAAGCGCTGGTTGTAGAGAAAATAGGCGTCGATCTCCAGCCGGTCCATCACTTCGCCGAAATTTCCCAGCTCGCCTATGGACTCCTTCCCGATGCGTATGGCCTCCTCCTCGGAAATATCCCATGGCCCCGGCTGGGCCAGCGTGGACTCTGCCAGCAGCTCAGAAGCCGCCGTATAGGGCAACCCCCGCGGCGCGGTATACGAAAGCACGCTGCCCTCGGGCGACAGCACCACCCGATAGCGCAGCTCCCGGGAGAACCGGCTGGGGATTTCCACCACCCAGATCTCCTGGTCGCTCCCATCCAGCAAATGCTTGCCATAGCTCAGCTGGATATGGTCCTCGTCCAGGAGTGCGCTGAATTGCTCCACCAGCACATCCTTTGCATTTTGGATGACGACAGCGCGATCCGCCGCCTGCGCATCCGGCAGCAGATAAAGGGGCCAATCCTCCTTCTGCCATCCGTACTGCACCAGCAACGCGCTGTACAGCGCCTTGTCCTCCAGCGTCCAGGCGTCGAAGGCGCCCAGCTCCTGCAGCATGGCGTTGTAGGTATCGATTTTCCCCTGCGGGCCGAAGTAATCCGCCAGGATCGCCTCCGCCAGGGCTTCGGCTTGCGTATCCTCCGCCTGCCCCATCTGCGCCGTCAGCGCGGCGTCCAGCTCCATGCCGCTCTCCTGCATCAGCCGGACCAGCTGTATTTTCGCGCTGCCGGGCCACTGGTCATAGGCTCCATAGGTATGCTCCAGGGCCGCAAACCGCGCGAAATACTGCGTGAGCCCCAGGGCCAAGGCCGTGACCGCCGCCAGGACCAGCAGCGCCGCCAGCAGCAATCCCACCGAGAGCTTCTTTTTCGCCGGGCGCTCTTCCTTCGCCTGCGCCAGCACCCGCCGGGTCAGCCAGGGATCGGCCTGCAACCCGGCCAGCCGCGTTTCTGCCGCGTGGTGAAGCTGCTCCCGAAACACCCGCTCATCCATGGTAACCCCTCCCCTCCAGCGCCGCGCGCAGTTTCTTCTTGGCCCGGTCCAGGCGCGCGAAAACCGCCGGCGCCGACAGCTTCAGCGCCTGGGCAATCTCCTTCACACTCATGTCCTGATAAAAGTACAGCAGCACCGCTTCCCGCAGCTTCACCGGCAGCGCCATGACGGCCAGCAGCACGTCCTCGTCCCTCTCCTCCGCATTGCCGGAGGCCGCCGGCAGCATGTCGGGGGTCACCCGCCGGTCCGTGTGGCGAAACCAGGCGGAGCGGTGCATATCCCGGCAGGTGTTTACCGCGATGCGCGTCAGCCAGGTTTTTTCCCCGCACTCCCCGCGGAAGCTGTCCAGGGCGCGGTATGCCTTCAGGTACGTTTCCTGCACCGCGTCCCTGGCCAGCTCCGCATCCCGAAGGTACAGAAAACACAGCCGGAGCAGCTCCGTCTGATATTCCTCCACAAAGCGTTTGAGCTTTTGTTCCTGGGAACTGTTCGAGCCCGCGTCCCCCGCCATGCGCGCTTCACCCCCCTACACTTCAATAGACGAGACACAACGGGAAAAATCAATATTCGCGGAAAATTCTCCACATTTTATTGCGCGGGCCCTCCCCTCCACCCACCCCGGCAGCGGCAGAAAGCGCCTGCCATCGAAAAATTTCCCATGAGGAAGCGCAATTTGGCCCTTCCAGCGTCTAAAGGATAAAGGCATTCCTGCAAAACGCGCAGCCGCTGGTTTGCGCGAAAACAAAGCGTCAACCTGAGCGCTGAAAAAGGAGGTTCATGAATGATGCGGAAATGCAAGCAATGGCTGGGCCTGATGCTGACGGTCGCGCTCCTGCTGGTCATCCCCGGGTCAAAGGCGGAGATCACCCTCCAACTGAACGGAGTGGATACAAAGGCCCTGAGCGGCTTTGCGCAGCGGCATCCGGAGGTGCGGCTGGATACCGGCGATTCCACCTACTATGCCACAACCGGCGAAATGGCCAGCGATATGCTGCTGGGCGCCTTTGACGATGACGTCTTTCTGCTGACCAACAGCTGCGTGGACTATCAGCTGATGATGGAGAAGGGGTACTGCCTGGACCTGTCCGGCAGCGAGGTTCTCCGCAGCGCCATGGAGAAGCTGCATCCCCTTTTTGCCGCGCAATGCATGGTGGAGGACAAGATCTACGCCATTCCCCATACCATACAGCTGCGCTACCTGGCCCTTTCGCCGGACGCCCTGGAGCGCTCCGGCATGGAGAACGCGGCCACCCCTTCGACCTTTCCCGAATTTCTGGATTTTCTGGAGCGGTGGATCGTCCACCTAAAGGAGAACCCCGATTGCGACGTGGCGCTGGCGGGCATGGCCTTCTGGGGAGATTCATCCTTCTACGACGCCAACGCCTACACGGAAGTTCTGGTAAATGAGCTGCTGGAAAACCATATGATGCAGCAGAGCTTTGCCGGAGAGGCCATTTCCTTTGACGAGGCTGTGCTGGTACCGCTGCTGGAGCGGTGCTATACCCTTGGCCATGAACTCTATGCCTACGATCCCGGCGTCCAGACCCAGTATTCCCTGCTGAAAACCATGCAGTCCATGGCAAACACGGACTACGAGCCGCTGTCGCTGCGGCTTGACGGCACGTCGCCGCCGATGTAAACCTGTACGCGGTCTATGCGCAAACCTCGCAGCCTGAGCTGTGCATGGAGCTGATGGAAGCGCTGTGCCTGAACAACTGGCCCATGTACAATACCTATCTCTATCAAGACACGGAGCCCCTTCTCAATCCGGACTATGACAGCCAGATCGCCGGTTCGCGGCAGATGATTGAGGAAACCCAGGGGCTTTTGGAAAATGAAGCGCTGGAGCCCGGCGAACGGGAGGAGCTGGAAGCCCGCTTGGAGGCGCAGCAAGCCGTCCTGGAGAAAAACCTGGGCAATGAACGCCTGAAATACCTGGTGACAGCCGGCGACCTGGCCTGGTTCCGCGCGCATGTGGACAGCCTGGCCATACAAATGCCGGGCCCCTTCCATCCCAACGACGTGGAGAACGCCAACGCCTTCAAGCAGCTGAAAGCGCGCTTTTCTGCGGGGCAGCTCACCGCCCCGGAGCTGGTCAAGGAGCTCAACCACCTGGCCTGGATGATCGAAATGGAGGCGCAGTAAGGGCTAAAGCGGGCATGGGCGCGCAAGGCCGTGGCCAAGTCCCGCGCCTGACGGGTTCGGTTGCAGGAGCAAAGGAGGTCGCCTGCCAGCGCTGTTTGGACAAAGAAAAAGGGCGCGTTGCCAGTTTTTTGCGGCAACGCGCCCGAATCTTTTGCAGCGGAAGGCCCCCACAGGGGCGAAGAATGCCTGAGCGCCGGGAAGAGCGCCGGTTCCCCGGCCTGCCAAGGCTGAGGCAGCAGCGCCCCGGTCCGCGCTTGCGCAGCGGGATTACGGCTGCTCCTGCGCAGGGGCGTCCTTGGCCTTGCTTTCGGCAATGAGGCGGGTGAGCTCCTCCATGAAGCTGCCCAGGTCGGTAAACTTGCGGTACACCGCAGCGAAGCGGACGTACGCCACCTCGTTGAGCTCCTTGAGCTCCGCCATGACCATGTCCCCGATGCGCTGGGAGCTGATCTCGCCGTCCATGCTGTTGTAGGCGGCCTGCTCGATGCGGGCCACAATGGCGTCGATCTGCTGCATGGAGACGGGGAGCTTTTCGCAGGCGTGGATGATGCCGGCCTTGATCTTGGCGGCGTCGAAGGGCTCCCGGCGGTTGTCCCGCTTGATCACCAGCAGCGGGGAGAGCTCGATCTTCTCATAGGTGGTGAAGCGGCGGCCGCAGTTCATGCATTCCCGCCGGCGGCGGATGCTGTTGCCCTCCTCGGTGGGCCGGGAATCAATCACTTTGCTTTCCTGGCAGTTGCAATACTGGCATCTCATGGCGACGGCGCCCCTCCCCTAGCAATTTCTACCAACCGCTTTCATTATAACTGTTTTTGGCGCGTTCGTAAAGCGGGAAATGGCGGGGAGGATCATTGATCCTCCAGGGTGAGCATGGCGGCCAGGCGGTCCGCCTGGGCGACGAACTGCTCCGGCGGAAGCAGCCCGCTGGCAAACTGCTCCCGGAGGCTGCGCATGTTGACCTCCCCCTGGCTGGTGGAGAGGAAGGGATGGGGCGGCTGCAGGGAAAGTGCGGGAAGACACCGCCGGTATGCCTCCAGGTCCTGGGGGGAGATCAGGTAGCGCCCCTGTCCGGCGGCCAGGCGGTCCAGGTTTGCCTGGTACTCCTCCAGGAGCAGCTCCTCATCCCGGTATTCGTCGGGGGAGAGGTCCGCCTGGGCCAGCCGGTCGCGCTGCGCGCCGGCCTGCGCCTGGAAAAAGGCCAGGGCCTCCGGGTAGCCGGGGTCCTCCACAGGCGGGCTGTCGGAGAGCAGATAGGCGGAGGCGGTTCCGGTCTCCTCGGCGGTGAACGCCGCCAGGGCCAGCTCCGCGGCCAGCGCCTGCTCCTGGGACCCGGCAAACACCATGGCCACGGAAACGGAGGCGGAGATCAGCACGGACTGCTCCTCCGTGAGCCGCAGGGGAACCAGGCAGGGGAGGCTCTCCATGCCGGATGCCTTGGCGAAAAGGGGCATGCCCTGGTTGGGCACAGGCTCCAGGGCGTAGAGCTGGCGGCCGATTTCCGCGCAGCGGGTCAGGCAATCCAGAAAGGCGGGGGTATCGAAGCGGAGAGGTTCCCCGGCGCGGCTGCATTGCAGGATCTGGCTGTCCACCAACAGCCCGGTGAGCATGTCGGTATAGCTGGAGGGGCCGTACAGCTCCTGGGCAAAGCTGTTGAAAACCACGCACTCCGGATGATCCGGCGCCATCGGGATCCATGCCTCCAGCGCCGAGAGAAACGCCGGGAAGCTGTCCGGGGCGTCCGCCGCGGACCAGCCCAAGGCCTCCCAGGTTTCCGGACAATAGCTCAGGTAGCTGATGTGGCAGGAATAGGGGATCCCATAGATGCAGCCGTCCCGGGTCACCAGGCTGGCGAAGGGCTCCCCCATGCGCTGAACGGTTTCCCGCACCGCCTCCACCCCGGAAAGATCCGCGCAGTAGCCCTTGTCCATCAGCATTGCCAGATCAAAGCTGGCGGAGGAGGCTGTGAACACATCGTAGGGAAAGCTGCCGGAGACCAGGGCGTTCAGCAGCTGGGAGGTATACTGGTAAGGGCTCAGCTCCGCCTCCAGGACTGCCTGGGGATGCTCCCCGGCGAAGGCCTGGCAGGCCCTGCTGGAAGCGGTGAAGCCCGCCACCCGCAGGACGGTTCCATGGGCCTGGGCATGGGCGCTCCAGGCGCACAGCGCGCAGAGCAGCAGGCACAGCGTCTTTTTCATTTTCTTCCCTCCTTGACAAGCGCCCTGCCGAAGCGGCGCCCGTTCATGTATTGGACGCGGCAGCGGCGGCCGGCGGCACGCGGGAAGGAAATTTTCCCTTTACATCACCCGACGGAAGGAAGCCACCTGATAGCGGCGGCTGGGTGAGAGTTGGCAGGCATCCCCGGCAGCCCGGAGCTGACACAGGGGGATGCCCTGGGTCAAGTAATCGTTGCTGACGCCATCATCGTCGGGGAGCTGTGCGGAGACCTCGCCGGGGCCGTAGGCGGCTGCGTGCAGGCGGAACACCGTGTCCCGGCCCACATGCGGCAGCGGCTCGGCCAGGGCAAGCAGCGTCCCCTCCCGGACAAAGAGGGCAATCTCATCCAGGGGAACGGACTTTTCGATCCACTGGCCGCCCGCGTGGCGCTGGCCGGTGTACAGATCGTACCAATTCCCCTGGGGCAGGTAGACCCTGCGGGCGTCGCCGGTGTCCGCAATCAGGGGCGCGGCCATCAGGCCCTCCCCCAGCATGTACTGATCCCAGATGTCCCGGACGTTCAGGTCCTCAGGGTAATCCATGGCCAGGGGACGCACCGGCGGAATGCCCTCCAGGTAATACCGGGCATAGGCGGCATACAGATGCGGAATGAGCCGCATGCGCATGTTCAGCAGCGTGCGGACCGTGGCCGTCAGCTCCTCCCAGTCGGGCAGGCGCTGGCCGGCAATGTTCTTTTCCTCGTTGAACTGCATCCAAGGGGGCATGGCCACCATGTAACTGTTGATCACCGTCTGGGGGGAGACCACGGCGGCGGCGATGCGGCGCAGCAGCTCCTCCCGACTGGCGGCCTGGCGCACCTCCGGCGTCCACAGAATGCCGCTGAAGGCCGCGTTGGCCATGCCCCGGACGAAGTCGGCGTGGTCGTACAGGTCGGAGTAGAGCACAAAGGGATAGGGGGCTGCCAGGGCGGAGGTTTGCCGCACCTCCCCGAAGGTGCGCAGGTTGCGCTGCTGGAACAGCTCCAGCATGGTCCGCTGGTACAGCAGCCCCAGCACCGTGTGCATACGCTCCCCGTCCAGTCCCCCGGGGAAGGACGCAAAGTCCGGGAACCCCCAGTTGGCCATCATGTCGGAATTATCGCATTCGTCCAGCTTGAAGCCCGTAACGCCGCCATCCACCATGGCCTGGTGGGCGCCCTGGAACACCTGCCGGGCCTGGGGCAGGGTGAAGTCCGGCACCAGGCCGTCCCACACGTAGCAGTCCCCGGCAAAGGGTTTCATGGCGTCGAAAATGGGACTGTCCGGGTGAACATAGGCGTGCTCCCACAGGTTCAGGCGGAAGCCCAGGGACTGCATTTGCTCCATGAATGCCTGGGGATCAGGGTAGCGCCTGGGGTCCCACACATAGGTGCAGGAATAGGCGTGGGACTGCCAGCCGGGTTCCAGGCCGAAAATATCGCAGGGGATGCCCGTTTCCCGCAGGCCGCGGGCCAGGCGCAGCATATGCGCCGCGTCTCCCCGCATGTCTCCCCGGTACATGACCCCCAGCCCCCACAGGGGCACATAGGCGCCGCCGCCGCTGAACAGGTTGTACCGGGCCACCGCGTCCCGCATGTCCGTCCCGGCAAACAGGTACAGGTCCACGCCACGGGCCGCGGGAATGGTTACGAACATGTTGCCGCTGCCCTGCTTGGCCCACCAATGTCCCTTGGGCGTGCCGGCGGAGGGGAAATTTTCCCGGTCCTGCCGGGAGCCGCGCACCTTCACGTTGCCCGCGTAAAATGTGGCGTACCGGGCGGTATCCACCAGCACCCCATACCCCCGGGTGGAGACGTAGAAGGGCACCGGCGCGTGGCTGTCCCCGTGGTCGGCCACGGGATCGCAGTTGGTGCGCAGCTGTTTTTTCAGCCCGGACTGGCGAAAGGATTTTAGCGTCAGCCCCAGGCCGTAAATGTCCTCCTCCCCATCCAAGGGGATCTCCACGGTGCAGCCGCCCGCGCCCAGGCGCAGGCCCAGCTGCGCCGGGTTGAAGGGGCAGGGATGATCGGGAAGCCGGTTCAGCGCCTCCAGGCGGGCGCGTGGCTTGAGGATGGATACGGGCGTCATGGTTTCGGGCACACCCAGGGTTAGTTTGTATACGCCATTGGCCAGCTTCTCCATGGCTCAGCCCTCCTGATGCTCGTAAATGGTCAGCCCACGGAAGCGGGCCCGGCCGCCCTCCACCATCAGCGCGGCGCGGCCCAGGCAGCCCCCAGGCTCGTAGCACTGGATGGCCAGACGGTCATCCACATAGACGTAAACCACGTTGCCCTCGGTGACCACCCGCAAGCGGTAAGTCACGCCAGGACGGATATCCCAGCTGCGGCACTCCACCAGAGGGAACTCCCGCAGGGTGGTCACCTCCACCTTGCCCTGGACGGCATCCAGCAGCACGCAAAGCCCGCCATGCATCACATCCTGCTGTAAGCGCACCGCCAGGCCCGCGCTGCGGGCGGTATCCAGCGTCACCTGGCAGCAGAGCATGCCGTCCTCCACCTGGGTATCCAGGGGCAGGAGCGCCCAGTCCGGGGGGCAATCCAGGGCATACGCCCCGTCTTCCCAGGCGGCGCGCAGGCGGCTGCCGTAGCGGCCGTCGGCCACGGGCAGGGGCGCGGGAGCGGGCAGGGGCCGGTACTGCGCCTCCAGGGGCGCGTACCACATGGCGCGCAGGCGGCCCTCCGGCGTGGCCCGCAGGGCATGGGGGAAGGAGATGCTGCCGTGGGCGCAGCCGTCCTTCATCTCCCCCTGGGTGAAAAAGAGCACCCGTTCCCCCTTCCACTGCACGGTTTTGCCGCAATACCCCTGAGGAAAGATGGAGCCGAAAACCAGGTTATCCTCCTCCATGAGGGTATAGGGACCCGTGACCCGGTCAGCCACGGCGTAAATGGTGGCCTCCCGCAGGCGGGGATCATCCACCAGCCCCCGCTGCCCGTAGCGGTTCCCCGTCAGGCAGAGCATGTACCACCTGCCCTGGAGGAAAAACACCTCCGGCACCTCCACGCAGCCGTAGCGGTCGGGGGTGAAGCAGGGCGGGTATTGCTCCCAGTGCACCAGATCGTCGGAGTGGGCCAGGCCGATAACGGAGCTCTCCGCCAGGGTATCCGCCGGGCGCCGGGCGGCGAAAAAGCCCCAGAATCCCCGGCCCTCCGGGTCCGCCACCACGCACATGTCCCGCCCATCCACAATGGGATAGCCATGGCCCCGCAGGGGCAGGCGATGAAACTCATTGCAGTACCAGCGCTGGTCGGGGATGAGAATGGGGTTTTCCTCACAGCGCGCAAAGTGCATGCCATCCTGGCTCACCGCCAAGGCGATGCGGTTCACATACCCCTCTTCCCGGGTGCTCCGGGCGGTGTAATAGAGGTATTGCTTGCCTTCGTGCTGAAAAACGCAGCCGGTCCACAGCTCGCTGTCGTCCACGGTTCCCGGTTCGCCCTTGTACAGGGCGGGGGGGAGGGTTTCCCAGTGGGTCAGGTCGTCGCTGACCGCGTGGCCCAGCGCGCCGTGCTCCTTTGCGGGCCGGTGGCTGCCGGGGCGCAACAACTGCAGATGGATGCAGTGCAGCCGGCCCCCGTATTCGTAATACCAGGTATCCCATACATACAGCCCTTGCGGATGATAAAGCATGGTTCTTTTTCCTTTCTCTGTTTCAGCCCTTCACGCTGCCCAGCACGATGCCCTTGACAAAGTGCTTTTGCAGGAAGGGGTAAACCATCATAATGGGGAGCATGGCCACGATGATCTGGGCACACTTGCTGGTGCGGGTGGAGATCCTGGCCAGCAGGTAGGCGTCCTCGGAGGTGACCTTGGTGAAGTCAAAGCTGACGATAATGGAGCGCAGATAGGTGGCCAGGGGATAATCCTCGGGGTTGTTCATATACAGCATGCCGTCAAACCAGGAGTTCCAGTGGGCCACCATGGTGAACAGCAGCAACGTGGCCAGCGTGGGCTTGGACAGCGGAACGTACAGCTGCAGCATGGTACGGATGTGCCCCGCCCCGTCCATGCAGAAGGATTCCTCCAGGGCCCGGGGCAGCCCGCGAAAGGCATTGAGCAGCAGCAGCACGTTGTACACCGACACAGCCCCGGGGAGCACCAGCGCCCAGATGGTGCCCAGCAGCCTGGCGTTTTTCAGGTTCAAATAGGCGGGCACCACCCCCGCGCCAAAGAGCATGGTGAACACGAAGATCCACACATACACCGTGCGCAGGGTGAACTGGCTGTTCTCCTTGGAGAGGGGGTAGGCGCAGAGCACCGTGAGCACCATTTGCAGCGTGGTGCCCAGGGCCAGGCGCTCCAGGGTAATCAGCAAGGAGTTGAAAAATTCCGAGCGGGTGAGGATGAATTCATAGGCGTCCAGGGTGAAGCGCACGGGCCAGAAGGTGACCCGTCCGCCGGCCACCTCGGCGCTGTCGCTCAGGGACATGGCCAGGGTGTTGAGGATGGGGGCAAAGCAAATCAGCGTCAGCAGAATCAACGCAAGGTTGTTGACGGCAAGGAAGGCTTTGCGGCTCTTGGATACATATTTCACGGCGCGTTCTCCTCCCTGGACTCAAAAGATGCGATAGTCGGCAAACCGGTATGCCATGTAGTAGGACAGGCAGATCAGCGCCAAAGAAACCACGGACTTAAACAGCCCCACGGCGGTGGCCACGGAATACTGCGCCTGATCAAACGCCAGACGGTACACCAGCGTATCCAGGATATCCCCGGTTTCCATCACCAGGCTGTTAAGCAGCATGTACACCTGGTCAAAGCCGGCGTTGAGCACGTTGCCCAGGGACAGTGTCGCCAGCAGCACAATGGTGGGGACGATGCCAGGCAGGGTAATGTGCCAGGCCTGCTGCCAGCGGTTGGCGCCGTCCATGGCGGCGGCTTCATACAGTGTGGGGTCGATGGCGGCCAGGGCGGCCAGGTACACAATGGTGTTGAACCCAAAGGTTTTCCACACATCGGTGAGCACCAGCATGGGGCGGAAGGTGGCGTTGCTGGTGAGGAAGTTCACCGCGGGCAGCCCCAGCCGGGTGAGCAGCTGGTTTACCACCCCTTCCCCGGACAGCACATCCAGGATAATGCCCCCCATCACCACCCAGGAAAGAAAGTGGGGCATGTAGATCACCGTTTGCACCGTGCGCTTGAGAGCCATGGACTGCACCTCGTTGAGCATCAGCGACACCACAATGGGCACCGCCAGGGACGCCACTATCTTCAGCGCGGAGATGTACACCGTGTTCCACATCACCTGACCAAAGTTGGGCAGGGACAGCACAAAGGCGAAGTTTTCCCAGCCCACCCATTCCGCGCTGAACCATCCCTTGAACACCGTGAACTTTTGAAAGGCGATGACGTTGCCGATCATGGGCATATAGCAGAAATAGACCAGCAGGGCCAGCCCGGGCAGCAGCAGCAGATGCAGCGGCCACTCCCTTTTCAGGCGCGCCCGTAGGGACAGCCGCCGGGGCTTGGCAAGGTTCCTTTGCGCCTGCGCCATGAACACCGCTCCTTTTCGCAAAAAAGATGGCCTGGGCCGCCGCCCTCCGTCGCCGCCGGCGGCCCGGAGGGAGACGGCCCAGGTATGCTCGCTATGGCCGGGCGTCGCTTAATGCAGCGCCACCCAGTCGTTCACTTCCTTGGTGATCTGGTCGCCGCCCATGCGGTACCACTCCTCGATGGCCGCGTCAAAGGCGTCCACAGGCTGCTCGCCCATGATGATCTGGGTAAAGGTATCCGTGAGATAGTTGCTCAGCACGCCCATCTTGGCGGACATGGTCTCGGTGGTCCCGCCAAATGCCGTGCGCACCAGGCGGTCCACGTCGTATTCATCCACCAGCACCTGGAAGGCTTTCACCTGATGGTACTGCATGTAATAATCCGTGTTGCCGTTGTCCATATACTCCACGCAGGGCTGATACTTGTCCGTCTCGGTGACGCAATCCTTGAGCAGGTCGGGGTTGCGGGTCTTGACGGCCTCCACCAGCTGGCGCAGGGCATACTCGGTGAGGGAGTCCGGCGTGGAGGTGCCCACCACGGCCAGGTGGCTTTGCTGAATGGTGGTGCCGTTCTCCCACACGGAGATGAAGTCCGGCTCGTCCCGGCGGTCGCCATAGACCAGCTCGGTTTGCAGGTTCAGCATGGCTACAACGGCTTCGGGATGCTCGCACTGGGCGCTGACCACATAATAGGCGTTGGTGGAGAAGCCGGTGGACGCCTTGCTGGGCTCATCGTCAGCGCTGGGGGCGGCCACGGGGGTCCACATCATGTCCGGGTCGGCGGACAGGCCCACCCCGTACTGGAAAACGTTCCAGTTCTGCCCGTAGGAGATGCCGTACTTGCCGCCGATGACCTCCTCGGAGACCTTGGTGGAATCCTTCACGGCAAACTCGGTATCAATGAGGCCATCCTCATAGGCCTGCGCCAGGCGGGCCAGGGCCGTTTTCATCTCCGGCAGTGTGCTGCCGAACACCACGGAGCCGTCCTCCTGGGTTACCCAGGTGTTGGGGTAGGCATGATAGCCGTTGAAGAAGCCGATGAGGGAGGTGATACCGTCGAACAGGTAGTTGCTGAAGGCCAACCCGCCGGTGTCGTCCAGGCCGTTCTGGTCGGGGTCCTGCTCCTTGAAGGCCTTGGCCACCTCCAGCACTTCCTCAATGGTGGTGGGGACCTCCAGGCCCAGGTTGTCCAGCCAGTCCTGGCGGACCCAGAGCAGGCTGGGCTCGTAGAAGTTGGCGCTGACGTAGGGCAGGGCGTAGAGCTTGCCGTCAAAGGTGGCGGAGTCCAGGGCCAACCCGCCGTCGCCGCTGAGCAGGGACTTGGTCAGCGGGGAGGCATACTGCTCATAGATTTCGGTCAGGTCGCAGAGCATATCGGCCTCCACCAGGGTGGAGAGCTGGGAGGCGGAGACCTGGAACAGGTCCGGGATATCCCCGGAGACGATGGTCACGTTGCACTTCTGGCTGTAATCGGCGGACAGGGCGGTCCATGCGTGCTCGATGTTGATGCCCATGCCGTCGCGGTATTCCCGGTACCAGATGTTGTTGTTCAGGTCGTCGCCCTCGGGATAGGTCCAGGTGGACTGGACGCTCCGGCCCACGGTAATGGTGATGGCCGGGTCATACTTGGGCAGTTCCTCCCCCAGGGCCGGAGCGCCCAGGGTGAAGAGCATGCACAATGCCAGCATCAGGGAACAAAGCCGTTTCATGGTTGTGTACCTCCGTATTTCCTGCACCAGACGTGCGTTTTTTGTACCCTTATGATAATGCAGTGGAAAAGGCGCTGTCTATGAACCGTTTTACACTATGAATGATCACTTTTGGATTTCTGCTTGTACTCCTGCGGGGTCATGCCGGTCATTTTTTTGAAGAAGCGGTGGAATGCCTGGGCGGAGCCGTAGCCAATGGCCCGGCCCACGTCCCGGCTGATGAGCACGTCCTTTTCCAGCATTTCCTTGGCCCGGCGGATGCGCAGGGCGGCGATGTAGTTCATCAGCCGCTCCCCGGTGTGGGACTGGTAGAGCCGGGCCATGTAATAGGGGTTCATGCCCAGCATGTCCCCCAGATGCGGCAGGGACAGGTCGCCGCCGATGTTCTGCTGCACCAGCCAGTGCAGCCGGGCCACCAGGTCATCCTCCTGGAGGGCCGCCTGCCGGCTCTTGGTGTTGAAAAACACGTCGGCCAGGGAGCGCAGGTAGGGGATGGCCTCGGTCCAGGGCATGGTGAACAGGCCCTGGCGCAGGGGCTGCAGGTCCTGGTGCCGGGCCATCTGCTCCGCCAGGGCCCATCGGTTCAGCTGGGAGAGGAACATGGAGCCCACCCGGCTGAGCAGCTCCAGCTGCAGGTCCCGCTGCCGCGGCCCGCGGGCCTCGTTCACCGCCTTGACCAGGGCATCAAACAGCGTGAGGAAATCCACCCGGTTCCCCGTGTCCATGTAGGCGTAGAGCAGCTTGGCCTTATCCAGGGATTCACAGGCCCGGGTATCCGCCGCATCGTCAGCCAGTTGGTCTTCCGTATCCAGCAGCAGCGCGCCGTCCAGCAGGTGCATGTGCAGGCGTGCCTCCAGGCGCTTGCGCTGGGCATGCAGGCCCTCCCAGGGAATGGGCTGCGCCCCTAGGGCAAAGGACAGGCTCATGGATAGATGCTGCTGGCATACGGCCTGAATTCCTTGCAGACTTTCGGAGATCTGTAGCCGCAGCCTGCGCCAACCCTCCGACGTGGCCTTGCCTTGAGGCTGAAAAAGCCAGGCGGCCATATCCCCATAGGCCAGGCCGTCGCAGCGCAGCGTGGGGGGCATGTGCTGGGCCAGCAGGTTTTTCACCCGGGTCATGGCCAGCTCGTTCTGCCACTGGTCCTGGGCGGCGGCGTGGTCATAATGGGCCAGGAGCAGATACACCGTCTGCCGGGGATCAAAGGGGAGATTCATCCGGGCAAAGGCCTCTTCCCGCTGGGTGGTTTGCGGCGGCGAAGCGCTGAGCAGGGAGTGATACAGCTGCTGGCGCAGGGCGGGCATGGCCTCCGCCCAGCGCTCCTGGGCCTGGGAGAGGAGCACCTCCTGGGCGGACTGCTCCTCCAGGGCCTGGCAGGCCTTGGCCACGGCGGCGATCACCGCCTCCTTGCCCTCGGACTTGAGCACATAGTTGCATCCCCCGGTGCGGAAGGCGCGCTGAATGTAGTCAAAATCGTCATAGCCGGAGAGGAAAATGGTTTTGCAGCGGGGCCAGCGGGCGATCACCTGCTCCTGGAGCTTCAGCCCGTCCATGCCGGGCATGCGGATATCCGTCAGCAGGATGTCCACGCGCATGCGCTCCATCATCTCCAGGGCCTTGGCGGCGCTGTAGCAGCCGTAAACCTCCAGCTCCAGGCCGCTGTGTTCCTCCAGGTAGAACATCACGCTCTCCACCACGTAAGGTTCGTTGTCAACCACCAGCAAGCGGTACATAGGCATGCTCCTTTTGCGCCGGGGAATCCGGCGCTTTTTTGTTGCGGATGCGCAGGGTCACGTGGGCGCCGCCGGGCGCCCAGGGCTGGATGGACAGGCCGTACCCTGGGCCGTAATACAGCCGCAGGCGGCGGTGGATGTTGATCATCCCGGTGATCTCCTGCTCTCCGTCGTCCTGAGCCTCCAGCCGTGCCTGCAGGATGCGCAGTTCCTCCGGCGGCAGGCTGTGGCCATTGTTGCACACGTGGATGAGCAGGTCCTCCCCCTGGGGTTCAAAGCCCACGCAGAGCATACCGCCCTGGGGCATGTCCTCCAGTCCGTGGGCGTAGGCGTTCTCAATCAGCGGTTGAAGAATCAGGCGGGGCACCAGGACATCCCGCCATGCTGGCGGCAGGGCCTCTATGCGCACGTCGATATCCGCAAAGCGGATCTGCTGCACCTCGCAGTAGGTTTGCGCGTGGGCCAGCTCCCGCTCCAGGGGAATGAACGCCTGCCCATTGCGGGTGATGAACTGAAAGTAGCGCCCCAGCGCCCCCAGCATCTCCGAAGCCGCCTCATACTCCCCCATGTCCAGCATCCCCTGGGCGGTGAAAAAGCTGTTGTAGAAAAAGTGCGGATTGATCTGCGTTTGCAGCTGCTTGAGCTGCGCCTGCTGGTAGAGCATGCGCTGCCTGTACACCTGGTTAATCAGCCCGTCGATGGTGGCCAGCATATGGTTGAAGCTGGCGTACAGGTCTCCGAACTCGTCCTTGCGGTCGGTTTGCAGGCGGATGTGCCGGTCCCCCTGCTCCACCGCACGGAAGGCCTGCACCATTCGCTGAATGGGCAAATGCACCGAGGTGAACTCCAGCATGGCGGCGCAGGCCACCAGCACGGAGGCGGCCACCACCATCAGGGAGATCCAGTTTCTGCCGGCCTGCAGCTGGGAGGTTACCTGGGCCTGAGGCACATAGGAGACCAGGCAGGCGTCCAGCGCGGGGCAGCGAACCCAGGCGAAGAGAAAATCCTCCCCCTGCCAGCGCAGGGTTTGTGCGTCGGTATCCCCGGCGCCGGGGGCGTAAACGGCTCCGCGCATCAGCGCCAGCAGCTGGGAGGGCAGCTCCTCCGGGGAGAGGTACCAGTCCTCCCGGAGCAGCAGCGCGCCGCTCCTTTCGCTGGTTTCCATGGAGGCCAGCATGTTGCGCAGCTCCGCCTGGGATACCTCAATGGCCATCAGCAGGTAGGGCTCCGCCGTCCCCACCGGGTACGCGGCGCTGACCAGCAGCCGGCCCTGGTGGTAGGCCAGCGCCTCCCCGTTCTGCTGGGACTGGCGCAGGGCGTCCACATCCGCCTGGGACAGCTCGCTGTCGCAGTTGATGGTATTCACGCTCCGCCCCAGGGCGGGCATGTACACGCTGATGCTGTTCATGTACGGGCTCATCTCCCGCAACAGGATCATCTTTTTGCGCAGGTTGTTGATGGTTTCGCTGCGCTTGTAGTCGCTGAACACGTCGGAAAACACCGCCAGCTTGATAAAGTCCTCGTCGTTGACGCAGGCGTTGGCGCTGTTTTGCAGCCGGCTCACCTCCGTGGTCAGGGTGCTTTCAAAAAAGCCCACCTTGGAGATCTGCGATTGAGTGAGCCGCTCCAGCAGTATCTGCTGTTGGCTGTTCATGCCGTACAGGCTCACGACAAAAACAGCCCCGAAGGTGACCGCCAGAATCAGAATGAGCTTGGCATACAGGTGGATTTTTCTTCGCTTCATGCTGCCTTCCTTTATGCGTCGGGCGCGCACGGTCCTTCGCCCGGCTTCCTGTTTTTTTGTATAATAACTTTTCCGGCGGATTTTGTAAAGCGAAGCACGCTGCATTTTTGTCAAAAGCGGTTTAATATTTATGCCATTTCTTACCATGTGCAAAAGAGTGATAGCTATCTGTAAAATGGTTCATTGAGTCTGCGGGGAAGGGTCTTCTATAATGGAGCCACCAAAACAGCCGCATAGGAGGTGCGCCCATGTTTGTATCCTGGCGCGATCCCGCCGTATGCCTCACCGGGCGCTGGACCCACGCGGGCTATCCGGCCGCTCCGGGAGAGCCGCGGGGGCAGGACGTAGCGTTGACCACCGCGCCGGGCTCGTGGCTTCGCTTGGGCTTTGCAGGTCGGACAGCCCATCTGGTGTTTGACCTGGGGTGCGGGGTGCAGCCTCAGCCGCACCTGTGGCTCTGCGTGGACGGCGGAGCGCAGGTGGAGGTTCCCCTGGACCGGCACCTGCGGGTCACGGCCCCAAGCGACGGCCCCCATGAGCTGCAAGTGATCTACAAGGGCGGCGCGGAGATCCTGCCCCGGTGGCGCCCGCCGCTGATGGGCGCGGTGGCCTTTGCCGGGGCCTATGTGGAGCAGGCCGTGCCGCTGGCCCCGGATGACCGGATGCTGGTGGAGTTCATCGGCGACTCCATCACCGAGGGCGTACTGGTGGACGCGGACTTTTCCGCCAAGCCCTGCCACCTCATCCAGCAGTTCGACCGCCCCTACCAGGACGACAGCTGGGCCACCTACGCGGCGCTCACCGCCCAGCGGCTGAACCTGCGGCCCATGTTCCAGGCCTACGGCGCGGTGGGCGTCATCACCCAGGGGTGCGGAGGCGTGCCCGACGCCGCGGCAATTTATCCCTACGCGGTGGAGGGTGTGCCCTACACAGGGCCAGCGCCCCGGGTGGTGGTGGTGAACCACGGAACCAACGACAGCCGCTATCCCTCGGAGACCTTCCGGCAGGCCTACGCCCGGCTGCTGGCAGTGATCCGCCAGGTGCATCCCCGGGCGATGATCGTGTGCCTGACGCCCCTGTGCGGCGTGTTTCCGGCGGAGGTCGCCGCCTGCGTAGCGGACCGCCAGGCCGCCGGGGACCGGCGGATATGCTGCATCTCCACCCAGGGATGGCTGCCTCCGGAGCCCGTCCATCCCCTCCGCGATGGCCACCGCCTGGTGGCGGACCATTTGACGCCCCTGCTGGGGGCGATCATCCATGCACTAACAAAGGAGGAAACTGCATGAGCAACAAACGGAGCATCTTCCTGACCGTACTGACGCTGGCGCTCTGCCTGCCCCTGGCGCTGTCCGCCGGGGCGCGGGCTTCCGGCGACCTGGGGCTGAACCGCTCCAACCGCAAGGTGGGCGTTACCGGGGGCGTCACCCTGGCCGAGGCCAACGGCACGCTGACATTTGGCTATGGCAAAATGCGCGTGGACCTGCCCGGCTCGGCGCTGAACCTGGCCGACGGCAGTGGCGCCGGGGAAGCGGAAACCCTGACCAAGGACTTTGGCGAAGCGGCCTGCATCACCCAAACCTATGCCGCCGCCACGCTGGAAACCCGCTTTACCCCCCAGCAGGACGGCTCCATGCGCCTAATCCAGACCGCGCAGTCCGACGCCGGAGTCTCCTCCACCCGCTTTAGGCTGGTGGTGCCCCTGAACTATGACGTGATCATCCCCGCATGGAACGGCATTCGCCTGACCGCGGAAAACGCCGCGCCCTACATGAGCCGCATGGCCTACCCCAATGTGTGGCAGGCGCAGATGATCCTCATCCAGGCGGAAAACGGCGGTTTGCTGGTGCATGCCATGGACGACGGCACGCAGTTCAAGGCCCTGAACGTCTCCAGCGACGAGCAGTATTTCTACCTGGAGATCGAGACCATTCCCCAGGCGCCCTTCGACCAGTATGACAGCTTCACCACCGTGGAGTGGGCCATGGTCCCTTATGCGGGCGACTGGATGCAGGGCGCGTTGACCTACAAGGCGTACGCCCAGGAGCTGTTCCATACCCAGGAGATCCAGGCCGCCAAGCCGGATTGGGCCGATGAGATTCAGCTGGTGGTGCTCATGGATGTGGTGGACAAGTCCCTGGCCGACGCCCTGGCCCAGGTGGTGGACCCCGCCAAAACCGTGCTTCACCTGGTGAACTGGCGCACCTCCAACTATGACATGAATTATCCCGATTATTCCGTGCGCCCGGGGCTGAAGGAGGGCGTGGACTACGCCCACTCCCTGGGCTTCAAGGTCAGCGTGCACGCCAACATGCTGGGCGCGCACCTGGACAACGCCGATTACCTGAACGAAAACCTGGCGGACTCCGCGGTGCTGGACGCCTCCACCGGGGAGATGGTCATCGAGGGCTACACGGCCAACGGCATCACCTACGCCTTTACCCAGCAGAACCAGGCCAGCACCGTCTGGCAGGATGTGCTCATCCGCCAGCTGACCCAGGTGGTGGAGGAAACCGGGGTGGACATCATCCACCTGGACCAGTCCCTGCTGTGCTTCAACGACGGCCGCGGCCTGGTCAACGGCATGACCACCATGCAGGGCAACGTGGAGCTACAGCGCCGCCTGGCGGAGGCCCTGCCCGGGGTGGTGTTCAGCGGCGAGGGCGTCAACGAATTCAACGCCCGCTACGCCAGCCTGCTGCAGCAGCACGTCTACGGCCTGGACAACGCCTCCCAGACCTGGAGCGAAACCTGGTTTGACCAAATTTGCCCGCTGACCACGGTGCTCTTCGGGGACAACATCACTTTCTATCACTATCCGGCGCTGCCCACCACCCGGGCGGAGCAGGAGGAATATTACCAGGCCTGGTACCGGGCGGGCAATCAGCGGGCCTTTGAGATCCCCTGCCTGTACCGCATCGAGGCCAGCGACATCCTGCAACCCACCCAGTCCACCGCCCTGACCCTGTGGGACGCCAACTTCCGTATGCAGTACGAGCCCGTGCTGGACACCGAAAATCCCTGGGACGAAAACGTGCTGCTCTCCCTGAAGCGCAACGACGGCAAAACCGCCCAGTGGCTGCGCAGCCAGGACGGCTCCTATTTCCTGGAGGATATCACCGAACCGGACCAGGTGGCGGTGCGCTTCCTCACCGGGGTGGAGAGCGCCACGGTCGAGGGCAGCGTGGAGGGCTGGCTGCTCTACGACGGGCAGACCATATTTGGCCTGAACCCGGAAAAGAGCTATCTGGTATCGGAGCAACCCCCGGACCAGGACGCCACCCACATCTCCGCGGCGGAGGAAAACCTGACCCTGCGGGCCTTTGAGGAGAGCGAGGACTACGCCCTGGTGGCGGTGCAGGAGATCGTCTCCACCAGCGAGCGGGTCATAGACCTGCTCAAGTACGACGGGGTGATGCGCGCCGGGGAGGATCTCACCGACGGCACCACCAACCAGACCGGCGAATTCAACTCCATGACCAACTTCGGCTTCCTGATGCCCAGCCAGGCGCAGATCCGCCACTACAACGACCGGCTGTTCATGCATCCGCCGTGGATCAACGAAAGCGACAACATCGGCTGCGCCTGGATGGAGGCGGACATCGACCTGGAGATCTATGGCAGCACCGTGTTCACCGCCTCCCCGCAAATGGCCTCGGCGGTGAACGCCGCCACCAGCGACGGGGCTACCTACCGCTTCATGGTCTGGGCCAAGGACGATGCGGAGCGGACCAACATGCTCCTGGAGGAGGTCCACGTCACCAGCGAGCTGGGCACCCCCATCTCCATGGACCTGACCCAGTTTGAGGGGCAGACCATTACCCTGCGCATTGAGTGCGACCCCTACAACACCACCGCCAACGATTCCACCGCCGTGGTGGCTCCGCGTGTGGTGCAGTCCCGGGGGAACATCGAGAAAACCGCCCATTACACCCTGCGCACCTCCCGGGAGGCGGAGAGCTTCCTGTCCCTGTCCGGGAAGGCGGAGATCACCCCCGTGGGCGAGCGCACCTACGAGATTGCCGCGCCCCTGAGCGACACCATCTACGCCATTTATGAGAACCAGCCCCTGGAGGGCTTTGCGGACCTGACCTGCCTGCCCTATGTTTCCACCTGGCTGATGGAGGACGGCTCCACCCAGATCATCCAGGCGGGGCTGACGCCGGTACAATGCGTGGCCGAGGTGGGGGATGAAATGCGCAACGGCCTGATGACCCAGCCCCCTGAGGGCGGCGCGGTAACGCTGAATTACCTGGCGGCCCTGCCCGCATCGCCCATGGACTTCTACGCGGCCCTGGGGGTGAAAAAGGGCGCGGTCAACGGCGACGGCGCCATCTTCGCGCTCAAGGTCAACGGCCAGCCCCTGCTGGAGCAGCAGGTGATCCCCGGCCAGCCCTTCCAGGAGGTCAGGGCGTCCTTGGCGGATTACGCCGGGCAAACGGTGCTGCTCACCCTGGAGGTGCACGCCGGCGGCACCAGCGTGGAGGATTACATATTCATCGGCGATCCTTGCCTGGAAGGGCAATAAGCGCGCAATGCAAAGGAGGATGGAACCATGAGAAAGCACCTGCTGCCCCTGCTGGCGCTGTGGATAGCGCTGCTGCTGGCCTGCGGCTGCGCCGGCGCGGAAACCATCGGCGAGGGCTATGTGGCCGCCCCTGACATGGACGCCTGGGGCGTCCAGGAAAACAACGGCTGGTCCTACCTGTACAAAACGGTGGATGGCGAATATGCGCCCATGGACTTCTTCACCGAGTCCGACATCGACTGGCAGGTGAACGCCTTCGCCTCCGACCCCGGCGCCATGGGCGAGATGTTTTTCATCAGCCGATCCAGCTTCTTCACCGGGGAGCTTGGCACCATGCCCGCCTATGCCTACACCGTACCCGCCGACGGCCGCATTGAGATCCGCTTTGCCACCCACGGCCAGCCGGACGTGAACCTAACCGTGCTGCTGGGCGAAACCGTGCTGGCGGAGGCCATTGCCTTCAACACCACCGGCTCCGACGCGGGCTTCACCGCCCATGCCGTGCGCACTGACGCCAAGGCCGGGGACGTGGTTTACCTGGTGGGCGGCACCACCGGCCCCGACCGGGAAGGCTGGGTGAAGGACTACGCCGTGGCCTACCTGGCTCCCGACGCCCCCCTGGAGGTAACCCAGGAGGAGGTGGAGCAGGCCGCCGCCCAGGAGAAGGCCGCCCATGCTCCCGTGGACGCCGGCGCCATCTGGGCCCCGGACTTTGACCAGTTCGGTATCCAGGACAACAACGGCTGGTCCTACCTGTACCGGGACGCGGAGGGCGCTTACCATGAAATGGCGTACTATACCCAGTCCGACATCAGCTGGCAGGTGAACGCCTTCGCCTCCGATCCCAGCGCCATGGGCGAGATGTTCTTCATCAATCCCACCTCCTGCTTCGTGGGCGAGCTGGGCTCCCGCCCGGTGTATGCCTTCACCGCGCCCATCGGCGGCGAAGTGGAGCTCTCCGCGCTGACCCATGGCACGGGCGGAGCCGCCGTTCAAGTGACGCTCAACGGCCAGGCGCTGTCCCTGGGGGAAAGCGACAGCCTGCAGCTGACCACCGACGGCCCCCAGGAGGGCTTCACCCCCCTGACCATGAACCTCACCCTGAAAAAAGGCGACGTGCTGGCCCTGGAGGTATATACCACCGGCAGCCGGGACGCCTGGATCAAGGACTACCAGGTAAAGTACACCAGCTACAACAGCCTGATTCGGGAGGGCTGCGAGGCGGGCGTATACATCCCCGACCACGAGGAGAACTTCGGCGCGCAAAACAACAACGGCTGGCAGTACATGTTCCTGGATAAGGACACCGGCGAGCTGCGCAAGCTGGCCTTCGTCCGCTCGGACCAGGTGTTCAAGGCCACCGACGAGGAGAAATACCTGTACCTGGCCATCAATCAGCGCAGCGCCCACCCCTCCACGGGGGCATCCCCCGCCATGGTCTTTGACGCCCCGGAGGACGGGGACATCACCCTCACCGTCATCGCCAAGATCGGCGCGCCGGACATGAGCCCCACCAGCACCGGCGTGGCCGTGCAGGCAAACGGCGTAAAGGTCTGGCCCCAGGAGGAGGACTTCTGCAAGCTGGGCAGCGACACCCTGCGCCTGCGCCTGCCCCTGACGGTCCAGGCCGGGGACCAAATCGCCGTGATCCTGGACGCCCTGGAAAACAACATCAACTATGACGAAACCGTGCTATCGGTAATGGCGGAATACGCCCAATAACAGCAGCGAAGAAGGGGGTCCGCCGGCCAGCCCCGGCGCTCCCCCCTTTTTTTGTACCGCGCCGCCGAAAAGGAGGAACCATGGATACGCGCAATCAATCCGGCTACCTTTGCCATCCCATGCAGCGCTACACCCTGCGCCGGGTCACCCTGGAGGAGGGCAAGGCCCGGGGCGTCCAGGTGATCGAGGTGGTCACCGCCGGCGGGCTGCAGGTGGATATCCTGCCCGATACGGGGCTGGACATCGGCCAGGTCCGCTACCGGGGGGTAAACGTCACCTTTCTGAGCAAAAACGGCTATGACAGCCCCGCGGCTTTTCTGCCCTATGAGCAGGAATTTCTCCACACATTTCCCGGCGGGCTGGTGTACACCGGGGGCATGCGCTCCACCGGCGGCGCGCACCGGGACGGGGAGGAGTGGCATCCCCTCCACGGCCGCTTCCATGGCCTGCCGGCCCAGGAGGTGGCCGCCTATATGGAGGGCGGGGAGATCGTCGTCCGCGGCGTGATCCGGGAAACCGCGCTCTTCGGCCACTGCCTGGAGGCGCGCCGGATCATCCGCATTCCCGCAGACGGCGCGGACATCGCCCTGGAGGATGAAATCACCAACCTGGCCTACGCCCCGGAAGGCTGCGCGCTGCTGTACCACTGCAACTTCGGCTGGCCGCTGGTGTGCCAGGGCGCGGAGCTGCGCCTGCCCCCGGAGCGCCGCACCATTCCCCGCACCCCCTTTGCCGCCCAGGGCCTGGACCGGGCCTGCCAGCTGGACGCCCCCGTACCCCTGGAGGAGGAGCGGGTGTTTTTTCATCGGGACATGCCGCCCGTCGCCGTGCTGCGCAACCGGGCGCTGGACATCAGCGTGACCCTGCGCTGGTCCGATTCCCTGCCCATTCTCTCCCACTGGCGCAGCATGGCCGCCGGGGATTACGCCCTGGGGCTGGAGCCCTCCAATACCTACCTTATGGGGCGCAAGCAGGAGCGGGAAAACGGCACGCTGCCCATGCTCGCCCCCGGCGAAACCCTGCGCGCCGGCGTCGCTTTCCACTTTGACAACACAACCACGGAAGGAGATCCCTGCCAATGAAAAAGATGACTTTTGCCCTGTGCTTTGGCAACCGCGGCTTCATGCCCGGGGAGCTGATTCTGAACGCCCGGGAGGAAATGATCCAGGCAGTGACCCGGGCGGGCTACGATTACCTGATCATGGATGCCGGGGCCACCCGCTACGGCGCGGTGGAAACCCGGGACGAGGGCCGGCTGTACGCCCGCTGGCTCAAGGCCCACCAGGGGCAGTATGACGGCGTGATATTCTCCATGCCCATTTTTGTGGATGAAAACGGCGCCGCCGAAGCCCTGCGGGATGCCGGCGTACCCATTCTGCTCCAGGCCTACCCGGATGAAATCGGCAAGATGGACTTCGCCCACCGCCGGGACGCCTACTGCGGCAAATTCTCCGTCACCGACGTGTTTACCCAGTACGGCATTCCCTTTACAGTGATGAAGCCCCATGTGGTCCATCCCCTATCCCCGGCCTTCCATGGCAACCTGACGGACTTTGCCGCGGTATGCCGGGTGGTCAACGGCATGAAGCGCTTTACCGTGGGCTGCCTGGGAGCGCGGACCACCGCCTTCAAGACCACCCGCTTTGACGAAATCGCCCTGCAAAAATACGGCATCACCGTGGAAAGCTTCGACCTGTCGGAATTGGTATACCGGGTCCAGCGCCTGCCGGAGGACGCCCCCGGCCTGCGTGAAAAGGAGGAGCGGCTGCGGGACTATGCCGACTTCTCCCAGGTTCCCCCGCAGGCCCTGCGCACCCTGGCCCGCATCAGCCTGGTCATGGACCACTACATCGACGAGTATCACCTGGACGCCCTCACCCTCCGCTGCTGGAATGAGATGGAAACCATCTTTCGGGTGTGCCCCTGCGTGCTGCTCAGCGAGCTGAACGACCGGGGAATTGCAGCCAGCTGCGAAATCGACCTGTGCAGCGCCATTTGCATGCGCGCCATGCAGTTGGCCAGCCAGACCCCCGCCACCGTGCTGGACTGGAACAACAACTACGGGGAAGAAGAAGACAAGGTGATCCTGTTCCACTGCGGCCCCGTGGCCCAGACCCTTATGGACGGCAGGGGCGTGGTGGCCTCCCACAAGATGTTTGACAAGCAGGACCCTGGCAGCGGCTGGGGCTGCAACGAAGGGCGCATCAAAGCCATGCCCATGACATTCTCCAACTGCCAGACCAAGGATGGCAAGCTGGTAATGTACACCTCCCAGGGGCGCTTCACCGGCGAGCCCATTGAGGCGGACTTTTTCGGCTGCGGCGGCGTGGCGGAGATCCCGCAGCTGCAGGACAAGCTGCTCAAGCTGGCCCGCGGGGGATTCAAGCACCACACGGCGGTGGGCTACGGGCACATGAAGGCCGTGCTGGACGAAGCCTTTGGGGTTTACCTGGGCTACCGCATGGTCAACATCGACTGACGGCGAAGAAAGGAGGGAGGCGACATGCGCCTGGCCGGACTGGATATCGGCACCACCGGGTGCAAGCTATGCGTTTTTGATCCGGAGGGCACGCTGCTAGGGAGCGTTTACCGGGCGTATCCTGCTCGCCGCACCCAGGCGGCCCACGAGGTGGACGCAGGGGCCATCTGGGAGGCGGCGCGCCAGGCGCTGGCGGAGGCCGCCCGGCAGTACGCAGGCATCGGCGGGCTGGGGGTGACCAGCTTCGGGGAGACCTTTGTGCTCCTGGACGAAAAGGACGAGCCTCTGGCCCCCGCCATGCTTTACACCGATCCCCGGGGGGAAAGCCAGTGCGCCGGTCTTGTCCGCCGCCTGGGGAAAGCCCGCCTGGCGCAGATCACCGGCGTCAGCCCTCACCCCATGTATTCCCTGCCCAAGCTCATGTGGATGAAGGAGCGCCAGCCCCAGCTGTTCGCCCAGGTCCGCCGGGTGATGCTCATGGAGGATTACGTGGTCTACCGCCTGACGGGGGTGGCGCAGCTGGACTACTCCCTGGCCGCCCGCACCATGGCCTTTGACATACGCAGCCTGTGCTGGAGCCGGGAGGCGCTGGACGCCGCCGGGCTGGACCAGGCGCTGCTTTCCCGACCGGTGCCCACAGGCACGCCGGCGGGACGCATTCGCCCGGCGCTGGCTAGGGAGCTGGGCCTGACCCCGGAGTTATTGGTGGTATCCATCAGCCACGACCAGGTGGCCGCGGCCATCGGCAGCGGCGTGCTGGACGGTTCCGCCACGGTGGACGGGGCGGGCACCGTGGAGTGCATGACCCCCGTGTTCACCCACTGCCGCCTGGAGGAAATGGTCCGGGGCGGCTACTGCGTGGCGCCCTTCGTCCATCCGGGCAGCTATGTCACCTACGCATTCTGCTACACGGGCGGCGCGCTGGTCAAGTGGTTCATCGACCAGCTGGGCGGCCATGCGGCACAGCACGCCCGGGAAACAAACGCCTCCGTTTACGACCTGCTGGAGGCCGGAGCCGGGGACGGTCCCACGGGGCTATTGGTGTTGCCGCACTTCAGCGGCGCGGCCACCCCCTACATGGACGCGGGCAGCAAGGGCGCTGTGCTGGGGCTCACCCTCAGCCACACCCAGGAGGACCTGTACCGCGCCCTGATGGAGGGCGTGTGCTACGAGATGCGCCTGAACCAAGAGCGGCTGGCCGCCGCGGGCATCGCCATCGCGCCCCTGCGGGCCACCGGAGGCGGCGCGCGCTCCCCCCTCTGGCTCCAGATGAAGGCCGACGTGCTCAACGTGCCCGTTACCGCGCTGGCCAGCGCGGAGGCGGGCGCCACCGGCAGCGCCATGCTGGTGGGCGTAGCCGCAGGGCTTTTCCCCAGCCTGTCCGGCGCCGCCTCCGCCATGGTGCGCACAGGCCGGACATATTTCCCCCGGCCCGCTCTTCATCGCCGGTACACGGAGGTATACCAACGCTACAAGCAAGTCTATGACGCTGTGCGTCCCTTGATGGAGGAAGAAACATGCTCGTCAACCTGAAAGAAATCCTCGCCCTGGCCTCAGCCCAGCGCTGCGCCGTGGGCGCTTTCAACACCCCCAACCTGGAATGCGTCACCGCTGTCCTCCGCGCCGCCGAAAGGCGCAACGTGCCGGTGATCCTCTCCCATGCGGAGATCCATGAGCCCGTGGCGCCCCTGGAAATCATCGGGCCGGTAATGCTGCTCTTCGCCCAACGGGCCGGAGTGCCCGTGTGCGTCCACCTGGACCATTGCGAAAGCCTGGACTACATGGAAAAAGCCCTGCGGCTGGGCTTTACCGGCGTGATGTACGACGGCAGCGCCCTGCCCTACCCCCAAAATGCGGCCAACACCCGCGCCGCTGTGGCACTGGCCCACGCCCATGGCGCGGGGGTGGAGGCCGAGCTGGGCACACTACCCTCCCGGGAGGGCGGGGAGGCGGCTGCTGGCCCGGTCTATACCGACCCCGAGCTGGCTGCGACCTTCTGCCGGGAAACGGGCGTCGACGCCCTGGCGCCTTCCTTCGGCACCGCCCACGGCATCTATCGCGCCAAGCCGGTGCTGGACTTGGCGCGGGTGAAAACCATCGCCGACCAAACCGGTCTGCCCCTGGTCATGCACGGCGGCAGCGGCGTCAGCGAAGACGATTACCGGACCGCCATCTCCTGCGGCATTCGCAAGATCAATTACTACAGCTACATGTCCAGGGCGGGGGTGAGCGCCGTGGCTGCCCGGCTGCAGGCAGAGGAGGTCACTTTTTTCCACGATCTGGCCCTGACCGCGCAGGAGGCCATGGAGGCCGACGCGGCCCGGGCCATGGACGTGTTCGGCGGGGCGTAAACCGGTCGAAGGGGCTTGCGCCCCGGGGGGCGCGCTATGGTATCGTTAAAGCAGCGGACCTTGTCCCGCCCGGACAGGGTCTCCATTACGCTGAGGAGGCGACCCTACCGTGAAAGCTCCCCCCCGCGGAAAAATCCGCAAAAGCGCCATGCCGGGCACATCCAAGGTGACGCATCGGGGGCCCGGCCCTGCGGGCATGCATCCCCGCGGACCCATGCGTGGACCCGGCCCCCACCGGCCTCCCCGCCGGCCTCCTCCAGGCCGCCCCTGGGGTATGCGCCGTCCGCCCAGGAGGTATTACCCCATTGGGTGCTTCCCGCCGGGGTGCATGTTCTTCCTGCTGGGCGCCGTACTGCTGCTGGCAACCGTGCTATGGCTGCTGTAAGCGCCAGGGCGCACAGAAACGCCGGGTCCTCCTGGGGGAGCGGCCCGGCGTCAGCGTGTTGACAAAGGATTGGATCTGAAAATTCCTGCAAGTGCTACATTGCATGCTTGCAAGCGCAGGCGGCGATGCCCGCCTTTCCCCCTGGACCCCTTCGGGGCCCATACTTGTTGAAACTTCTGAAAGTTTGGGAGCAGAAAATTTCATCTTTCAGTGCCCACATGAAAAATATGCTTTTATCAGCCGTTTGTGGCCCTTTGGGTTCCATGCAAAATGGATGGAACCCAAAGGGCCGGCTTATTCTGCGCCGGCGACCGGCGCCAAAGCGTCGGGCGGAATCAGCGGGGTCAGGGGGCCGGTATGCAGCAGCGCCAGGCGGTGCAGGGGACGGGTGAGCAGCACGTAGAGCACCCGGCACAGGAAGGGGTCGTCCGGGAAGGCCTCCGCGCCGCACTGGGCCACGATGACGCAGTCAAACTCCAGGCCCTTGGCCAGGGCGGCGGGGAGCACCAGCAGTCCCCCGGCGTAGGCGGCGTCCCCCTCGGCCAGCAGCCGGGCGGGCAGATGCTTTTTCAGCGCCCGCCAGGTGGCTTCGGCCTGGGCCTTGGTCTTCTCGATCACCGCGACGGTGTGGTAGCCCTCCTCCTGCCAGGCGGAAGCCAGCTGCGCCATGCGGCGGATGCGGTCCTGCTCACTGCGGCAGGCATACGCCCGGGGCGCTTCCCCGTGGCGCAGCACCGGCCGGGCGGTCAGCTGCCCCTCCACCGGATGCCGGGCAGCCACCCGGCTGGCCAGCGTCATGATCTCCACGGTGTTGCGGTAGCTGGTGACCAGCTGACGCAGCGCCGCCTCCCCATGGAACACGGGCTCCATCCATTCGCTGAAGCTGTGGATGCCCTCCTCCTCGTGAACGCCCTGCATCAAATCGCCCACCAGGGTGAAGGACGCCCCGGCGGTGAGCTCCCGGAGCAGCTGCACCTGGTAGGGGGAGAAGTCCTGGCACTCGTCCACCACCACATGGCGGATGGGCAGCTGCTTCACCCCGTAGATCAGCCGGCCCAGGGTCACCAGGGCGGGGAGATCCTCCAGCTGGGCCTGGCCCTTTTCCAGGTAGGGCAGGGTAGCCTGCTGGACGCTGGCGTCCTCGCAGCGGCGCAGGTATTCCCCGTACACCGTGGTCAGGGATACGTCCGGCCACAGCCTGGCGTAGTCCTTCAGGTAGGCCGCCGCCCGCTCGTCCACCTCCCGCAGGCGCTGGTCCCGGCTCTCCAGCAGCCGGGTGGCCCGCGCCCGGCGCTCCGGGCCGTCCGGCAGGCGGGCCAGCAGCGCGTCCAGGCGCTCCTGGGCCAGCGCCTCCAGCCTGCGCTTCATCTCCTCGGCGGCGGTTTTCAGCCGCCGGCGCAGGTATTTCTTCATTTCATCCATCCGCGCCTGAATGGGGAAGGGCGCCAGCTGCTTGAGGAAGATGGTCCGCAGCTCCTCGTACCGCAGCAGGGACACATTGCCGAATGTCCACCCCGCCGGCGGCAGCAGCTCCTCCTGCCACTGGGCCACAAAGGCCTCGATGGACGCCTTGAAGGCCAGGGAGCCTTTGCGCCGGAGCACCGCGCCCACCGCCGCCCGCTCCTGCGGGCCGGCCTGCAGCTTGTCCTCCAGGCGGGTGACGGGCCGGGCCTTGGGCAGGCGCTTGCCCAGCAGGCGCTGGCACAACCCCTGGAAGGTGGTCTGCACCACCCGCTCCACGCCCAGGTCCGGCAGCACCTGGGAGATGTAATCCAGGAAAAGAGGATTGGGGGCCAGGATCATCAACTGCTCGGGGCGGAGGGTCTCCCGGTGGGCATAGAGCAGCCAGGCGATGCGGTGCAGGGCGATGGTGGTTTTGCCGCTGCCGGCCACCCCCTGGACGATCAGCGGCTGCCGGGCGGGATGGCGGATCACCAGGTTCTGCTCCGCCTGAATGGTGGTGACGATCTCCCGCAGCTTGTCCGTGGAGACCTGGCCCAGCACGCTTTGCAAATAGGCGTCCTGGCTCACCACGCCGCTGTCGAACAGGCCCAGCAGCTCCCGGTCCCGCACGGTGAGCATCCGCTTGAGGGTCAGCTCCCCGGTCACCGTGCCGTCCGGCGCGGCATAGGACATGGGCCCGATCTGCCCGGAATAGTACAGGTTGGCCACCGGGGAGCGCCAGTCCACCACCACCGTGTCAAACCCCGGTGTGGTCATCACGCCCCAGCGGCCCAGGTAATGGGTTTCCATCCGGCCTCCGGCGGGCACGAAATCCAGCCGGGCAAAGTACGCCTGGTGGCTGGCCATCCCCAGCTGATGCAGGGTATCCAGCTTCATGCGGAAGATGTCCAGGGCCACAATCTCGTCCATGGTGGCGTCCTGGGGCACGGACACCACCCGCTTTTCCTCCGCGCCCACCCCGGTTTCCTCCTCCAGCTTGCGCACCTCCTGGAGGATCACGTCGCAGGTCTGTTGCAGGTGCCGGTATTCCGCCGGGCTATCGGGATGGTCTGGCAACTGGGTCATGGACATCGCCGCCTTTCTTTGGAGGGCCAAAAAGCATAAAAAGCCCCCGCGATTTTTTTCTTCGGAACAAAAAACGTTCCCTTCGCAGAGGCTTACGCATATGCTGCTGCAAGCATGGGCGGGGCCTGACGCCCCAAGGTTTTCCTATTGTAAAAGAAAGGCGCTGGTTTGTCAAGCCTGCGGCGCATTTCTTGCTTTTCCGGCGGGGCGGGTATATAATGCTTGCGTATGGGAGGGAAAGGAAGGTTGTTTGCTATGGGCTTAAGCCGCACTCAGTTTGACCTGATGACCAGCCTGGAGGCCGCCGGAGGCCGCGAGATTACCCAGCGGGAGCTGGCCGTCGCCGCGGGGCGCTCCGTGGGCACGGTGAACAAAACCCTGAAGGAGCTGCAGGAGCTGGATTACGTCCACAAAAGCCGCCTGACCCCCCGGGGCCTGGCCGCCCTGGAGCCCTACCGGGCCAGGCGCGCCGTATTCGTGGCCGCGGGGTTTGGCTCCCGCATGGTACCCATCACCCTGAACACCCCCAAGCCCCTGGTGCGGGTGAACGGCAAGCGGATGATCGATACCCTGCTGGACGCGGTGGTAGCCGCGGGCATTGAAGAAATCTATATCGTTCGGGGATACCTGGCCGAGCAGTTCGACCAGCTGCTGTTCAAGTACCCCATGATCAAGTTTATCGAAAACCCCGCTTATAACGAGGCCAAGAACATCGCCTCCCTGATGTGCGCCCGCTATCTGCTGCAAAACGCCTACGTGCTGGAGGCAGACCTGGTGCTGCACAACCCCGGGCTGATTACCAAGTACCAATACTGCAGCAATTACCTGGGCGTGCCCGTGAGCAAGACGGAAGACTGGTGCTTCCACATGAAGAACGGCTGCATCGCCCGGGTGGACATCGGCGGGGAAAACTGCATGCACATGTTCGGCATCAGCTACTGGACCGCCGCGGACGGCGCCCGGCTGGCCGAGCACCTGAAGGCGGTGTTCGACATGCCCGGGGGCAAGGAGCGGGAGTGGGACCTGGTGCCCCTGGAATATTTCCAGAGCGAGTACAGGGTGGAGGTGCGGGAGTGCACCTTCCAGGACATCTGCGAAATCGACACCTTCCGGGAGCTGAAGGCCATCGATGCCGCCTACGACGTGACGGGCTGAGCCGGGAAAGGAGCACCAAGCCATGGAACGCACCACCACCCGGGAGGGAGCGCTGCTCCCCGGCCGGGAAGCGGAAGCCCTCCGCCGCCTGAGCCGCCTGGAAACCATGATGGAGGACCTGCTGGAGGAGGAGGCGCGGCTGACCCAGCAGCTGGCCGCGCTGCGCCAGGAGGGCAAGACGAAAACCGCCCGCTTTCGCGAGCTGCTGGGGCAGAAGCTGATCCTCTCCGCCATGACCGGACGGCTGCGGGGCTGCGGCGCGCTGCCCATGCCCGGCGATGGGGAAAAAACTTGAACGCCATGTAACTTTTGGCCCCGGCGCAGGGAGGGACTTGCGCGCGGGGCGTTTTCATGTCATAATGTTGATATTACCCCGCGCGTGCAGCGCGGCTAAGAAAGGAAACGAAGCATGAAGAACTTTTCCCGTTTGTTGGCCCTGATGCTGGCGCTGTGCCTGCTGGGCGGCTGCGCGCTGGCGGAGTCCCCCGAGCTGCAAGCCTCCCAGGAGGCGCAGGTGGAAAGCGAAGCCGTGGCGGAAAACGCCGCCCAGGAGGATGCGGTGCTGGCCGTGGTCAACGGCGAAAACCTGATGCAGTCCGACGTGGACAGCTACGCCTATTACCTGCTGTACCTGTACTATTCCCAGGGCTTTGACATCACCGACCCGGAGCTTACCGCCTACATCCAGCAGGCGGCCATCCGCGGCAGCGTGGAGGAGGCCGTGTTCTTCCAGAAGGCCGTGGAGCTGGGCATGGACCAGTTCACCGCCGAGGAGGAGGCGGAGATGCAGCAGGATGCCCAGGCGACCCTGGACAGCGAAATTGAGGCCTGGATTGCCAACTATGCCGGGCTGACCGAGGACGCCACCGACGCGGACAAGGCCGCCGCGCGGCTGGACGCCATCGCCAGCCTGGAGAGCCAGGGCTACACCCTGGAGACGCTCACCGCCTCCAACCGGGAAAACAAGATCTATGAGCGCCTCTACGCCGACATGGTCAAGGATGCCACCGTCACCGACGAGGAGGTCCGCGCCGCCTTCGACGCCCAGGTGGAGGCCGACAAGCAGACCTACGCCGACGCCTCCATCTACGAGCAGGCGCTGTACTACTTCGGCATGACCCCCTACTATGTGCCGGAAGGCTACCGGGGCATCACGCAGATCCTGCTGGAGGTGGACGACGAGCTCATGAGCAACTATCAGGCGCTGCAGGCCTCCCTGGAGGAGGCCCAGGACTACGCCGAGATGGACGCTGACGACACCACGGCCACCGCGGAGGCCTCCGCCCAGCCCACCTCCACCCCCGTCACCCAGGCGGATGTGGACGCCGCCTACGCGGCCATCATCGCCTCCGTGCAGCCCACCGTGGACGAGATCAACGCCAAGCTGGCCCAGGGCGTGCCCTTTGCCGACCTGATTGCCGAGTACAACACCGATCCCGGCATGAACCAGGAGCCCTACAAATCCCAGGGCTACAGCGTGAGCATGGACAGCATCTACTTTGACCCCGCCTTTGTGCGCGCGGCCTTCTCCGTGGATGAAATCGGCCAGGTCTCCCAGCCCTACGTGGGCAGTTACGGGGTGTACATCGTCTGCTATGTCCGCGACGTGCCCGCCGGCCCGGTGGAGTACACCGACGAGATCAAGAATACCCTGGCCGCGGAGCTGAAGGCGGAGAAGGAGAACACGCTGTTCAGCGACCAGCTCAACGCCTGGGTGAGCGCCGCGCAGGTGACCTATACCGCCGCCGGCAACGCCTATCTGCTGGCGGATCAGGCCACGGAAGCCCCCACCGAGGCTCCCACGGAAGCTCCCGCGGAGGAGCCCACCCAGGCCCCCGCGGAGTAAGCCGCCCCGCGGCTGCCGCAGTCGCCAGGCTCCGGCTTGCACGGGTCTGCGCGCCATGGATCCCGGAGAGCAGAAAAGAGGCAGGCATGACCGCTGATATCGGTTGTGCCTGCCTCTGTTTTTTTACCTTTCCGGGGCCTCGTATACCTTCACGCCGTTGACCTCCACATCCCCGTCCGCCAGAATGAGGATATAGCGGCGGCCGTCGATCATGCGGGTTTCAATCAGCCCCGCGTGCTCCGGGTCCACCTGGATATTCACCGCGGGGGTGCTCACCTTGAGCCGGGAGGAAACCATGTTCACCGCCGGCAGCTCTGCCCGCTCCCCAAAGGTGGCGGCGTAGCTCTCCTCAAAGGCGGCGGCCTTCTCCTGGCTCACGCCGCTGGCCTCCAGCACCCGCTTGATCTCCGGCGCGGAGAGCGTCAGGGGCTCGGCGGTCTTGTCGGCCTTGCGCTCCTCCAGCATGCCGGTGAGGGTCTCATGCACGGTCTGCACCACGTCCAGGCTGCACTCCTCCTGGAGGCTCTCCTGAAGGATGGCCTGGAAGGTCTGCTTCTGCTCGTCGGCATTCATGGGAGGCTGCGCGCCCAGGGCCAGCCGGAGGAAGTCCTCGTGGAGGTTGCCCGCGTCCCGGGTATAATACATGGCCCGGTGGACGTTGGCGCCCCGCTCCTCAAAGGCGGGGAACAGGAACCCCATCTCCGGCGCGCCCACCACCCAGTCGTCCTCCCGGCTGTGGAACTGGCTCTGGGCGGGCACGTAGCGCAGGGCGGGCTTGGCCTGCTTCACCGGGCACAAGGCGCAGAGCACATAGTGGAACACGGATTCGGAGCGCTCCCGGTCCATGTCCCCGTTGGCATCCCGGTGGGGCACGTCGTAGCCGTCGTGGAGGAGCAGCGCCAGGTAGTTGTCCGCGGCCTGCTGTTCCTGCACGGACTGGGCCTTATGGGCGAACTCCGCCTGCACATAGGCGATGATTCGCTGGTAGAAGTCCCCCACGGCGTCCTCATCCCCCAGGGCGCTGTCGCACAGGCGGGTGAGCAGCCGCTGCTCGGCCCCCTCCTCCCCGCCGGCAAAGTCCATGGGCAGCAGGTTCTGCCCCGGCGCGCCGGAGAGGCACCGCCGAAAAATGGCCATATATTTTTCGTTTTCCTCCTGGGGCAGGCTGCCCACGGGCTGGGCAAAGCTGGAGATCACCCGGCCGTCCCCGGTGAGGTAGCAGCCGCACAGCAGGGTGGGATTGCGCCGGTCGGGGTTCAGCCGGCGGCGCAGCTCGGAAAGATCCCGTTGATTCATCACGTTCACCTCGTTGCGTTGAAAGTTGCAGGCATCAGTGTACCATAAATCGCCGGGCATTTCCAGCGCCGGAAAAAAATCCCTTCGTCCCAGGGCGGGCGCAGGGAGGCATGCTTGCCTTTGGGGTGCGTGCCGGGTCTCAGGTTCCCGGGGGAAAAAAGGGCGCGTTGCAAAACACCCCCAGCAAAAAAAGACGAGGCAAGAATCCTCAAAAGGGTATCCAAACCTTGTCTTTTCGCTTAAAAGGTATGAAAAAAACCTATCAAAAGCAAGACCAGTATAGGGGATTTGAGCGACACGGTCAACTGGTTTTTGCGCTGAATTCGGGAATCACCATACCACTCAACGCGCCTGTCCGCCTGCTAAGCGCCCAGCTTGAGGAACTGGAGGGCATGCGCGAAACAGACCACCAAACGGTATACATCGACGGAACAAAGCTGGAAAGCGCTGCTGGCCGGTACACCTTTGTGTGGCGCAAACCCATCCAAAAGCATCTGGCGAAGGTAAAAGCGGAACATCAAAATGGCCAA